>DOUU01000254.1:0-2180 GCA_003520425.1 Deltaproteobacteria bacterium
AATGGTGAGACCAGCTCCAGTCACAGCCGCCGTAAGCACCACATATTGAAGTGTGGATACTGCACTCCCGCCTCCAGCGTGGACGGGATCGAAGGCTGTGCAGCCTCGGGCGCGCTGCCTCGCTCTACGGGAGTGAGGCCTTCAGCTCAGATTGCGGATCGGGAATAGTCGCGCCGCGTTGCCGCGCAGGAATTTCTCGAGTACCCCAGGTCGCAGGTCCAGCTTGCTCGCCTCTTCCACGCAACGTTTCATCGATAGCGCCGGGTGATCGGATGCAAAGATGACCTTGTCTTGACCCCGGGTGTTCATAAAGTGAACAAACTCCGGAGGGAAATAGCGCGGCAGATATGCGGACGTCATGAGATGCAGACCGCGATACTTCAGCATGAGACGAATCGCAACGTTCCACCAGGGGTCAGCGCCGTGCGC
Source organism: Deltaproteobacteria bacterium (assembly GCA_003520425.1). Classification (GTDB taxonomy): domain Bacteria; phylum Myxococcota_A; class UBA9160; order UBA9160; family UBA9160; genus UBA9160. Next base: position 430 of record DOUU01000254.1, read on the forward strand.
CATCACCAGGGTGAGCTCTGGGAAGTGCAGACAGACCTTGTCAAGGTGGATGGGATGTTGGCACTCCCCTGGCGCGGGAGGGCCGGGGATCCCAGTGTTGATGGAGATTGGAAGGCCGAGCTCGATGCACTTCGCATAGACTGGGAAATAGATTGCATCATTGGGTGGTACATCGAAGTAGAACGGCACGATCCTCGCGAGAGCAACGGGCTCCGATCGAACCAGCGATTCGAGACACCGGATGGCCTTCATTCCCTTTCGCGGATCCAGTGTGAGGGAGAGCGCGAAGCGTTCGGGCTTCGTCTTGGGGAACGAGAGCACGTGCTTTGAGGGATGAATCGCATCCGTAGTCAGGATCGCACGTTCGACTCCTGCCTCATCCATCTGTGCGAGCGTTTCTTCGATCGAGAGATTCTTAAAGAACTCCTCTCCACCCTTGAAATAGTTCTCTTTCACCTGCACGAGGTAGTCGGGCCGGCCGAGCTCGGCCATGTTCACGTTCACCCAAGCGTCGATTGCCCTGAGTTCGCCCACCGCCGTCACCCTTCGCCTCCCGTGCGCCACGCGCCTTCAGCAAAAAACTGTCGCATCCAGCGCCGATACACGGGGAAGGCGCCGTCGCCGTCGCAAAGAAGCGGCTTCTCAAAATATTTCTTGTTTTCCCAGATCACAATGTCTTGTGCCATTTGCTTTTCGAGGTCCCTGATCAAAGCCGCTCCGACGCCATGCTGGGAGCTCGTTCCAGCTCCTTGCTTCACGCTGTACGCAAAGCTCACGTCCGTGTACTCGTCATCGACTGGCGTCGATGTGTTCACCATCAGCGTCTCCGCGATGCCCGTCACGCGCACGGTCTGAAACCCCGGACCCCAGTCCGTCGTATCGATTCCGCCGTCAATCTCGCCGCGAGGCGTTCCCATCTTCATCCGCGAGCGACAGCGCAACACGGGACCATCCATCTCCACCTCGGTGCGGGGCACCGTGTGAGTGCCATGGACGTACCGAAAGTGGACTTGGTCGACAGCGTTCTCGTTCATGTCAAGCCAACGGCTCCGGACCCTCCAACGACGGACCTCGTATGGACTCCAGTCCGATGCTCCGTATTCCGGGAGATCCGGAATTTCGAAGCTGGGAGGCTTCTCCTCAGCGTGATGCCAGATCATGATGAGGCCATTTTTCTCATTCGTCGTCCAGGAGCGCAGGCGTGCACCGGGAGGGATGCGTTTGGCATAGGGAATGTTGATGCATGTGCCGCTCCCGTCCCAAAGCCAGGCATGAAAAGGACAGCGCAGGCCGCGGCCCTCGACCCGGCCTCCGTAGCCGAGATGCGCGCCAAGGTGGCGGCAATAGGCATCGAGGACATGCGACACTCCGTCCTCATCTCGGAAGGCGACCAGTTCTCGGCCGAAGATGTGGAGGGGCTTCACTTCGCGCGGTCCGAGTTCTGTACTGTAGAGGGCGCGGAACCAGCCGTTGGGGTTGGCAGGGAAGGGAAAGCGCGAACCCATGGGAACCTCCGACGGTCAGCTTCGCGGGAGCCCGAGCGCTCGCTGCGCGATGATGTTGCGCTGAATTTCCGATGTCCCCGCGTAGATCGTCGCCGCACGCGACCAAAGGAGCTCGTGGCTCCAGAAGCCGCCTTCCACCGCGCGGGAATCGCCGCGCGGCACCATGCCGGCGGGCCCAAGAAGATCGAGCGCGGTCTCGTTGAGGCGCTGGTCGAGCTCGCTCCAGAAGACCTTCAGGATCGAGCC
>DOUU01000254.1:2274-2502 GCA_003520425.1 Deltaproteobacteria bacterium
CGCGAGTCGCGCGTGAGGGGACGTTGAGCCACGCTCGTGGCCCAGCGTTGTCATAACGACGTCCCAGCCGCGATCCACTTCACCCACCACGTTGTCGATCGGTACGTGCACCTCATCGAAGAAGACCTCGTTGAACCACGCCTCGCCCGTCATCTCGCGAAGGGGGCGGATCGTGATCCCCGGGCTCTTCATGTCGACCAGAAGGAAGGTGAGACCCTTATGCTTGGG
>DOUU01000254.1:2516-18383 GCA_003520425.1 Deltaproteobacteria bacterium
CGTCTGCAGCGAGGCGAGATCGGAACCGGCATTCGGCTCCGAGAATCCCTGACACCAGATCTCGTCGCCCTTGAGGATGGGCTGGAGGAAGCGTTCCTTCTGACGAGCCGTGCCATGGGCGATCAGCGTCGGTCCCACGAGACCGAGGCCGACCGTGAGATTGATCAGGTCTGGCCCACGTGCGCGCGCATACTCCTCTTGCCAGATGAGGTGCTCTGCCACGCCGGCTCCGCGGCCGCCGAAGGCGCGCGGCCAGTCGAGTCCCGCCCACCCGCCGTCGAAGAGCTCCCGCTGCCAGCGCTTCGCGAACTCCACCTTCTCGGCGGCGGACTCCGGCTCCCTGAAAGCGGGCGTGCCCCAAGCTGTGGGCAGATGCGCGGCCAGCCAGCTGCGGACCTCATGGCGGAAGCGGGCCTCAGCTTCGCTGTCGCGGAGGTTCATGAGGAGCGCGCTCGGGCGGGGTTATAGAGCACGAGCCCCTTGTACAAGAGAGAGGGCTTGTCATTTCCCACCACGTGCACCGCGGTCTCGGTCGTGACAAGCGTCCCCTTGGGTTTGGCTTCGGCTCCGACCAAGCGCCCGCGCGCATGGATCTTGCTTCCCGAAGGGACGGGGGCCAGGAATCGCAGGCCATCGGCGCCGTAGTTCGTCGCGTTGCCGTAGCCGACAATTCGAAAGCTGGCGCCGCCGCGAAGGGCGGGTAGCAGCGAGAGCGTGAGAAAGCCGTGTGCAATGGGGCCCCCGAAGGGGCTTTCACGGCGGGCACGCTCCACGTCCACATGGATCCATTGCCGATCGCCCGTGAGCTCGGCGAAGGCATCAATCATCTCTTGCGAGACCAGGGTTTCAGGGCCCCATGGCCCCCACTCCTCGGAGATGGCCGAGCGCAGGCCGTCGATGTCGTCAAACCGAATCTCTTGCATGGCGGTCCCTCCGTGGCAAGCGCAGACCGCTTCAGGGTCGCGCGAGGATGGTCATGCCGCAGGTTTGCGGCGCGCCTCCGATGTTGTGTGAGAGCGCGACGGCCGCGTTGTCGACTTGTCGTGGGCCGGCGCGGCCTTGGAGCTGAAGCACGTTTTCGTAGATCATGCGCACCCCTGTCGCGCCGGTGGGATGGCCAAAACTCTTGAGGCCGCCGTCGGTGTTGATCGGCAATTCCCCCTTCAGCGCGAACGTGCCCGCGGCAACATGTTCCTTGGCCGCGCCCTTGTCGCACAATCCCAGATCTTCATACGTAAGGAGTTCCGTGAGGGTGAAGCAGTCATGCACCTGCGCGACGTCGATCTCCTTGCGCGGATTGGCAATACCTGCCATCGCGTAGGCCTGTCTCGCCGCATAGATGGTGGGCTTCCACCCGAGAAAGTCGAAGCTCGGATCGGATTGCGGGTTGGGCGCGAGCGCGATGGCGACTGCGCGGACCAGCACAAAATCGTCTCGGAACGTTTTCGCGAGCTCGCGACGAGTGAGCACGACTGCCGCTGCGCCATCGGACTGTGCGGCGCAATCATAGAGCCCGAAAGGCCAAGAGATGATTCGCGCCTTGAGAACGTCGTCGATGGTGATTTCTCGCTTCAACATCGACTTCGGGGCCAGCGTTCCGTTGTGGTGATTCTTCACCGCGATCCGTGCAAGATCCTCGCGTGTGGCGCCGTACTTTTCGAAGTAGCGAGCGGCGCACAGGGCAAACCAGCCTGCCGGCGTCGCCGGCAGATCGCGAACACCACTCATCATGATGCTGGGCCCCGATACTCCTCGGTCCTTGGGTTTATCGAAGCCCACCACAAGGACGGTGTCGTAAAGACCACAGGCGACGGAGAAGACGCCATAGCGAAAGGCATCGGTGCCCGTCGCGCAGTAGTTCTGTACGAGACTCACAGGGCGATCGAACAGCTTCAGAGACTCCGCCACCTCCGCAGTGCCTCGCGACGGATAGGCCGCGCCACAAAACACGGCTTCGATGCGGCGCTGCGGATCGTCGATGCCGGCGTCTGCGTACGCCTCATAGGCCGCTTCTACGATCATGTCTTCGGGCGATTGGGTCCAATTTTCGCCGAATTTGCAGCAACCCACGCCCACGATGGCGGTCTTGTCGCGAATGGCGTCGGGGTTCATTGAGGCTCCGGGCGCGGGTTGCGCGAAGGGGTGGCCTTCCAGAAATAGTTGGGCTTGCCGCCAACCTCGTGGATCCGCCGGAACACGAACTCAAGCGGTAGGTCGCAGCGCAGCTCCTCGCTGCCGACGCCCGTGAGCTGAAGGTAAGCGCGAGCACCTCCCTCGATCTGCACGACGCCCGCAGCGAGCGGCGGTTCGGGCGTGGGGAAGAAGTGGTCAAGCGTCCAGGAAAGCAGCCAACCCGGGCGGTCGGAGAGGCGAATGCTTTCGAAATCGTCGCGCGCATGGCAGTTATAACAAACGCGCTGCGACGGGAAGTACTCGGCGCCGCAGCGTCGGCAGCGGACACCGTGGAAGCTCAGGTCATGGTCGCGCTCGCGAAAGTGCACGGTGGCCGAAATTGCCGGCCCCTGGCGTACATCGTGTTCCGCGGCTTCGAGGTGTCGCGCGCGTAGGTAAGCTGCGTAGTCGCGGATCGCGCGCCGGCGGTCAAGGTGCCAATGGATGGCACGCCGCGGACCGAGCTTCTCGATCTCTGCGGTGGTGCGCCACGCGGAAGCCTCTGCCCCGTCGCCGTAGCTTGCGAAAAGCAGGCGCTCACCCGGTCTTGCCTCTTCGAGAGCGGCGACGAGGAGCATAGGCGCGAAGGCCGCACCGGTGTTTCCGAGGCGCCCGAAGAGCGGGGATTGAAGGCGCTCGGTGGCGAGACCTGCGGCGCGAGCGGCGGCTTGATGGCTCGCGAGGTCGGGGGCGTAGAGAGCAGCCCGCGCGAAGTCGTCGGGCCCAAGTCCGGTCTTCTGGAAGAGACCGCGCATCGCCTCGACCAGCACCGAGCGATGGCCATGCTCCACCACGAAGCGCTCCTCCCAGGTGTGCACGAATGGGTCTCCCGCCGCTCTCCAAACGTCGAGAATCTCATCGGCGACTGCATGCAACGCTTCGCAGGCCAGAATGCAGTGGGCGTCTCCGACAAGAAATGCGGCGGCGCCGTCGCCGACGCTCCGTTCGAGGGCGGAGCGCGGAGCGGCCAGCCGGCAGTCCGAGGCCACGACTAGGGCGCCGCGCGCGGTGCCCGCAGCGACCGCGTCGAGGGCGCCGCGGAGCGCCGATGCCCCGGCTCGAAGCGAGCCCCCGTAGTCCGCGGTGGCGACATCGCGGCGCAGATCGAGCGCCTTCGCGACGATGCTGGCCGCGAGCTTCTCTTGATAGGGGAGGGTCGTCGAGCCCACGAAAACCGCATCGACCACAGCCCGGTCAAATCCGCGCAGACACTCAGTGGCGGCGGCGACGCCCATCGTGATCGCGTCCTCGTCGTAGGATGCTACGGCCTTCTCAGGCCCACCCTCGCTGCGCGATCCGCCAATCAGTGCAAGCGGCAAGCGCGTTGCCGGCACGTATGCGCCATAGGAGGTAATCCCGATCATGTCGCGATCCCGTCCGCCACGAGCTTCGCTGCCTCCTTGCCCGAGAGGCCAAGGAGCCCGGTCAGGATGAACGTCGTGTCCGCTCCGAGGTCCGGGCCCGGGCTGCTGAGTGCGCCTGGACTCTCCGAAAGCCGGAATCCCGCGCGCTCGAAGACGAGCTCTCCGAGCCCGGGGTGCGCGATCCGGACAAAATGCTGACGGTGTGCGAGCTGGGGATCGCCGAGGAGGTCACGGAAGTCCTGCACGACGCCGGCCTCGACCCCCGCAGCCTGAAGCTCGTTCATCAACGATTCAGCCTCGCGTTCGCGCGTCCACGAGGCGATCCGTAGGTCGAGCTCTTCCTGGCGTGCAAGGCGGCCTGCCAGGGTATTCAGGCCTGATTCACGTGCCCACGGGGGGTCACCCAGCGCGGCGCGCAGAGCCCGCCACGCGTCGTCGTCCCGCACTGAGATCGCGATCCAGCGGTCGTCGCCGCGACAGGGGTAGATGGCGTGAGGCGCGGCTCGGCCGTCATGGTTTCCGGCTCTGCATGGACTCGCACCGGTCGCGCTGCACTGCACGATCGTCTCGCAAAGTGCATACACCCCGACCTCGATCTGCGACACGTCGAGGTGCTGCCCACGGCCTGTTCTGCGGCGCTCGAGCAACGCCGATGCAAGTGCAGCCGCAGTGAAGCGGGGGGCAAGCGAGTCGGTGATGGTCGCCCAGGGACCATGGGCTTCTCGATCGGGCCAACCGGTCAGGTGATTGAAACCTGCGATCGCCGACCCTTGGCCGCCGAATCCCGGGTATTTCCGCTGCGGCCCGGTCTGTCCAAAAAGGCTACTCGAGACCATCACGAGGTCGGGCCTTTCCGCACGCAAGACCTCGTAGTCAAGGCCAAGTCGCTCCATGACTCCGGGGGCGAAGTTTTCTACGACGGCGTCGGCCCAGCCCACAAGTCGCTTTACAAGGGCGATCGCTTCTGGGTGGGTTAGGTTCAGCGCGACGCTGCGCTTGTTCGGGTTGAGAAGAATGAACATAGGCGAGCCGTCCAGACCCATGCCTGGTGTGGAGTGCAGCAGCCGTAGAAAGTCCGGCCGCTCACGGGATTCCACTCGAATGACCTCGGCGCCTTGCTCAGCGAAGTAGCGGGTCGCCACCGGTCCAGCCGCCCCGGCGCCGAGCTCGAGGATCTTCGTTCCGGCAAACACGCCCGCACGGGTCTTGGGCTCGCCACCAAGCTCGGAAGAATCCTCGCACCCGGCTGCGCCTCTCGGCCGGCCTGCAAGCCACTCCTGCGCGACCTCTAGCTGGTGCTCGCCGAGCCGTGGCGCCCGCCTCCGAACGCGCAGCTCGGGCGCACTCGAACGCACAAAAAATGCCGGGTGCTCGAGCCGGGCACTCTCGTCCGCGATCTCAAGCTCCGTGAAGAAGCTCCGCGCTCGAAGCTGTGGATGCTCAAGCAACTCCCGGGCGTCGTTACACGGTGCGAGGAGGATTCTCCGGCGCAGCGCTTCAGTGTAGAGCTCGCGCATGGTTTTTGTGCGAAAGAACGCTCCGAATGCCTCCTCGAGGCGCGCGAGCTCCGGGTCCGAGAGTGACGCCGGGTCGTATCGTGCCCAGTCCATCGCCCGAAGCCACTCCGGGGCCATCCCGCACTCTGCCATGCACTCGACCGTCGCGGCGAGATTGGCCGCGCGCGCAGGGCCTCCGCGCAGCCCGAAGGACACGAAGCCGTCCTTCGCCGGCCAGATTTCCCGCGTTCGGCCGATCCGCGCGCCCGTGCGTCGGGGCGGCCGGCCGTGGAGCGCATATTGGCCCACCGCAGAGAGCAGGGTTCCGAGTTGACACTCCTGCATCGACACATCCACGAAATCGCCCTGGCCCGTCCGCTCACGGTTCCACAGCGCCATCACCACGGCGAGCGCTGCTTCCGCACAGGCGTGGTAGTGCGACGTGGGGAACGTGCACCGCAGGGGTGGCCGGTCCGGGTCTCCGGTCATCGCCGCGTTCCCCCCCATCGCGACCACCACGAGATCGCCGCCTTGAAACTGCGCGCGCGGACCGGTTTGACCGAAGGGTGTGATGGCGCAGTAGACAAGACGCGGGTTTCGACGGCGAAGCACCTTTGCGCCGACGCCGACCGCATCCAGAGCGCCCGGTCTCGCCGTCTCGAGTAGAACGTCGGCGACATCCGCAAGCTTGAAGAAATCGGCGCGACCAAGGTCACTTGCCAGGTCAAGCACGATTCCCCGCTTGCTTGTGTTAGACGCCGCCCAGAGCAAACTTCGCTCGGACCCTGGCGCGCCACCGCTGAACGGTCCGCTGCTACGCACCCGGTGGCCGCCCGGCGGTTCCACTTTGACCACGTCCGCACCCAGATCCCCGAGGATCTTGCCGGCAAGAAAACCCGGCTCGTCCGTCAGGTCCAGGACCCGCACGCTCTCGAGCATCTTGACCTCAGCTCCGAGGCTTTACGCCGTTGTAGAACGGATAGGGTGCCTTCTGGATTCCGAGGGGCTCAAGCCGATTGCCGAGCTGGTTCTTGAAGTGCTGGCGCAGGTCCGCGAGCGACCAGCCGCCGGGCTTCACCATTCCGAACGCGTACTTCGGCTGAGACAACAGCATCAACCGGTCGGCACCGGTCCCGAACACCTGGCCGGTGATGTATCCCGCTTCGTCGCTGCACAGATATACAACCATGACGCCATTTTGCGTTGGATCGATGAATGGCATCTCCGCCACTTTGCCGTCCGGGCCGCGAAAGGTCGCGGACATCCGGGTGGTGCCGGCCGGCGAGATGGCGTTCACACGGATCCCGTAAGCCGCAAGTTCGAGAGCGAGCGTGTAGGTCATCGAGGCGATGGCACCCTTGGCCGCGGCGTAGTTTGTTTGCCCGAAGTTTCCCATGTGGGCGGCGGAAGTCGTCAGGACGAGACTTCCGCCCGTGCCCTGCTCACGCATCCGCAGCGCCGCGGCTTGGGCGCACCAGAAGGTGCCCATGACATGGACTCTCCAAACATCGGTGAACTCCTCGTCGCTCATCTTCAAGAACGACCGGTCACGCATGATGCCAGCGTTTGCCACAAGCGCATCGATTCTTCCGAAGGCTGCGACGCATTGGCTGACGATCTCCTCGCAGCCCTTGCGGCTACCCACATCTGCGGTACTGGCCAGCGCGCGTCCCCCTTGGCTTGTGATCTCCGCGACAGCCTTCGCCGCCTCGTCCCCGTCGACGTCATTCACGATCACGGCGGCGCCAGCCCGCGCCAGGTGAAGGCAGTGTCCACGGCCGATTCCGCGGCCTCCGCCCGTCACGATGGCAGCCCGCCCCGCCAGGATCTGGCTTTCGTCCAAGGTTTCCCTCCCTCCTTACTAGGCTAGAGCCGACTGCGCACGCAGCTCCGCCAACTCCACTGGACTCACGCCCATCTCGGTCAGCACCTCGTCCGTGTGTTCTCCGAGGACAGGGGCGAGCCGGCGCACTTCACTCGGTGTGGAAGCAAACCGTGCGACAGGACCAGGGATGCGGACGAGTCCACACTGCGCATGCTCAATTTCGAGCAGGAGCCCGTTTGCCACCACCTGGGGATCCTCGTGCACGCTGTCTTGCATGCGGATGGGCGCGGCAGGGACACCTTCGGCCGCTAGGCGCGCACAGATCGCCTCACTGGTTCCTTTGCGCATCTCGAGCGCGACGATGTCGGCGAGAGCTTCGATGTTTTCCATCCGCGTCGCGACGGAGGAAAAGCGGGGATCGCCGCTGAGTTCGGGCCTACCGAGCGCGCGGGTCAGGCCTTGGAATTCTGCGTCCGAGATGGTGAGGAGAGTGACAAATCCATCCGCGGTCGGGAATGCACGCAGGATTCCATGCAGCGGCGCCGGAGCCGTAGCCCCCGGACCAAGGTAAGTGTGTTGTTGCATTCCGTCCGGCCAGAGAAAGGCGATGGAAGCATCGAGCATCGCAAGACGCACGTGTTGCCCGCCCGCGCCGCGCGCGCGCGCCACAAGGGCGGCGCAGATCGCCTGGGCGGCGTGGATCGCGGTGACTTTGTCACAGACAATATTGCGCACCAACTCCGGCGTTCCGGTCTTGGGGTCCGCCTGGGAAGCCGCCATTCCAGAAAGCGCCTGGATCACGATGTCATAGACCCGGTGCTCGGCGTAGGGGCCGACCTCACCGAAGCCGCTGATCGACACGTACACGAGGTTGGGGGCCACGCGGCGCAGATCTGCTTCGCCGATCCCCATCCGCTCGACGACTCCAGGGCGGAAGTTCTGGACGAAGACATCCGATCGCGCGACGAGCCTCAAGAGCAGGGCGCGGCCGCGCTCGTCCTGAAGGTTCAGCACGACCGACCGCTTGTTCCGGTTGATCGTGTTGAAGATGGCGGACAAGCCGCCACGGGCGCATCCGATATGACGGATCAAATCACCTTGACCCGGCGGCTCCACCTTGATCACGTCCGCCCCCTGATCGCCAAGGATCGCGGTCGCGAGGGGACCAGACACCATGGTCGAAAGGTCAATCACTCGGATGCCGGCCAAAGGACCTGCCATGGCCACATTCTAACACTCCGTCAGATTTGGCGGCCGGGCATGCTAGGCTGGGGTGTGCGCGTCCAAGCCTTGTTCGATCTCGCCGGCAAGACCGCGCTCGTGACGGGCGGGGGGCGCGGCATCGGGCGACACCTGGCAATCGGATTGGCGGAGGCGGGGGCCGATGTGTTTCTCGCCTCGCGGAAGCCGGGCCCATGTGAGGAGACGGCCTCCTTCATCCGAGAGCGCACGGGCCGCCGAGCCGTGGCCCTCCAGGCCGACGTCTCTCAGCCGGACCAGGCGCGGGCGCTGGTCGATTCCGTGCTCGCGCAGACTCCGCGGCTTGAGATCCTCGTGAACAACGCTGGCACAACATGGGCCGCGCCGACCCTCGACTACCCTGTCGCGGGCTGGGACCGCGTCTTCGACCTCAACGTCCGAGGCCTTTTCTTGGTCTCCCAGCGGGTTGCGCGACATATGAGGGACCATGGTGGGGGCAGCATCATTCACATCGGATCCATCTCCGCGTTTCGGGGTGCCCGAGAGGAGGACCAACCGGTGGTGGCCTATCACGCCAGCAAAGGCGCGGTGCTCACGCTCACCAAGGACCTTGCCGTGAAGCTCGCGCCCCACCGCATCCGGGTGAACGCGATTGCACCGGGACCATTCCTCACGGATATGATGAATCACATCCGGCACGATCCGGAAAAGTTGCGCGCCTACGAGGCGAGTGTCCCGGTGGGACGCTGCGGTGGCGAGGATGACATCAAAGGTGCAGTCGTGTTCCTCGCGAGCGACGCTGCGGCCTTCGTCACGGGCCACACGTTGGTCGTCGATGGAGGAATAAGCGCGTGCGGCTGATGCGGAGCGCCTTTAGAAAAGCGCAATCGGATTCACGGGAGAAGCGGTCCCCCGCAGAAGCACAAGCGGCGCCGCGGTGAAGAGGAACGCGCTGCGGTTCTCCTCCTTGCAGGCCACTGCGAGCGCTTCGAGGTCGAGGTTGTCGAGAAGCGAGAGTCCCATCGCGACGATGCCGACGGTGTGAATCGGAAGCCGAACGTCTTCGATGCCAGAAGGGTGCACGTCGGAGACGCCATCGCACCCGAGCGCTGCAACACCCCGAGCATGGAGCCACGGCAGGCAGTCCGCGTGCAATCCCGCGAGGCGCTCTCGCGGGTTCCAGTCACCCTGTGCTGCGACGAGGGCGAAGCGCCCGGTGCGCACGAGCAGGACATCGCCGCTCTCGACCTGCACTACCGCTGCCTTCTCGGCTTGCTCAAGGTCCTCGGGATGAATGGGCTCGCCGGGCCCCAGCCACGGTTTGCCTTTGGCTGCCGGCACATCCAGAAGAACGCCACGCGAGACGATCCCGTGACGCAGCGCATCCACCGAGAGCTCGAGCGCACCGTGCGCGGTGATGCGCTCCGACGAGTAGCCGTTGTAGAGACGGCCTTCGTGAAAAATGTGGCAAAGCGCATCGAGATGCGTCGTCGCGTAGCCATGCGAGGCAAGCGCCAGATAGTCGCCGCCCCAGCCCTCGCTGTGTGTGCCGATCATATGATGCGCGGCGGGTTGAGGATTCGATGGTCCGGGCTCGGTCGGGATCGGCCGCGCGCAGGAAACAACTCGCCCTGAGCGCACCAGCGCTGCCGCTGCTGCGCGCTTTTCCGGCGTCACAAGGTTCAGGGTGCCGAGTTGATCGCGTTCACCCCAGCGATGCCAGTTCGAGAGGCTTTTATGAAAGGCGGCGATGTCCGCCGCGCAGAGCGGCGATCGGCTCGGTCTCGACATGAACATCTCCTCGGCTTCGCAAGGCCTGCGTGGTCAGACTCGGCGCACGCTTGACGCTGTGACAGATCAGTCCGCGCGGGTTGAAGGAGTCGGGGGCGTGCGCTCTCGGCTCCACGCGTCGTCCGGATCGCGCTTCAGCCCAGGGCTTCACGGGAGCGAATCGCATCCACGAGCCGCCGTTTGTCGACCTTTCCACTCGAGGTCATGGGCAGTTCTTCCCGTCGCAGGAGTACGAGGTGGCGGGGCACCTTGTAGGCGGAAAGCTCGCGTTTGACACGCAGACGGAGGGCCTCGAGGTCGAGCTGGAGATGCTCGCGAGCCACCACCGCCGCGGCCACGAGCTGTCCGCGATCTCGATCCGGTAGGCCTACCACGTACGCCTCCTCGACTTCCGGCTGGGCGATCAGCACCTGCTCGACCTCTCGCGGGGAAACGTTTGCCCCACCAGTCTTGATCATTTCACCCAGGCGACCGTGGAAAAACAGGATGCCTTCCGCGTTAAAGGATCCGGCGTCTCCGGTGTGATAGAAGCCGTCGGCATCAAAGGTGTCCTCGCGTTCCACCTTGTAGAGCGCGTGCATCACGCTGTAGCCGCGCACACAGATCTCGCCCGTACTGCCCGGCGGCAGCACGGCTCCAGTGTCGGGATCGACGATCCGATGCTCGAGGCCAGGCACAGCGTGGCCGAACGAGCCGCGGAGCTTCTCCGGCAGGTCGTAGTCCATACGATCGATCGTGTGTGGGCCGCAAGTTTCGGTCATACCGAGGGAGTTCGAGCGCAGTTCGGGGTCGGCGGGGCGGGTGCGACCGGGAAGCACGTCGTAGAGATTCCCCCCCCGGATCGATGAGAGGTTGCGCTGAGCAAAAGTCGGATGCTCGTGCATCGCCTTGCCGTAGTGAGGCCAGCCGGCGACGAGGGTGACCTGCTCACGCTCGAGGAGTTCAAGAGTCCTTCCGGGCTCAAAGGTCTCCTCGCAAATGAGCGTCGCTCCGGCGTGAAGGGCGCTGACGAGCGTGAAGACGAAGCCGCCCACCCAGAAAAACGGCATCGGTGAGTAGATCCGGTCGTCCGAACGCAGATCGCGGTAGGCGTTGAGGGCATAGGCATGCCGGATGACAGCGCCGTGGGTGTGAACCGCGCCCTTTGGATCCGCTGTGCTGCCTGAGCTGTAGATGAGGATCATGGCGTCGGCCGGCAACACAGCCTGCTCGGCCGCGCGCAGCAGGCCGCCACTGGCACCTGGTGTCGCGCTCGCTGACACGAGCGCGGCCCGGCCTTCCGATGCCCAGGGGCGAGACACCGGTCCCCAGACGCGGACCGCTCGCAGATAGGGCAGGCTGGGGAGGAAGAGCGGCCCGGGTCCGCGGCCAGCCAGCTCAGGAGCGGCCTCCTCAAGGGTTGCAAGCCGATCCTGCTTGGCAAACTCGCCGACGCAAAGCAGGGTATTGACATCCGCATGCTGGAGGACAAAACGGAGCTCCCGCGCTCGGAAGAAAGTATTGATCGGAACGACGAGTGCACCGATGCGCGCTGCCGCGAGCCAAGCCAAGACCCAATCCGGGCCGTTTGGCATCCAGATGCCGACCCGGGTCCCCTTGCCGACTCCAGTTGCGAGCAGGCCCCTGGCAAGGAGGGCCGATTCTCGCTCCGCATCTGCATAGCTGAGCCGCCTGTCGCCGAGCACGATAAGGGAGCGGTCGCCATGGCGCGCCGCCAGCTCGCGGATCAGCTCGGAGACGGTGGGTTTGAAGTCGGGAAAAGGCATCGGGCGCCTCCCACGAGGATGTGGCCTCTTGCGCCACCGAGTATCTGACAGCGCCGCTCCGAAGCAAAGCATGTCTTTGGGGTGGGGGCGCTGCAGCCGCGGGTCTCGGCAAGCGGTGCGAGACGAGGGCCTCCGCAGCCAGCTGGTATACCGATCCCGAGAAGCCGCCCGGGCCCGGCTTGGGATTCCGCCGCTCGCGTTGCTGCTGCAAGCGATCGGAACAGCACACCCACTGTGGGGGCCTCGCCGCCGCTGCAGCCAACCGCGGCCAGTGACGAGTTCGGCTAGGCTTTGGTCGCAAGCTCGAGGGGCACGATGGAAGAGATCGACCAGTTCGCCGATGAGCTCGGCCCGGCAAAGATCATCCACGTCTATGAACCACGGGTCGGTTTGCGGGGAACGCTGGTCGTGGACAATGTCGCGGCGGGCCCTTCGATTGGCGGCTTACGCATGGCGCCGGACGTTTCCACCGAGGAGTGTGCTCGCCTGGCCCGGGCAATGACGCTGAAAAACGCCGCAGCCGGGCTCGCGCACGGCGGGGGAAAGAGTGTTCTTTACGGCGATCCGCGGATGCCGGCGGATCGCAAAGAGCGGCTCGTGCGTGCCATGGCATGTGCCCTCGGCGACATCCAGGACTACATCTTCGGTCCGGACATGGGCACGGACGAGACTTGTATGGCGTGGGTCAAGAGTGAGATTGGTCGCGCGGTCGGCCTCCCGCGCGAGATGGGCGGCATTCCGCTTGACGAGCTGGGAGCCACTGGTTTTGGCCTCGCCCATGCGACCGAAGTGGCACTGCGTTACCGCGACTTTCCGCTGGTCGGAGCACGCCTTGCAGTACAGGGTTTCGGTTCGGTCGGGATTCACGCCGCGCGCTTCCTCGTGGCGCGAGGCGCGATTCTCGTCGGCGCGTCGGACTCGGGTGGCGCGATCCATGATCCGGCAGGCTTGGATGTCGAGGCACTCGTCGCGACGAAGCGGAGTGGGAAGGGGGTTCGCGAGCACGGCAAGGGGACGCCGATTGCGGGCGAGGAGCTTGTCCGGGTCGACTGCGAGATCTGGATCCCGGCCGCGCGGCCCGATGTGATCCGCGAGGACAACGAAGCCCGCCTCAAGGCGAAGCTTGTGGTCTCGGGTGCGAACATTCCGATAACCCCGGGCGCGGAGGAGCGGCTCCACCGCCGGGGGGTGCTTTGCGTTCCGGACTTCATTGCAAATGCGGGGGGCGTGATCTGTGCTGCAATGGAATATCACGGGGCGACCCAGACGGCGGCCTTCCAGGCGATCGAGGAGCGTATTCGCACGAACACCGACGCCGTGCTCGCCGATGCAACGCGTCGCGGAGTCCTTCCCCGCCAAGCGGCTGTGGAGCTTGCGGTGGCACGTGTCCGGCGAGCCATGGGCTGGCGTCGCTGGTCGATCTTCTAAGTCGGCCCGCAGCAGTCTCGCGAGGAGCCATGTACCGGATCCGTTTCCACGGCCGCGGCGGACAGGGCATCAAGACAGCGGGTCGCATTCTCGGGAGCGCCTTTTTCGCAGAAGGGTTCGAGACTCAGGACGCTCCGCTCTACGGTGCCGAGCGCCGCGGTGCGCCGATCTATGCAACGGTGCGTGCAGCCCGGATGCCCATCATCGAACGGGGTCCGCTCCGTTGTCCGGACCTGGTCGTGGTGGCCGATGAGACTCTTCTCGTGGCGGCAGCCGCGGGCGTGTTGGCAGGCGTTGGCGCCCAGACCGTGATGCTTGTCTGCACTGCGATGGCGGCAGACGTGTGGAAGGAACGGCTCCGCTTCAAGGGACCCGTGCTCGCGCTGCCCGTGCAGACGGGTGCGACCGCTGACGCACGGTTCCTGGGCGCGATCTGTGCAGGTGCTGCCGCGCGCCTCGTGGGCGCAATCTCGCGCATCTCCCTCGAGCATGCACTCGCACAGGAACTTGCGGGCTTAGAGCCGAGCGACCGACACGACAGCGTGGAGCAAGCGCTGGCAGCCTGGGACTGCATGAGCTCTCATGCCGGCCTCGTCCAAGAGCGAGCGGGAACCTCCGCTGAGGAACTCGGCGCACCTGCGTGGATCGACCTTTCAGCCGAGCCTGCGCCGTCTTCTGAAGCCGCAATCCTCGTTCCTGCCACCAGCGTGCAGGTCCGCACGGGGCTCTGGCGCACGATGCGACCTGTGATTGACGAGGATCTTTGCCATCGCTGCTCCTGGATCTGCAGTACCTTCTGCCCGGACGGCGCGATCCTCGTGGACGCCGAGCATCGTCCCTCCATCGACTATGACCACTGCAAGGGCTGCCTGGTGTGCGTCGCTGTGTGCCCGCGACATGCGATCCGCTCCCTGCCTGAACGTGATGCGCAATCCGGGGGGAGCCCCTCGTGAGCCGTCTGCTCATGACCGGAAATGCGGCGGCGGCGTGGGGAGCGCGGCTTGCGGACGTGGACTATGTGCCGGCCTTTCCCATCACTCCTCAAACCGAGATCGTGGAGACGCTCGAGCACTGGCGCGAGACGGGCGAGATCCAGACACGCGTGGTGATGATGGAATCGGAGCATTCCGCCGTCGCGGCCGCCGGTGCGGCGGCGGTGACGGGTGTTCGGGTGTTCACGGCCACCTCGAGCCAGGGTCTGCTCTACGCGATGGAGATGCTGTACACCGTTGCGGGCTGGCGTGCGCCATTCGTGCTCGTGAACGTGTCACGCGGGATTGCAGCGCCGATCACCCTCGAACCCGACCACCAGGACATCCTGGCGGCGCGCGACAGTGGATTCCTCCAGATCCATTGCGCGAGCGTGCAGGAAGTCCTCGATGCGGTCCTGTTTGCACATTGCTGGAGCGAACATCCCGCCGTGCGGCTCCCCGTGATTGTCAACCTCGACGGTTTTCACCTCTCCTTTACACGCGAGCCCGTCGAAGTGCCGGATGCCGAAGCTGTCTCCCGCTTTCTCCCGCCCTTCGATCCCGGCGAGGCGTCCTTTCGCGCTAGCAAGCCCGTGAGCCGGGCCGTGGCCGTCCTAGGTGGCGGTCCGTATTCCTACTTCCGCTATCAGATGCACCGGGCGGCAGAAGCTGCCCTGGTTGCTCACGAGGCCATCGCGGTCGGGTTTCAGCGAGCATGTGGGCGGCGCTGGGATCTCGTGGAGGTCTATCGCGCCGAAGACGCGGAGGTCGTCTTCTTTCTGACCGGTTCCTATGCCACCAAAGCGCGGGACGCCGTGGACCACCTGCGTGCAGCTGGGGTCGCCGCGGGTCTTGTGCGCCCGCGCGTGCTTCGCCCGTACCCGCGAGAGGCGATCCGTACGGCACTGCGGGGCAAGCGCGGGGTCGTGGTCCTTGATCAGAACCTCTCGATGGGTCAAGGGGGCGTCCTCCATACCGAGCTTGCGGCGGCCCTCTATGGATGGCCGGGCGCGCCGAGAGTGCTCGCAAGCTTCATCGGGGGCCTGGGCGGGCGCGACGTCGCGCTGGAGGAGTTCCGGGAGATGGCGAGGGAAACGCTGCGTGCGGCCGATCAGGGTCACGAAGCCCCGCGGCGCCTCCTCTACACCGCTCAGGAGTTGCGCGAAGTGAGGAAGCTGCAGGGCATCGCCCTGGCCGAACGTGAAGACATGGCGAAGGAGGGGATGTGAGCGAGACGCGATTCCGCCGCATGAACGACCTTCCCTCGACTCATCTGCTTGGCGGGGGCACCGCCATGTGTGCTGGCTGCGGTGGCCTTCAGGCGATTCAGGAGATCTACGACGTACTCGGCTCCCGTACAATCTTTGTCAACGCGGCGGGCTGCATGACGCTCCTGTCGATTTACCCCTTCACACCGTTCCGCGGGTCATGGCTGTACACCGCGATGGCGTGCGCGCCCGCAGGCTCACAGGGCGTGCGCGACGCCCTCGACATCCTCGTTCGCAAGGGTCAGATTCGGCCTGAAGAAGACCTCTCCGTTGTGACACTTGCTGGCGATGGCGCCTCGTACGGCATGGGTCTTTCCGCCACGAGCGCCGCGATCGACCGAGGACTGGACTTCCTCTACATCTGCTACGACAACGAGGGCTACATGAACACCGGCGTGCAGCGNNCATCTGCTACGACAACGAGGGCTATGGGAACACGGGGCAGCAAACCTCAGCCGCGACGCCTTTCGCGGCGGTGACAGCCACAAACGAGCCCCCCCTTGGCAACCCCATGGCCAAGAAGGATCTGTTTGCAATCTGGGCCGCGAACCGCCCGACCTACGTCGCGACCGCGATCGCCGCCGAG
>DOUU01000254.1:18433-35070 GCA_003520425.1 Deltaproteobacteria bacterium
CTCGCCCCCTGTCCCACCGGCTGGGGATTTGAGCCGAGCGATCTCGTCGAGATCGGCCGCCTGGCCGTTTCGACAGGCGTATTTCCGCTGAAGGAGTGGGAAGCCGGTCGTACCATACACACGAAAATAAGGCGCCCGAGGGTCCCCGTGGAGGAGTACCTNNAAGCCGTGCTGAGCGAAATCCAACGACAGACGGACGCATATTGGAGCGCAGTGGAGTAGCGTCTCGTTTGCCGAGGAGCAGCCCACCGTCTCCTGCGGCGGTTCGGACGGGGCGTCCGACTCCCCCCTTCCCTCCAGAGGACGAACGTGCGGAGCGCTCGGACGCGCGGGAATCCCATCGGCTTGCGAAGGNNAGCGGGAGCGGCCCCGGCCATACAAGCGCTCCCGACGCGACTCACCGGAACCGCGAGGCGCACGACCTCGGAAAAGCGGCCACCCGGAAAGCGTGCGAAGTCCGAATCGAGCGTGAGGACCGTGGCGCCCCGACATTTGATTGCGGTACAAGGAGGCACCGCAACCCGAAGCGCTCTTCCGAGTAGCCGACGCTGTTGCCTTTCTCCAAGATTGGCCAAAGAGTTGTTCCGACGTATAGTGCTCCTCGTGACCTCGGACGTTCGTTTTCGACGGCGGCCCTGAGTCGCAGGCCTGCCCTTCGGTCAAACCCCCGACGAGGCGCGAGGATGGCACCCGGCCCGAACGAGACGCCGATCTCCCAACAGCGAACTCCGAGCCTCCTTCAGATCGCAATGCAGGTCCGGGCCAAGGGCCCGCTCCAGTTCTTCATGGATCAGTGGCGCGCGCAGGGCGATCTGCCGCAGCTGCGGATGGGCCGGCAGAGACTGCTCTTGGTCATCCACCCCGAGCATGTGCGTCATGTTCTGGTCACGGCTCGCGAGAGTTTCGACAAGCTACAGACCTGGGAGAGCACCCGTCGGCTCCTGCTCGGTGACGGCCTGATCGCGAGCCATGGCGCTCAGTGGAGACGGCAGCGCCGCCTGATGTCTAGCTTCTTCACTCCGCGTAGCGTCGAGCAGTACTACTCCGTGATGCTGGCGGCTGCCGAAACGACCGCGAAGCGCTGGGACTCGCTCGCGCATGTGGGGCAACCGGTCGACATGATCGCTGAGATGACGCGCGTGACCGCGTGGATCATCCTGCGGTCGATGTTCGGCATGGAAATTTCCGAGGAGCGACTGCGTTCCCTCCAACGCGAGGTCGAGGAGCTGATCCGCTTCGCAAACGACCGCGAGATGCAGGTGCTGAAGGCCCCCTTGTGGGCCCCGCTTCCCAGGCACCGTCGCTACCGAAGGGCGAGGGCGAGCGTGCATGCCTTTATCGACGACGTGATCGCGACTCGACGTGCCGAGCCGCAGTCAAGCTGGCCAGACGATCTCCTGGGTAGGATGATGTCCGTCGGAGACGAGGAGAAGGGCGGAGAGATGAGCGACCTGCTCGTGCGCGACGAGTCGCTCGGCATCTTCGTCGCGGGGCACGAGACGACCGCGCGAACCCTTTCATTCTTGTGGTACGCGCTGAATGAGAATCCCGATGTCTCGGCGCGGCTGCGATCGGAGCTCGACGCGGTTCTGCCACGAGACCAGTCATTGACGCCCGAGCATCTCGAACGGCTTCCTTACATGGATCGGACGATCAGAGAGGTCTTGCGCCTCTACCCTCCCGCGCCGGCGTTCCCGCGCGACCTGATCACCGACCAGGTCTTGGGCAGCATGCGCGTACCGGTGGGAACCTTCGTCTTACTGTTTCCATACGCGACGCACAGGCACCCCGAGTTCTGGGACGACCCGGAACGATTCGATCCGGATCGATTCCTCCCCGAGCGCGAAGCCGATCGCCATCCCTGCGCTTACTATCCGTTCGGGGCGGGCAACCGGATCTGTCTGGGCAATAGCTTCGCGATGCTGGAAGCGCGCATCCTCGCGGCTCTGCTCGCACGCCGCTTCAGCGCTCGGCTCGTCTCCGGTCACCGACCCCAGATCGACGCACGGGGAACCCTGATGGTCCGCAACGGACTACCGATGCAGATCAGTCGGCGCTCCTGACCGTCCGGGTGATGCGTCGGCAAACCCCGACCGGGCGCTTCTGTCACAGCCTGCCAAAGCCCGATTCGAGGTGTGGCGAGGCCGGTCGGCTACAGCGCCTTTGCATGCACTCGCTTGGTCTATGAATACCTCCGCGCGAGGTTCAAAGCGTTGGGGCGTCGTGGACTGTTGCCCCCGTCGACACCGTCTGTCTGATCGTTCGGAGGCGATGACCACCAAAGGACTCTCCTTCTGGCCGGCGGTGGCCCCTGAGATAGAGTTCCCGCATGCCGGATCTCGACACCGTGTATGCGCCTATGGCGCAGCCTCGAGAACTCGCACCCGATCCCGAGGCGGACAGGCAGGCGAGTACCATCTGCCGGCAGGGCTTCGTGGTGCTCCGCGACCTGCTCTCGCCCGCAGAGGTGGCCGGGATGCGCTCCGCCCTCGCGCCCTATCTGCAAGGGAAGCTGATGGGTCGCAACGACTTCGAGGGCTTCCATACGGAGCGGGTCTACGCGCTCCTCGCGAAAGATCCCGCACTCGCCCTGCTGGTCGAGCATTCCCGCTTGCTTGCGATCGTGGACCGGCTGCTCGCACCGCACTACCTGCTCTCGGCTTTCCTTGCGATCCACGTTCATCCGGGTGAGACGCCACAGGGCTGGCATTTCGACGACGGCGGCTGCCGGATGCCGCGCCCACGTCCGATGCACGGCGTCTCCGCGATTTGGGCGCTCGACGAATTCTCGGCGGAGACCGGCGCAACGCAGGTAATTCCGCGAAGCCACCTCTGGGGAGAGGACGCGCCCGCGCCGAACAGTGCCCAAGCTGTGTCGATCTGCATGTCCACGGGCTCGGTCGTCGTGTTTGCCGGCACCCTTCTGCACCGCGGCGGCGCGAGCTGGGGCGGCGCAACCCGTCTCGGCGTCACGTCCCAGTACTGCCAGCCATGGCTGCGCCAGCTTGAGAACATGGCGCTTGCGGTGCCGCCAGACGTGGCGCGCGGGCTTTCTCCCCGCGTGCAGGAGCTGATTGGCTATAGCATCGCCGAGCCTAGCTTCATGGGATACGTGAACGGGCTCCACCCCAAGCGTTTGATCGACCCGGAGTATGCGCAGAAGAAGAGAACGAAGCATCGGTAGTACCTGGGCTGCGCAGGTACGCGCCAACCGGTTAGAGAGCACCGCTGCCAATGACCGACTCGAAGCGAATCTCCGGCCTCTGCGGCGTCACTTTCGAGATCACGCAAGCGGTCGGGCCGTTTGAGCTTTGCCACTGTCCGAGATGCCGCACTACCCATGACTCGCGAGGTGCGTACACAACCTCGTCGACTGTCGTCGGTGGCCGAGGGAGTGCTCCAATGCCATCGTGGTAACCTGAGGCTCCGGCGCCACGAAAAGGCGTTCGAGACGCCAAGGAGCCGTTACGGACAGGGAGTGCGTCGCCCCAAAAGAGAGCATGGGAGGCGGCAGGCCCCGACGATCGGCGCACGGGGAGGGCAGATGGAGTTCGGCTGGACCGCGGATGAAGAGGCGTTTCGCCGTGAACTCCTTGACTTCCTGCGGGAGGCGCTGCCTCCGGACTGGGAGGAGATCGCGAAGGACGGTCCGGGGAGCGACGTCCAAGCGAGGTTCTCGCGAGATTTCTGCGGCCTGCTTGCCTCGCGCGGTTGGCTCACTCAACACTGGCCGCGGGAGTATGGCGGCCGGGACGCCTCTCCCTGGCGGCACGCGATCCTGGGCGAGGAACTTTGGGCACGGGGCGAGCCGCGCGGCCCCCAGTACATGAACGTCAACTGGATCGGGCCCACGATCATGGCGTTCGGAAGTGCGGAGCAAAAGCGTGAACACCTGCCCCGGATCTCCAAAGGTGACGTTCTATGGTGTCAGGGGTTTTCCGAGCCTCAAGCGGGCTCGGACTTGGTGGCGCTGCGCACACTTGCGAGCCGTGACGGAGACACGTACCTCGTCAATGGCACAAAGATTTGGACATCCTACGCCAACCATGCGGAGTTCTGTTTTCTCCTGGTGCGCACAGATCCAGAATCCAAGCGTCATCGGGGAATTTCAGTGCTTCTCATGCCCATGTCGCTCGCTGGCGTAGAAATTCGTGAAATCCCTTCGCTGGTCGGCGAGCGGTATTTCCACGAGGTCTTCCTCTCCGACGTCCGCGTGCCAGTCTCCTGCCGGCTCGGCCTGGAAAATGAGGGATGGTCTGTGGTCACCTATGCACTTCAGTTCGAACGAGTGGGTGCCGCGCGCTATGCGCGGGCTGCGCTCACCCTGGACGGACTGGCCGCCCGCCTTGCCCAGCAGGGTCGTCTTGAGGATCCAATGGTGCAGGAGAAGCTCGGCGGTGCGCGCGCGATCTGCGAGGCAGCGCGCTTGCTCTCCTACCGAGTGATCGATCTGCGCGCGCACGGGCAGCCCCCGTCGGCGGACTCAAACGTGGCGCGAGTGGCAGGCACGTTCGCAGATCGCCTTGTGGGTGAGCTCGGTCTCGACCTGTTTGGTCCCGATGCGTTCGAATACGGCGGATTCGCTGAATCCAACTTTCGCCTCGCGATGACTGCAGGCGTTGCGGTCGGTGCGACCGAAGTGCAGCTCAACCTGATTGCCCAGCGTTTCTTGGGCCTACCCCAGGAGTAACTCTTGGACTTCGAGCTGGCGGAAGATCAGCGTGCCATCGTGGAAGCGGTCGAGACCCTGCTGGCGCAGCATGCGGGACCGAAGCGCGCGATGGAGCTGTTCGCGACCGGGGAGTACGACGCGCCGCTGGAGGCGGCCCTTGGCAAGGCGGGCTTCTTGGACGTTGCCCTTGCTGCGGAAGCCGGTCCCCTGGAGGCGGCGCTGTGCGTGGAGGCGGTGGCTCGCGCAGCGGGTGCCGTGGCGGTCGGCGCATCCGCGCTCGTCGGCCCGTGCGTCACAGGCCGGATGCTGCCCGGGCCAATCGCGCTGGTAGCGGCGGACGCTAGCCCGGTTGTCCGCTTTGGTGCGCACGCCCGAACTCTGCTCGTTGCAGATCCAAAAGCCGGCTTGACCCGTATTGTTGCCCTCTCACCCGGCGACGCGGAACGCGTGCGTTCTAACTTCGGCTATCCGATGGGCCGCGTCGCACGTGCTCTCGAAAAGCCGGGCGAAAGACTGGCTCCCGGCTCCCACGAGCGACTCCTTGCCTGGTGGCGGGTTGCGCTTGCAACCGAGGCGGCAGGTACGATGCGCGCCGCGCTCGCCCTCACCATCGACTATCTGAAACAACGCCGTCAGTTCGGACGCGCGATCGCATCCTTTCAAGCCGTGCAGCATCGCCTTGCCGAATGCGCCGTGATGGTGGAGGGGGCTCGCTGGCTCGCGTTCGAAGCCGCCTGGCGCGGTGCACCCTTCGAGGCCGCAGCCACCGCTGCGGCGTATGCCGCCGCGGCCGCCGCACGTGTGTTCCTCGAGACGCATCAGCTCTCGGGCGCCATCGGTTACACCCGTGAGCACGACCTTCACGTCTTTAGCATGCGTCTCGAGGCGCTCCGGCTTGAGCTCGGCGGCGTCGAAGGACATCGGCGTGCCTTGGCGCACGCGCGCTGGGGTGGTGCGACGTGAGCCTCGATCTCGATTTTGATGATGCACAGCAAGCAATGGCCAGCGCGGTTGCGCAGTTCTGCCACGACCGATTTGATCCGCTCGAAGCCGTTTCCCCGACCGCATCGTTCTCGCATGCCCTCTGGCGCGAGCTCGCGGCACTCGATGTCTTTGGGCTTGCGATCCCGGGAAGCGGTGGGGGAGCGGTCGAGGTGGCGGCCGTGATGGAGTCGCTCGGACGGGCCGCGTTCCCCGGGCCGCTCGCCGGGACCCTCCTCGCGATGCGCCTGCTGCCGGAACCAGCGCGCACACGGGTCGCGAAGGGCGATGAGCTCGTGTGCGTCGGGGCGCCGCCCCTCATGGCTTTTGCGCCCATGGCCGCGCACTTTATCGAGCTTGATCCCTCCCGGGAGAACGCATGGCTCGCACAGCCCCAAGGTGGTATCGGCGTCGTCCAAACCCTGGGCGGCGAACCGTGGGGGCGGCTCCAGCTCTTGCGAAACCAAGCCCTACAGAACGCTTCGTCTGCTGTCGCCTTCAGCGAGATCGCAGCCGCAGCCTACCTCGCTGCGGCCGGGCAGAGGCTCGTCGACGATGCGGCCGATCATGCACGCACCCGCCGGCAGTTCGAGCGCGCGATCGGGGAGTTTCAGGCCGTCGCGCATCCCCTTGCCGACTGCACGATTCGCCTCGCTGCGGCGCGGAGTCTCGCCCGTGTCGCGGCAGCGCGGTTTGACTCGACGGACGGAGAGGCGGGATGCGCCCGGGTGAGCTTCGACGCAGCAGCAGCGCGGCTTTCAGCCGCGGCAGCGGCGATCACGGCAGCGCAGGTCTGCACCCAGATTTTCGGCGCAATGGGAGTGCTGCGCGAGGGTCCGGTTTTCCATGTGGTTCGTCGGATCCGGCACCTGGCCTCGGCGGCACCCGGCGACGCCGCAGGGCGCGAGCGGATTTTGGAACGCGTTGGACTCGGGAGGAGGGCCGCGTGAGCGCACGCTTCCGCTACGGCGAGATCGACCTGGCGGGGCCGCTCGAGGGATTGCGCTACGAGAAGCAGGACGGGATCGCGATGATCGTTCTCGACCGCCCGGAGAAGGGAAACTCCCTCACCAAGAAGATGGAGCAGATCCTCCGTGCGATCTGGACCGACGTGCGCGACGACGAAGGCACCCGGGTTGCGATCTTCACCTCGAGCGGGGAGCGCCATTTCTCGACCGGCTTCGACGTGACGTCAGTCGACGAGAGCGGAGCCGTTGCCAACAACCTGCCGCTCGAGCAGGACGTCTTCTGGTCGCCTCGCCACAATGGTGTCTGGAAGCCGGTGATCTGCGCCGTCAATGGCCTCGCCGTGGGCGCGGGGCTCCATTTCGTGGTCGACGCGGATCTGGTGATCGCGTCCGAGAATGCCGCGTTCATGGACACGCATGTCAATGTGGGAATGGTGGGAGCGCTCGAGAACGTCGGTCTGGCGCGGCGGCTCCCGCTCGGCGCCGCGCTGAGGATGACCCTCATGGGTCGCCACTACCGCATGCCCGCGCGCCGAGCTTACGAGCTCGGCCTCGTGGACGAGCTCGTCGCGACGCCGGGGTAGCTCGTGCCTCTCGCCCAGACGATGGCGCGCGCCATGCTGGAGAATTCCCCTCAGGCGATGGCGCTGTCGAAGCAAGCAGTGTGGGGCGCGATGGAGCGTGGGTATACCGAGGCGCTCCAATATGCCTGGGCGCTCCTGCGTCTGCACTGGGCGCATCCTGACTTCCTGGAGGGCCCCCGCGCCTTCGCGGAGAAGCGCAAGCCGCGCTGGAATCCGGACCCGAACGCTCGAAGCGGGGAGGCGAAGTGACGCCCGACCTCTCGGCCGAAGAGCGCGCTTTCCAAAACGAGGTGCGTAGCTTTCTCGCCGACTGGCGCGACCTCGATGGCTTCCACTTCCAGGGACGGCGCTGGCCGCGGGTCAAGGAATTCTTTCGTGCCGTGGGGCGGCGGGGCTGGCTGGCAGTCGGCTGGCCCCAAGACGCCGGGGGTCTCGGAAAGGGACCCGCCCACGAGTTCATCCTTTGGGACGAGTGCGCGTACGGGCGAATCGCGAGGCCCCCGCTCGGCGCGGGCATCGTGGCGAAGACGATCATCCGTTATGGAACCGATGCACAGCGTGAGCGCTGGCTCCCGCTGATTCGGTCCGGTGAGATCCACTTCTCGCTCGGCTACTCGGAGCCCGAGGCGGGTTCGGACCTTTCGAGCGTGCGCACGCGCGCCGAGCGGCGCGGTGACGCGTATATCGTCCAAGGTCAAAAGTGCTGGACGTCGTACGCGCAGGACTCGGACTTTCTGTGGCTGCTCTGTCGCACGGGTGCCCAGGAAAGCCGAGGGGAGGGTCTCACGCTTCTCATTGTGGACCTCCATGCGTCGGGGGTGCGGGTCGCTCCGCTCCCGACCCTTGACGACGAGCAGTTGAACGAGGTGACGCTGGACGAGGTGCAGGTTCCCGTGGAGAACCGCATCGGTCTTGAAAACGGTGCCTGGAAGATGATGAACGAGGCGCTTGCGGTAGAGCGCCACGTGCAGTTTCCGCCCGGTCGGGTGCGACGTGATCTCGAGGATCTCGTAGAGCTCGTGAGGATGCGGGGTCTCGCTTCGGACCCGCATGCACGAATCGTCGTGGCTGATCTCGCGGTCGAGGTCCAGGAGGCCGAAATGCACGCGCTGCGCGTGCTCGAGGCGGTCGAAAAAGGCAGGTCGTCGGCCGTTGAGGCGGCCGCAAATAAGATCTCACACACCCAGGTGTGTCAAAGGATCGCGCGCGCCGCATTCGAACTCGGCGGGGTCGATATCCTCGTGCGGGGGACAAGCCTTGAGTTTCTATGGCGCCAGAGTACCTGGGAGACGATCGGTGGCGGAACCTCTGAAGTGATGCGCGGGGTGGTGGCGCGTCAGGGCCTGGGACTCGCTGGGCGGCGGTAAGCAAGAACCGCAATAAGACCGCTCGTAGAGGTCGGACCGCGGTGCGGTGAATCGCGGGTCCCAGCAGGAGCCATGGGTGAGGGGTCTCCATCCCCTCGCCGCGACCGCAGGGTCGCCAAGGGATCTGCCGATTTCGCAGGTCGGCCCGCGGGCCTGCGGGATCGCCGAGCGGAACGAACCCGGCGGCTGGTGCAAGCCGGAAGGACGATCACCCACCAGGGCCTCGCGGCCCGCAGGGAAGTCGCGCGAGCAGACTGACCGAACGTGGGGAGCGGAGTGGGCGCCCTTGCGCACGCCTGCGGGCGCAACGCCCGGCCCAGCACGGGGCGTCCCAAGCTCTCGGAGGCTTGGTCCAAGGCAATCTCACGGCTCGGCTCAGCTCGGCGGGGCGGCCGGGTCGCCCGGAAGCTCCACGAGCTCGATGCGCGTGCCGTCCGGATCGGTCACGAAAATGGCTGCGCTCCCGGCGGCGAATCGGCTGATCGCCGTCGCTTCAAGCACGTGAACCCCTGCAGCGCGGAGGTTCTCCACCACGCGCGAGAGATCCCTCACCCGCACGGACAGGTGCGTGAGCCCGAGCTGGTTCATGGGGCGGGGGACCGGCGCATCGACGGATTCGGGCGAAGCGAAGGCCAGGAGCTCGATCCGCATCCCGTCTCGCTCCAGGTAGACAGCGCGGAGCTTCACGCTTTTGAGCCCGAGGAGCCGATCCGCGTGGAGGCCAGCCACATCGAGGGTCGAGAGCTCGCGGAAGCCCAGCAGGTCTCGGTAAAAGCGCAGCGACCGCGGGAGGTCGGAGACGCAGATCCCGAGGTGCCCGACCCGCTCGATGCCCATGGCGCCACGCTACGAGCAGACGTCCCCCGCGGTCAAGCGGGATCGGCAGGCTGGGGAGACTGGACAAGCGGCCAAGGGGGCGACCATACTTGACGGGTCGTCAGATTTGGGAGGCTGGCCATGTCCGCCGCCGCGCCCCGCGCCCCTGCGCCTTCTGTGGTCTTTGATCCCGTCACGGCTGAAGTGATTCGAGGAGCACTCGAGACCGTGGCTTTTGAGATGGCCACGCACGTCTCCCTGACCGCGACAACGCCGATCCTGAACCAGTCGAACGAGCGGAATGCGACGATTTTGGATGGGCGCGGTCGGCTCGCCGCGCTTTCCGTCGGGATTCCTCAGTTCATGCTTTCGTCGACGCTACCCGTGCGTTTCGCTCTCGATTTCTTCGACCAAGAGGGGCTACATGACGGGGACGTGCTGGTTGCAAACGATCCCTATCACGGCGGCGGCCATCTGCCTGATTACAACGTGTTCTCCCCTGTTTTGGTCGACGGCCGCATTGCACTGATCGCTTCGATCCAGTGCCACCATGCGGATACCGGCGGTGGCATGCCTGGCGGCTATAACGCGGAAGCGATCGACGTGTGGGCCGAGGGAGTGCGCTTTCCCGCGGTCAAGGTGGTGGACCAGGGGGTCGAGCGACGCGACGTCCTTTACATGATGAAGGTCAACAATCGAACACCCACATTCATGGGGGATCTGCGGGCGCAGATTGGAGCGGCGCAGCTCGGGGCCAAACGTCTACGAGAGCTGATCGCGCACTACGGCGTGGCGAGCGTGCTCCATGCGGTAGATCACGCGATCGCGTACGCCGCCCGGCGCTTCCGGGAGGAAGTGGCTTCCTGGCCCGATGGGGTCTATGAGGCGGATGCATTCGTCGATCACGACCCGGTAGGAAACAAGGACATCCGCGTCCATGTGCGCGTGACGGTCCAAGGCGACCACCTCCGCGTCGACTTCACGGGATCGGATGAGCGGCAGGACTTGAAGGCGTACTCGTCCTTCGGAAACACACGCGGCTATGTCGTGGCACAGCTCGCCACCATGATGGACCCCTCGATCCCGAAGAACGAGGGCTTCTTTGATTCCATTGAGCTCATCGTTCCGAAGGGCTGTTGCCTGAACCCAAGTGAGGGCAAGACAGTCGCGGCGGGTACGCACCACCCCGGTGTGGAAGTGGGCGAGGCGATCGCAAAGGCGATGGCGGTGGTTCTTCCCGAGCGCTCTTGTCCTCAGATCTACAAGCTCGGAATGCCGACTGTGATCTTCGGAACCCACCCGGAAACCGGACAGATTTTTGTCGACCATTCGGTGGATTGTCTCGCCGCGTACTGCAACGCGGTGAAGGGCCAGGACGGTTGGGGCTCGATGCCGGCGTCCTTCGGAAACCTGATTCGCGCGACCGCCGAAATCAACGAATCGATCTTCCCGGTGCGCCATGAGTGTTGCGACTACGCGACGGACACGGGCGGTGCAGGTCAATGGCGCGGCTGTCCGGGCTCACGGGTGGTCAAGCGCGTCACCGCGCCCGCTGCCGTCTCCACCTACATGGTCGGAATGAAGTACCCGATGTCTGGAGTCGCGGGAGGGCGGGATGGATCGCCGAATCGCCTGATCGTGCGCGTCGGCACGGAACACGCCGCTCACGTGGCCTGCATGGCCAATGGTGTCCCGCACGCGGCCGGCGAGGCCTTTGAGTACGTCTATGGCGGTGGCGGGGGATGGGGCGACCCCCTGGATCGCGACCCGCAATGCGTACTTGAGGACGTGCTTGACGAGTACGTCTCCGCCGAGGCCGCGGAGCGCGAGTACGGCGTCGTCCTGCGGGGCAGCGCCGCGTCCGGAGATCTGCGCCTTGACCGCGAGGCGACGGAAGCCCTCCGCACGGCAAACCGGCGTAACCCATAGCATGGGCTTCCGGATCGGCATCGATGTCGGCGGGACCTTCACCGACTTTGTCCTTGCCCGACCAGGCGGAGAGCTCGTCCTCTCCAAGGTACCGACCACACTTGCCGACCAGTCGCTGGGAGTCATGCAGGGCCTCTCTGCACTTGCGGCAAAGGAGGGGCTTGCAACCCGGGCGCTGCTCGAAGCGACCGAGCTCGTGGTTCATGGCACCACGACGGCCGACAACACCCTCATCGAAATGAACGGTGCCAAGGTGGGCCTGCTTACCACCGAGGGGCACCGGGATGAGATTGAGATTCGACGCGGTTACAAAGAGGAGATCTGGGACCCGGCCTTTCCGCCGCCCGTACCGATCGCGAAGCGCCGCCATCGTTTTGGAATTCCCGAGCGTCTGGACTTTCGCGGCAACGTCGTCCGCAAACTCGACGAAGAGGCCGTGCGCACCGCGGTGCGCAGGCTCCGGCGTGACGGAATCGAGTCGATCGCCGTCTCCTTCCTATTCTCATTCGTGAATCCGAGCCACGAGTTGCGCGCGCGGGAGCTGATCCGACAGGAGCACCCCGACGCTCGGGTGTCGCTTTCGCACGAGGTGATGCCGACCGCTCCAGAGTTCGAGCGCACTTCGACCACGCTGGTCGACGCTTATGTGGGCCCCCGTGTGCAGACCTATCTCGAACGCCTCGAGAGGGCGCTCCAGGAGGCCGGTTATCGGCACGACCTCCTCCTCATGCAGTCGAGCGGCGCGATCATGACGGCTGCCTTCCTCGCAGGCAAAGCGGTCGCTGCGCTGGGTTCGGGTCCGACGGGAGGGGTGATGGGCGCGTGCGCCGCGGCGCAGACCGCGGGCGTTTCCGACTTCATTGCGATCGATATGGGAGGAACGAGCTACGAGGTGTGTGTCGTCCGAAAGGGTCGCCCCACGATCAAGAGCTTCTGGAACTGGCAACAGCGCTACCTGATCGGACTCCCCATGGTCGAAATGCATGCCATCGGTGCCGGCGGCGGCTCGATCGCGAACGTACAGGCAGGGGCGCTTCACGTGGGGCCGAAGAGTGCAAAGGCCGAGCCGGGCCCGATCTGCTACGGGCGGGGCGGCGTCGAGCCCACAGTCACCGACGCGAACGTCGTGCTCGGCTACCTCAATCCTGAAGCTCTGTGTGGGGGGGAGTTCAAGCTCGTAAGTGCCGGCGTGCGCCAGGCGATCGCGGAGCGCATCGGGAAGCCCCTTGGTCTTGACGTCGTGGAGGCGGCCCACGGCATCTTCCGGATCGTCAATGCGAACATGGCCAACGCCATCCGGCGCGTTTCCTCCCAGGCGGGCCTCGACCCCCGAGAGTTTGCGCTGGTCGTCTACGGCGGGAACGGGCCTGTCCACGCGGGAAAGCAGGCCGAGGAGCTCGGCATCCGCAAGATGCTGGTGCCAAAGACCTCGCCGGCCTTCTCCGCGCTGGGCCTCCTGATTGCCGACTATGGAGTGGACCTCCAACGCTCTTATATCAGCCCCTCGGGCCGGGCTTCGCCCGGACGAATCGCCGAGCTTTTCAGGGAAATGCAAGCGCAGGCCGAGAGTGAGCTCAGGGTCGCGGGATTGGGACCGCAGGACCTTGAGCTCCGTCGCTACCTCAATCTCTGCTATCCCGGCCAAACCTTCGACATGTCCGTACCACTCGCGGTGAGCAGCGTCGGTGGTGAGATCGGCGCGGCGACCCTGGCCGCCACAGTCGCTGCCTTTCACGATCTCCACGAGGAGCTTCACACCTACGCAGTGCGCGAAGAGGAACCGATCTTGCGCTCCGTCCGCCTCCAAGCCGCTGGCCGTACGCCAAAACCCATGGTTCGTCGTTGCCCGAGGCTTTCAACCCCGGTCGTGGAAGCGGTGCGGAGTCGTCGCCCTGCATGGTTCGACGGCCGCTTCGTAGATACCCCCGTGTACGATGGCGACCGGCTCGGTTTCGGGCATCGGCTCGCAGGACCCGCCATCGTGGAGGAGCGGTTCACGACGCTTGTGCTTTATCCCGGTCACACCGCCGAGCTTGACGAGCACGGCAACTACGTCGTAACGGTGGCCTAGCGTGACCTTTGAGACCATCCGCCTTGAGAAGGGAGATCGGGTCGCTTGGCTCGTGCTGGCACGACCAGACCGGGGGAATGCGATCAATGGACTCATGTCTCGTGAACTACCCGCCGCGTGGCAGGAAATCAAGCGTGATCCGGACATTTGCGTCGTGATTGTGACCGGCGACGGCGACCGCGCCCTGTGCACGGGGTTCGACGTCGCAGACGTGGCGTCCGGCACGGCGACCGTCGGTGCACCCGAGGACCGGGGTACGCTTGCGGCTCTGCGCTTCACCGCACTTCAGAATCGTTGCTGGAAGCCCGTGATTACTGCCGTGAACGGAATGGTGACCGGCGGTGGGCTCCATTTCTTGGCGGACAGCGACCTCATCATTGCGTCGGAGAGAGCAACCTTCTTCGACAACCATGTCCGCGTAGGCCTGGTCTCGGGTGCCGAACCGATTGGACTTGCGCGCCGCATACGGCTCGAGTCCGTTCTGCGCATGGCGTTTCTCGGCGGGGCGGAACGCATGGATGCGCAGCACGCAAAGGCGATCGGTCTGGTCTCGGAGGTTGTGCCCCAAGACCAGCTCCGGCAGCGCGCAGAACAGCTCGCGCAGCAGATTTTGGAGAACTCGCCGACCGCCCTGGCGCGAACCAAACAGGCGATCTGGGAGAGCCTCGATGTCGGGCTCGACGAAGCGGTCGAGCTGGGTTGGAAGGTGATCGAGGGTTATCGGGGCCACCCCGACGCGGCCGAAGGTGCGAGGGCGTTCGCTGAGCGGCGCAAGCCACGATGGATGCCGCTCTCGACTTCCTAGGAGATCCATGACGTACGACACGCTGCTGATCGAGCGGAAGGGGCATGTGGCCACGCTTACGCTGAATCGCCCGGAGCGGATGAACGCGTTCGACTCTCGCATGCGCGATGAGCTGCCGCGCGCGTGGGATGAGCTCGCGGAAGACACTGAAGTCTGGTGCGTCATTGTGACAGGCGCGGGTGACCGGGCTTTCTGTGCTGGCATGGATCTGCGGGAGCCTGTCGCATCCCCGTCACGGCCGGGCGAGAAGGCGCCGCGCGTACGCCTCACCGCGCTTGACTGCGAAGTGGGCAAGCCCGTCATCACCGCGGTAAACGGCGTGTGTGCGGGCGGCGGTCTGGCCTTCGTAGCCGACAGCGACCTCGTCTTGTGCTCGACGAATGCGAGCTTTACCGATGCGCGCACCGGTGCGGGGCAGGTCTCCATCCATGGAACCCTCCGCCTCGCGCGCAGGATTCCCCTGGAAGCCGTCTTGCGTCTCGTGCTCCTCGGCAAGGCCGAACGCGTCTCTCCGGAGCGCGCGCTCGAGATCGGCTTGGTGGGGGAGGTGGTGTCGCCGGGAGACCTCCTCCCGCNNGAGGCGATCGTGGCCAACTCCCCAGCCGCGATCTTCCACAGCCGCCTCGCGATCTGGGACAGCCTGAACCACGGATTGCACGATGCGCTCGAGCGCGGCTTCGAAGTCGTGACGCGATTTGCGCGCGAGTATCCCGACGCGATGGAGGGCGCTCGGGCCTTCGTGGAGCGTCGACCGCCGCGCTGGACCTATTCGCCCCCGCCCGGTCGTCGCAAGGACCTGGCGAAGCGCTGAGGGATCGTCGATCCGCCATGGGCCCCGCGGCTGCGATCATCGGAATCGGGCAAACGGAGTTCGCGAAGAATATCGGACGGCCGGAGCGGACCATCGCGCTGGAAGCCATCCGCGCTGCGCTCGAAGACGCCGGCGTTGAGCCGAATGAAGTCGATGGTCTCGTGCGATTCAACCTCGAGACCACGAGCGAGGTCGAGATCGCACGAAACCTCGGAATTCCGAATCTGCGCTTCTTCGCCGAGGTGGGATACGGGGGTGGGGCAGGCTGCGCGATCGTGGGCCTTGCTGCGATGGCGATCGCCACGGGTCGGGCGCAACTCCTCGTCTGCTGGCGCGCGCGCAACCGTGGGTCGGGTGGGCGCCCCTGGGCAGGCACGTNNGACCAGATCGCGATGCTCGCGCGCAGACACATGCACGAATACGGTACCACCGGCCGGCAGCTGGGCGCCGTTGCCGTCGCGTGCCGTGGGCATGCCGCGCGCAATCCCATGGCACTTCAGCGCACGCCAATCACGCTCGAAGACCATGAGGCCTCACGGCTCGTGGCGGATCCCTTGCGGAAACTCGACTGCTGCCTCGAGACGGACGGCGCGGTGGCGGTGGTCGTGTCCTCGCTGGAACGCGCGCGCGATGCACGGGGACGGCCTGCGCTGATCCTCGCCGCTGCGCAGGGGACGGGCCCAGAACACGTCGTGATGACCGCTTACCACGCGCCGCGGCCGCTCGAGACGCCGTCGACGTGGGCAGCGCGCGACTTGTTTGCCGCAGCGGGAGTGACGCCCTCCGACGTCGACGTCGCTCAGCTCTACGATGCGTTCACACCTCTTGTTCTGATGTCGCTCGAAGAGTATGGCTTTTGCAAGCGCGGCGAGGCCGGTCCGTTGGCGATCTCCGGCGGCCTGTCGTGGCCGGAAGGCGAGCTGCCCTGCAACACCAGCGGAGGGGGCCTCTCCGAAGCCTACGTCCACGGGATGAACCTGGTCGCTGAGGGTGTCCGGCAGATTCGCGGCGTATCCACTGCCCAGGTGAGAGACGCGAGCTTGTGTCTGGTCACCAGCGGCGCCGGCGTGCCCACCAGCGCGCTTTTGCTGGCACGGCCGTGAGCGCCACCGAGCGCCCTCTCCCGCTTCCTGATGTCGATTCGGCACCTTTTTGGACTGCAGCCGCGCGGGGCGAGCTCTGCGTGCAGTGTTGCTCGGTTTGTCGCGCGTTGCGCTTTCCGCCCCGTCCCATGTGCCCGCGCTGTCGTTCGCTCGAGTCGATCTGGAAGCCCGTCTCAGGCCGCGGCACGGTCTGGAGCTACGTCGTCTGCTATCCCCCCGTGCTCCCGGCGTTCGCGGATCGTGCGCCGTTTCCCGTCGTCCTGGTCGAGCTCGCAGAGGATCCGGGGCTGCGCCTGGTGGGGGGGATCTCGGAGTGTGCGCCCGATCGCCTGCGCATCGGACTGGCCGTTCAGGTCTGGTTTGAGCACGCCGGGGACGGCATCTGGCTCCCCCAATGGCGACCGGTGGATCCCGGGACGGAGGCATCGGGTCCGTGATAAGATAGATCTGACGACCCGTCACGGGTTCGGTCAATCCAGCGATTCCGGTGGGCCGTAACTGTGCAGATTCCAAGCAGGAAGCTACTATGG
>DOUU01000089.1 GCA_003520425.1 Deltaproteobacteria bacterium
GGGACCATAGGCCGCCAATTGGTTCACAGAGGCAACGAATACCTTTCCATTCACGACGACCGGAGGCGTGAACTTCGTTGCGTAGTCCAACGTATCCCGCGAGCCGACTTGATTGCTATTGTAGAGCTCGCTGCCGAGGTTAGTCGCGTCATAGGCGTGGAGAACGCCCGGAACGGTCGCCCCCGGCCTTTCGAGTGCCCACAGAATGGCATTGNNGGCCTCCGGTGACTGTGTGCTCATTGAGAGGGAGCCGCCGCTCAACGCGAGCGCTCTAACCGAATCGTTCACCGCTCCGAAATAAACGAGCCCCCCAAAATAGACCGGCGCCTTGAAGTTGCCGGAGTCCGACGACCCGCCCGGAAGGAGGTTCGCGAGAGCTTGAGGAATCTGGTCGTTTGGATGGTATCCGCCCATCTCGTCCCGGTTGACGACGTAGATCGTACCGGTCTTTCCAGCCGTGATTAACAAGTGCGGGTAGGCGCCACTCTGGTCCGGAAGCAAGAGCGGCCCACCCGAGCCGAGATCAAGATCATTGAGGTTCATGTTCGATTGATCATGCGGCGTGAAATAGTCCAAAACGGCCCCGCCTGGGCTGATCTTCACGATGCTATCTCCGTAATCAA
Source organism: Deltaproteobacteria bacterium (assembly GCA_003520425.1). Classification (GTDB taxonomy): domain Bacteria; phylum Myxococcota_A; class UBA9160; order UBA9160; family UBA9160; genus UBA9160. The sequence continues at coordinate 624 of DOUU01000089.1, forward strand.
GCCCACCCGAGTCCGCATCGAAGGTCCCGTTGCCGGTGACGAGGTAGATGTTTCCGGCAGAGTCTGCGGCGAGACCTCCGCCACTGTGCCAGATCCCGCCTTGAGAGCCATTGGGGGTTGCGTTATAGGTCATCACCAACTGCAAACTGGTGGCGTCGAAACCGAGTACCCAGCCGTGGTACAGCCCGTTATCTCCATGAGACGCGAACCCCACATAGACGACGCCGTTCAGAAGAAGAAGCGCGGGTCGCTGATTCTCTATTAATGGGACAAAGGAGATTTGACCACCCTGCGACCCGTCGCCATTCCCGGATACACTTGCTTGGATCACCACGGGACCCCCAAGCTTTTCGGCGCCGGTCGTGAGATCGAGGGCATGCAGTCGCTGCACATAGCTCGTTGTATTGCCGACGGTCTCCTTGGTCTTGGCAACGACGTAGAGTGTGCCACTCATCGGGTCGATCACGGGGGTGCCCGTGATACCGATTTCAGGGGCGATATCGTAAGTTCCGGAATCAGCCGCCGGAACAGTGTCCACAGCCGGTGGATTGATGAAGCTTACCTGCCAGAGCGGCTTGTTGCTCAACCCATCGGCGTCGAAGGCGTAGACGCTGTCATGCTCTGTTGCTACGTAGACGGCGTTGTGCAGACCCTGGTTCGGGATGTTGAGATTCGCGACATAGAGCGGCGCGGCATTTGCGAGGCCGTCCAAGGGGTACGAAAAGACCCTTCCGAACACGGCGGAATTTACGTTGCTAGGAGTCAAAACGGTCTCGTTGAGATTCTGGCCCGTACGCAGGTTGTCGTTCTGAAAGGTGTAGACACTAGGCGTCACGTATGTGAATCCGCTCGCCAGGACTGTGGCCACGCTGGCGGTGGCGGTAGTGTTGGTGACAAGAACATCTACGGGGCCCGCCGTCCCCGGCGGGGTCGTCGCCGTGATCGCGCTGCTGCTCACCACCGTTACGTTTGTTGCCGGAATCCCAGCGAAGCTCACTGTGGCGCTTGGCGCGAAGTTCGCTCCGGTCAGTGTTACCGCCGTGCCACCCACCGTGGGCCCGCTGCTGGGTGAGACGGCGGTCACGCTCGGCGGGGCCGGGCAGGTAAAGCCTAGAGCAATCGCGACCGAGGTGGGCACCATCAAGCGGGCAATGGTCGCCGGCTTCCACATGACGAGATTCCTCCAAGAGCTGTGCCCGATGGGCGCGCAGAAGGGACAGCATCGCTCGGACCAGGACGGGGTGCAATGACTACTTGGGGACGCTCCGAAGAACCGGTGTGTTCTCTTCCGCACAAAGCGCAAGGGCTGGAGCGGAAAGAGATAGGGAAGCGTTCCTGATTCTTAGGGCGAGCAAGGTGTGACGTCGACCGTCGGAGGACCGGAGTCGGCGTCCGCTCAACCGTGAGGGTCGAACGGCCCTCCCGCTATGCGATTTGATCGACGATGCTGGCGTGAAAGGCGAGCGCGCGGCTTTGTCTCCGCCGAACCGATCCAGGAGCCTTCCGCGGTTTGGCGCAGACCGACTCTTACCCGAGGTCGGCACGAAGAACCTCTGGCCAGCGATGTGGTCCGAAGGATCGTCGATGATCTCAGGCTGAACTACCGAGGAGTTCCCCGGACCGAAAAGCCGTGTGTAGGAGAGTCACCTCTCCGCTTTGCACCACTGCTGATGACGTCGTGCGGCAATGTGGCCGTCAGCCCTCCCGAGTCGGCAGCGAGCCGATGTAATCCATCTTCCCGAGCTGCACTCCATTGTGGCGCAGGATGGCGTAAGCCATCGTCGCATGGAAGAAGAAGTTCGGCACCGCCACATGCATAAGGTAGTCGCCTCCACGGAGCCACCTTCCGCCAAGCCAGGGGGGAGCCACCTTTCGCTCCTCGGCGCCGGCCAGGTCCTTCTCCCCCACGGTGGCCAGGAAGCTCGTGCACTTTCGGATCCTCTCCCGCAGCTCGGCGAAGGTCTTCTCCGTGTCGGGGTGAGAGGGCGCCGGTTTGCCGCTGAGGTACGCGGCCGCGTACTTTGCCTGGTCGCACGCCGCCTGCACCTGCTGGACGAACGCGAACTGATCCGGCGCCAGCCGTGCCTGGGCGAGTACGTCCACGTCGAAGGACCGGCTCTTCGCGTGCTCGCCGGCCTTATCCATCCACTTCTCTAGGTTCTCCAGGGTCTTGGCGAATAGCTGGATGGCGTCGTGAGGGGTCATAGATTTCTCCTTCGTAGAGGTGTGCCGGGGCGGGTAGCCAGCAAAGTTTGGGCCAGTCTCTTTCCACTCCGCCACTATGGAGGCGGCTAGAGCCAGCGCCGAACGGATGACTTGTACTTCGTATAGGTCTCACCGAACTTTTGTTCGAGGTAGGCTTCTTCGTGGCGAATGGCGGTCAAGTAAACCAGCACCAGCACGGGCAGCACAAGCGCAATGATCCAGCCGTTTCCCAATCCGATGCCGATACCGATTTGTATCAGCGCCATACCCACGTACATCGGGTTCCGGGTGAAGCGGTAGATCCCGGTCGAGATGATTTCCGGCGTGCTCTCCCACGGCTTTGGATCTTGCCCCGTGCGCCGGAAGTGACCGAAGGCGTTGCCCCCGATCGCCAAGCCGAGCAGGACGGCCAACACCGCCGCGCCGAGTCGCACACTGAACGGAAGCCCGAGTGGAAGCGGGAGGACAAAGGCGTGCAGCAAGCCGCCCAGGATCACTGCGATCAAGTAAACCAGAGGCGGCGGAAATCGAACGGCCGCGCCATCGTGCTCAAGCCTGTCCATCCCCAGAGTATGCCCGACCTCCACTCCTAAGGCTCTCCCTGAAAACGGCGCGTGCCCTGAGTCCACTGGACGCAATTGCGCGGTATGCGGGCGGAACTCAGACAACGGGACGGACGAGCAGGATCGGAACTGAGCGGCTCAGGACGGCAAACTTGTCCTCAGTGCCTGCTGGCTGGCGGCAGCGACCCGACACCCACCCAAGCGCATCTCGCGGGAGGATCTCCTGACCCTACCCATGAACCGGCGCAGCCGCCCCGGAAGCCCTGAGGCTCCAGATCCCGGAGCCCTTCGCGGCCAGCAACAAGAAGAACCAGCAGTTGAGGACAGCGAGCTCGCCATGGTTCTGGATCGGCACTAAGCCCTGGGGCTGGTGGACCATGAAGTACGCAACCGCCATCTCCCCGCTGCACACGAAGGCAGCGGGACCGGCGAAGAGTCCAAGAGCGATGAGGGCACCACCTACCAGCTCAATCGTGCCGGCGGTGTAGAGGAGCCCCGTGGGCATCCCGGCCGGCGCGCCACCAAACATGCCCAAGATCTTCTGCAAGCCGTGACAAAGAAACAGGAGACCAAAGAGGATGCGGGTCAGGGCGTAGATCTCTTCGGGCCATCGTGCGAGGAAAGGCATGCGGACCTCCATGTCGGGAGCGAGCATACTCCCGCAGACTCGCTCCCGGACGTTGTTCTATGGCAAAGCGCTGCGCACGCCGAAGGCGTGCGTACCGTGGACAGCATCCTTGCGGGAACCCATCCTTCGTTCTTCGTGAGGGGGTCGCGTCTTGTGAGAACAGCAATAGAATGGCGGACCCCAGCCCGATTGTGGCGACGCTCAGATATGTGGCCTTAGTCAGTTTCAATTTTTGCTTTGTGAAAGCGGATTGACCACAGAGCCATGCGATGGACGAGCCGGTCGCGAACGACCAGCGTGTGGAACAATACCGCGCTGAGATGGGCGAGAAACGTGGCAAAGAGGAGAAACGCAAGGACCGTGTGAGTCTCGCGCAAGACCGCATAGAGCATCCGATTGGCAGGCAGAAGAGGCGGCAGATGCAAGGGTCCAAACATGACGATGGGATAGTCGCCCGCAGACAGCATTCCCCAACCCACCAGCGGCAATGCGAACATCAAGGCGTAGAGAAACCGCTCGGAGGCCGAGGCGACCCTTCGTTCCCAATCGGACATGGTGGGCGGAAATGGCGGCAGCGTGGTGAACATCCGGTTTACCAGGCGAACGACTGCCAAGATGAGGATCATGATGCCGAGCGGGCGATGGATCGCAACCAGTCTGTGATAGTCGCCCAATGAGGCAACCATAGAGACCCCGATGAAGAGCATCGTCAGGAGCATTGCGGCCATCAGCCAGTGAAGGATGCGAGACAAGACGGCGAATTGCGTGGGACCGTTGGCCATGCTCACCTTGCCGTTTCGGCGGTCGAGACCGCGCTGGGGTTTTTGGGCTCACCTTCGCGCCGCGTGAACGACTGCGAATAAACCGCCGACCGAGCGCTCAACAGAGGGTCGTCTGACGCGGCAATTCCGTTCGGGAGAACGAGGGGATCGAAGTTGATGTCTCGCGCAGGACTCGTGTCCTCACTTTCAACCCGGTCAATCGTCAATGTTCCCACGTCGATCTGCCGTCGGTCCGCTGGCCAGGGAATCGTCGCGTCATCGGTCGGGTCGCCCGCTTGAGCCACTGTGACGATGAGATGCCATGCTAAAGGTTGGCTGTGAATGCTCGCAATCAGCGCATCGAAGAGCCAGTTCTTATTGGTGCCGTCCAGCCTCGTCGTAGCGACGGGCTCGGGCTGGACGGGCGCCACGGACCAACGAACCCACGCCACCGAGCCAGCGGCGTTGATGAAGCGGAAGGCGCTCAGGCTGTTGAAGCGGCTGTTTTCGAATCCAGAAGACAAGGGCTGACTGCCGATCAGCTCCATCGCTTTCGCGGATTCCGGGTATCTCGCGAAGAAGCCCTGCATGCGGGCCGGATCGGGTTTCCCTGTGGCGGGGTCTGGCGCCGACGCCAGCACGAGATCGGTAAATCCCTCAGCCGTCCGGAAGGGGGCTACCGGGAGGTTGATCATCGCCGTGCGCCACTCCTCGCCGTCCGGCAGCGTGAAGAGAATCGCCAAGCCACGGACTGTGTCGGGGGCGTCGGCGGCTTCGGGCTGCCCCCCCGACAACGAAAACCGCGCGATGACTGGCATGCGACCCGGCTGGAAGACAGACGCCTTCGAGAGCTCGGTCCCTCGGCCGTTGCTGTTGAAGTAGCCGCTCACGCAGACCCCCTTCGCGTGATTGCGACGAAAGCCCGGATGGCGTCCGTTCACTTCTTCGAGCGTGTTCACGATTCTTGCCGGCGTGAGAGCGTTGGGCGTCAGCCAGCCGGCTGCGTACGCGAACAGACCAGCGATTCCTGCGATTACCACGCCGATTGTCATGAGCCGTAGGATGAGGCTTGCCCATGACAGGCCAGCGAAGGGAGATAGAGGTGCTCGATCGGTTTCGCCTGAATTACTTTCCATTCCGAGAACCCTTCACACTTCCACGCTCTACACCATCAAGCGCATCCCCNNCGTGGCTGACCAGTCCGCGTCAAATCTACCACAAGCAGGATGGAGCGGCGGAAGATCATTCAGCACGAGACGCCCACATCAGGGCAGGACACCGTCACCCGGACACGAAGCTCTCGATTTCGCGCGCGGAGGCTGCGCTCGACGCGAGCGTAGCCACGATCGCGAGCCTGGAACGTCAAATCGAGCAATAAGAGAATGCGATCAGCGTGCTGCTCGGGGTCGATCCGGAGGCCATCGAGCGGGGAAAACCACTCGCCGAGCAAGCCGTGCCGCGTACCCCGCCCGGACTCACGACGGATCTGCTGCGGCGAAGGCCGGACATTCAAGAGGCCGACGAGAACGTGGTGGCAGCCAACGCACGCGTCGGCGTCGCGGTGGCCGTGTCGCGGCGGAAGAGGTGCCAACGCATGGATCATCGGCCGCACTCAGCGCAGGCGGACCGAAAGCACGGTGGGGCCGCGCAGCACGGTGGAGCGCTTCCATTCCGGCGGTGCGGGTGATCCGTCGAAATCCGGGAATCGGCGCAGGAGCGCGTCGAGCGCCACCTGCGCCTCCAATCGCGCCAGCGCTGCCCCGAGGCAGTAGTGGTTCCCCGAGCCAAAAGCGAGGTGGCGATTCTCAGCGCGCCCGATATCGAAGCGGTCGGGATCGGGGAACCGTTCGGGGTCGCGATTGGCAGCCGCGATGAGCCCGAGGACGATCGTGCCAGGCCGAAGCTGCACTCCCGAGAGCTCCACCGGCTCCACTACAGCGCGGTCGGTGAGCTGCACGGGCGGCTCGAAGCGCAAGCACTCCTCCACGGCGCTCGGGAGGAGCGCGAGATCGTTCTGGAGCCGTTTGCGTTCAGCGGGGTGCTGCAGCAGGAGGAGGACGGCATTCCCGATGAGGTTCGTCGTCGTCTCGTTTCCTGCAGCGAGGAGCAGCGAGGCCAGGGCGACGAGCTCGCCCTCGGCGAGGGAGTCCCCCGCCTCATGCGCTTCGCTCATCGCCGAGAGGAGGTCGTCGCGCGGGGCCCGACGACGCTCGGCCAGAAGCCCTCGAAGGTACGAGGAGAGTTCGCGGTTCGCGCGCTCGGGCGGGTCGAAGCCCTCGTGGCCCAAGAGCGGGTCGAGGAGCTCGACCAAGTCGTCGGACCAGGCCCGGAAGCGCTCGTGGTCCGCAGACGGAGCGCCGAGGAGTTCGGCGATGACGATCGTAGGAAGCGGCTGCGCGAAGTCGCGGATCAGGTCGACCTCCTCTCGCGCGGCCATCCGGTCGAGAAGATCCTCCGCGAGTGCCGCCACGCGCGGCCGCAGCGCCTCCACGCGCCGCGGCGTAAAGACCTTGGAGACAAGACCCCGGAGCCGTCGGTGGCGTGCTCCGTCGATCATGAGAAGGTTGTTGTCGACGAGGTTCTCGAACTCGGGTATCCCGCGCGTCGCCCGGCGCACCATCTTCATCAGGGCCACGTCGTCGCGGTCGGTCGAGAAGGCAGGCTCCTGCAGGAGGCGCTCGACGTCCCTGTAGCGTGCCGCGGCCCATCCCCCAAGCAGCCGCATGCGAACCAAACCTTGCTCGCGAAGGCGGCGATAGTTGGGATAGGGGTCCCGTCTTACGTCCGGATGCCAGATTCGAAGCGACGGGGAGAGCGCCCCCAGGACCCGCATCCATCGCTCACTCGCGATTAGTCGCTGCAGGAGTCTCAGCATGGCGTTGCGCTTCTCGTTTCCACGGGCGTGCCTCGACCGATGACCCCCGATGCGCGGCCTCCCGTTGGGCTGTCAGCCAGCACTGCTCCGCTCCCGGCGCGCTCGCAGGTCCGCCAAGGGGTTGAGGAACACTCGAAACAGAGACCAGGACGACCGAATCTCGTCGCGGATCCTCGACCTTGCAACGATCTCCAACCGGATTCCGTCTGGGTCCGAAAAGAACGTCGCGTAATAGTCGTCATTGTACTCGGGATACTCCCGCGGCTCGCTCGCGGGTACGCCCAGGCTGCTTAGCTCCCGGTACGCTTCATCGACGGCCCGGCGGTCCGGGACCTGAAAGCAGACGTGGTGCAGGCCAGGCGAATACGGGTCGTGGCGCAGGGTCGCGCCTCGAGCCGGCCGGATCGTGTACTGGAGATTCCGGTTGAAATAGTGAGCGTGCGGATCGCCGCCGATCGCGCTGTCCCCCTTCCTGAAGCCGAGGCGCTCCATGATCGCATCGTAGAAGGCCTCGGCACGGCGAAGATCGGAGACCGTGATGTACAAGTGATCGAGACCAAGGATCTCTACGGCCATCCGCCCCCCAAGCTGCGCGACCCGCGCGGGTGATGCAGGGTACTGCCTCGTGCGGTCGCGCAACATGACGTTCCCCATGGGCATTCTCATGAGCTTCGCTCTGGCCGCGGAGCTCGCGCATCCTGTGGTTGTCCTCGTTGCGATCGCCGATCATGGAGACCGAACTCGCCGAGCCCCCCTGGACGGGAGCCGATGAGAGAAGCCCACCAGCACATCCACCGCCATGTGCCTCCTCGCACCGTGCTTTCGGCACTCGTCATCACGCTTGCTGCCGCAGGCGTTGAGTTCGGGGGGGCATGGTACGGCGGGAGTCTTTTCTTGTTTGCCGACGCGACGCACCTCGTTGCACACATCGGGATCTTCGCGGTGCTCTTGATCCCTGCAGCGCGTTGGCATGAACGCGGAGAGGAGCTCCTGACCCTCGCCGTCCTCATCCTCGTCGCCCTCATCGCGCTCGGCATCGTCGTGAGCTCTTGCCGTGAACTCTTCGCCCCTCACAAGGAGCTCCCGAACGCGGCCTCGATGCTGCTCGCGGTGTTTGGACTCGGAGCCAACTTGATGACCGCCTTCCTCTTCGCAGCACCCTCCAAAACGCGCTGGTCGTTCCGCGCAGCACTCGCGCATGAGCTCTCGGACGGTGCGCTCACGGTCTTCGGGCTTTTGGGCGCGCTCGCCATTCACTTCTTTGGCTGGCATTGGGTGGATCCGACGCTCTCACTGCTCGTCGGGCTGTGGCTGTGGGTCTGGACCGCCCGCCTGCTTTTGCGCTGGATGCGTCTCGGGCGTGAAGCCTGGATGCTTGAAAGCTGAGCTGCCCGCTCGGAGCTTTGCCGAGTGCAGCCAGGCGACAGGATGCTGAGCATGAAATGCCTCGGCAATCCTCAACCCTCTCCTCAGCTCGTTGAATCGCACGAGATCAATGAGATGCGGCGAAGAGGAAAAAGGGTGAACTACAGTGGTAACCGGAAAAAGCGGGAAGGTGGGGAGAGATGATCCGAATCCTCGGGGCGATCCTGTGTGCGGCGAGCCTCTTCCTCGCCCTTGCTGAGCAAGCCGGGGCGCACGACGGGAATCCCTGCGTCGGCCAGTCTCGGGACAATGCCACCTGGCTGTCGGTCGCCCATCCTGGGCTTGGAGAGTGGTACCTGAGAGGCTGGGGCCCGTTCTTCGAGCACGCGCCGCAAAGGAAGTTTTGGTTGGGGTTCATCCCGCTCTTTGGCTGGCCGGGTTACCTGCAGGCCAAGAGCATCTACGACGTGCGCAAGTGTCGCACCTACGATGACCTCTGGTCATGGCACTGAGCGGGACCAAGCGTTTGCGGCGACATCTGACCGGCGCCGGGGCAACTTGGAGCCATGCAGTTTCCCCGCGATGGCCACTCCGATCGAGCGAAGCATGAGGACCAAACGGGTGTAGTTGTGATCGAAATCATCAGCGGCTGGGGCTGAAGACTGGATGGCTTGCGGATGTCTATCTTGGCGGAGTCTTCCACAATCCGACCGCTCGTTGCGGCTTTGCTCGCGATCGCGCTGCCCTGCGCTGCGGCGTGCGCGGGCGCGAAGCGGTCCGCGAGCATAGAGATTCGGCCGAAGAGGGCGGCGTCGTAGCGACGGTGGTTTTCAGCTCCCCCGAGCGCGAGCTCGTGCGCGAGTACTACGTCGAGCACCACGGCAGGGGGCATTGGCCACCCGTGACCTCGTGAAGCTCCCCGTGGGTGCCCTCCTTGTCGTTGACGCGGTCAAACTCGCTCGGTCATTGAAGTGAATCGCCCCTTAGGAGGGAATGACCCGAGAGGGGAGACCCCCACGATCTCTTTTGACCACTTCCCGACCGCGCAGTACGCAGATGGTGCTGGGAAGGGGAGACCTGGAAGAGGTCCTACTCAGCGCAGGTGCGTTCGGCGTCGCAGCCGCACGCGGCCATAGCGCCAGCGGGACCTCAAGCCAAGCCGGGCAGCATCGCGAGGGAAATGCGCACACTCGTTGGTTGGGGTGCGATCGCGTGGGGGTGCGACGGTCTTGAACTGTCCCCGGAGGTCTTGCGGCGGACTGCGAAACGCGCTGTAGGCGAGCGACAGCGGCTTTTTCTTTCCCCGTCTTCGCGGGTGACCTCGGTCACAGAGCCCGCGCTTTGTCGGCGCGAAAGGATTGTCGGTCTCCGCTTGTTCCCCCTCGCGGGACCCCGGCACCGTCGAGCTCGCCGAGCGTCCACTCCGCGCATCTCAGACACTCGGCGAGCTTCGGTGCCGGCCTCGTTCGGTGCCGCCCCGGAAGCTCTGCGGAAGGAGAACCTCGTTTTGCGGTGTTTGGCAGCCCTGCCACGGGCGTGGCCTCAGGTGGCCATGTGCTCCGCTGTTTCGACGCTTCGCGTTTTTCGCGAGCCCCGGAGCCCGGACTCGCGAATCGCGCCAATCCGGCAAATGGCGCTCGCGCCGGCTCCGACGCGGGTCCTCTCCCGTCGACTTCTCCAACCCGTGATGAAGGTCACAGCCGCTTGCGATTCCTCGAGGGCAGGATCGGGGACCCCCACTAAGGCGCCTTGCTCACCCCGACGTTTCGGGCGCCGAGAGGGGCGACAGTAGCGTGCAAGGCTACGAGGGCGAAGAGTCCATGGACCGGCGTTCGCAGATCCTCCCCGAGGCGTCATTGCTCGTGAGCTGCACCCGGTGCGAGAGGCTCCATGCAGCAGAGGATCCGCTCGAATTTAACCCCGTCTGTCGTGAGTGCGCGGCGCTTGTCCACCCCCCTCGCAGGCGACCCCGACCGACCCACCGCTGAACTGCTGCGCATGGTCCTCTGAAAGATCCCGGGAAAAAGACGAGAAGGATTGGCTTCCCAGGCAGCCCGTGCCCGCAGCGCTCCCTCATACCGGAGGATCGCGGCGACTCCGCCAGAAGCCGACGCGAGACGGGCGCACGTCCAGGAGAGCGTCGAACTCGGGGGTGGAGAGCGGAGCGAGCTCCTCCGCGCTGGCTGCTGCGGACCCTGTGGCAGGGGTCGGCCTGGAAGGACTTGACGAGAACGCCACCGAGGGAGGATCTAGCCCCGCACCTTTCGGCAAAACGCCTCGACGAGCGCGGGAGACCCGGCCACCATCGCCTCGTCGATGCACGGGTCGGGCTGGTTGTACGTGCGCCGGGCGCCGGCAAAGCTTAGGTAGACGCCTCCGGCTTCGCGCACCAGAAGGTCTCCCGCACAGACGTCCCACTCATTCTTCGGGACGAAGGAGACGTTCAAGTCTCCGCAACCCGAGGCCACGGACGCCAGCTTCCAGGCGATCGAGCCCACGGGACGCACTTCGCGAAACCACGGCGCGTAGGGCTCGAGCTGACCCCGCGAGATCTCTGTGCGACTTGCGACCACGATCGCCTCAGAAAGGCGGCTGCACTGCGAGACGGCGACGCGGGTGAGCGGACCGATTTCTCCGCCCGCCCAGCTGCCCCGCCAGGCCCCGGTGCCCCGCGACGCGAGGACCGCCACACCCGCAGCGGGATTGAGCACCACCCCCACCACGGGTTCGCCGGCCTCGGCCAGCGCGATCGATACGGCAAACTCCGGGATCCGCGCCACGAACTCCTTCGTGCCATCCATGGGGTCGACGATCCAGGCACGTCGACGGGTATGGCGCGAGGCGTCGCTTACGGTCTCTTCCGAGAGGAGCCCATCTTCCGGGAATGCGCGTCGCAAGCGCGCGCGGATGGCGCGGTCGGACTCGAGGTCGGCAGGGGTGACCGGGTTGTCCTCCGACTTCTCCCAGCTCTCCGTGGGCCCGGCGAACTGGCGCAGGAGGATCGCCCCGGCCTCGCTGGCAGCCGCGAGTGCGACTTCGAGCTCGTGGATGAATTCACCGCCGGGCTGCCGCATCGCGCGCGAGTATACTCGCGGGCATGAAAAGCCGAGACGTTCCCTTGGGTTTCCTCGCGTCTCCCGACACAGGAACGCATCCTGGGGTCGTGATCATCCATGACGTCTGGGGCCTCAGTGACCTGTACCGAGAGTTTGCGCGCCGATTCGCGCAGGCGGGCTTCGCCGCCCTCGCCCTCGACCTCTACCGGCGCGAGGTCAAGATCGCAAATGCGGGAGAGTGGATGCGCGGCCTCTCCGATCCCGCGGTTCTCGAAGACGTGCAGGCGGCGATCGACTTCCTGCACGCGGATCCCGCCGTGGGCGGCAGGCGCGTGGGAGTCGTGGGCTTCTGCATTGGCGGCACCTACGCTCTCCTTGCCGCCTGCGCATGCAAAGGTCTTGCGGCGGGCGTGAGCTTCTACGGCATCCTCTCCTATCAGCATGGGATCCTTTCTTCTCCGGACCTCGATCCTTCGAAGAAGCCGCGCGATCCGCTTCACGCCGTCACCGACCTGCGCTGTCCGCTCCTTGGCATCTTCGGCGACCAGGACGAGTTCATTCCCGTGGAGGACGTGAAGCAGCTCGAGGGGAGCCTCGCCCGAGGGCCGGTGGCTTCCGAGGTCCGGGTCTACCCGGG
>DOUU01000227.1:0-4605 GCA_003520425.1 Deltaproteobacteria bacterium
GGCGGTCGCCTGAGGCTCCGGGCTCGGCGGCCGAGCCGGCCTGGGCCCGGCCCCCGCCGGAGCACCTGCCAGCGAAACAGGAGCCCCGGGCTCGATCCGCGCGAGCTCGGTCCCGACCGCAACGGTCTCGCCTTCGGCCACCAGGATCTTTTCGACCACGCCCGTTGCCGGAGCTGGGATTTCGGCATCCACCTTGTCGGTCGTGATCTCCACGAGGGGCTGGTCGCGCTCCACGCGCTCCCCCTCCTTCACCAGCCAGCGCGCCACCGTCCCCTCGACCACGCTTTCTCCCAGTGCGGGCAGCTCCACTCCGATCGCCATAGCCCTTCAACCTCTCCGATTCGCACGGGGCGTTCTTGCGCCCTAGAAGTTGATCCCTCGCCCCTCTGCCGCAAGCGCCGCCTCCAGGAGGGCCTCGGAGAGCGTGGGATGTGCATGGCTCGTGCTCGCGATCTCACTCGTCGTGGCCTCGAGCGTCATCGCGAGGCTCATCTCCGCGATGAGCTCGGTCGCTCCATAGCCCACGATGTGGGCGCCCACGATCTCTCCATAGCGGGGCTCGGCGATGATCTTCGCGAAGCCCGCGGTGTGGCCGCTCGCGACCGCTTTTCCGGACGCCGTGAATGGAAATTTCCCGATCCGCAGGTCGTCTCCGAACTCGGCGCGAGCCTGTGCCTCCGTACGCCCGATCCACGCGACCTGAGGCTGCGCGTAGATGCACGCGGGAATCTTCCAGTAGTCAAGGGGTGGTCTCTTCACAGCGCAGAGCGTTTCCACCGCCGCAATTCCCTCTTCACTTGCCTTGTGCGCGAGCAGCGGGGGTCGCGCGACGTCTCCAATCGCCGAGATCGTGGGCGCTGCCGTTCGGAGATTCTCATCCACGGGGATGAAGCCTTTGGCATCGGTCTCGAGGCCCACCTCAGCCAGGCCGACCTCACCCGAGAGCGGCCGGCGCCCGATCGCGACAAGCACCTGCTCGGCCTCAAGCTCCTGGCTCGCCGCGCCCTTTGAGACGCGGAGCCGCACGCCGCCATTTGCGAGCTTGGCTTCCTCGAACCGCGTGCCGAGCCGTACGTCGATTTTCTTCCTGCGGAACTCGCGCTGAAGGACTTCGGCCATTTCTGTGTCGGCGCCGGGCAGCATCTGGTCCGCCATCTCAAGAACGATGACTTGGGCGCCATACATGGCGTAGACGTACGCGAACTCGACCCCCACTGCACCGGCGCCGATGACCACCAGTCTTGCCGGAATCGTCCGTGACTCAAGCGCCTCGCGGGAAGTCAGGATGTGCCGACCATCGACCGTCATGCCCGCAGGCACCCACTCGCGCGAGCCGGTCGCGAGCAAGATGTGCGCGGCCTCGACGACGGTCTGCTCTGCGCCCGTCACATCCACCCGCGTCCGACCCGAGAGGCGACCGTGCCCACGCACCAGCGTGATCTTGTTCTTTCGAAACAGGCTTTCTACGCCCTTGCTGAGGCGATCCGCGGTCTTGCGGCTGTGCGTGATGAGCTTGTCGTAGTCGAGGGTGATGCCGCTTGCGCCGATCCCGAACAGCTCGCCATGAGAGCGCACGCTCTCCACGAGCTCCGCCCCGGTGAGCAGCGCCTTGGACGGGATGCAGCCCCAGTTGAGGCATACCCCTCCCGGGCGGTCGTCCTCGATCACCGCGACCTTCTGCCCGAGCTGCGCCGCGCGGATGGCGGCCACATAGCCCCCGGGACCCGAGCCCACGACTGCAAGATCGAAGCTGCCTTCGCCGCTCAAAAATCCCCCGAGCGCGAGCCTTAGGCGATGGGCTTCTCCACGACGGGAAGCTCCAGTTCGCGCAACTCGCGGTGCCGGCCGGACGACGGAACCTTCTCCACCTGCACACGCGCCTGGAGTTTGATGAGGCCATCCAGGACCGCCTCCGGGCGCGGGGGACAGCCCGGGATGTAAACGTCGACGGGGACGATCGTGTCGATCCCCTGCACCGTCGAGTAGTTGTTGTACGGACCGCCCGAGCAGGTGCATGCGCCAAACGCAATCACCCACTTGGGCTCAGCCATCTGGTCGTAGACCTTCTTCAGGATGGGGGCCTGCCGGTGGCTGATCGTACCCACCACCATGAGAAGGTCGGACTGGCGGGGGGAGAAGCGGGGCAGAGCACATCCGAAGCGATCGATGTCGTAGCGCGGACCGGCGACCGCCATGAACTCCATGCCGCAGCAGGCCGTAACGAAGGGATAGAGGAACATCGAGTACTTGCGGCCCCAGTTCATCACCGTGTCGAGTTTCGTGGTCACGAAGGATTCGCTGCCCTGGCGCAGGTACTCGAGCATGCGTGCGGTACGAGCCTGTTGGCCCGGAATTTCGGAGAGGGACGGGCCCGTCGCCGGCCCCGCCGACGGATGCTCTGCCATCTCAGCCCCCCCTCGAGCGGCGGCAGGTTCGCTTCCGCTCTGCCTTGCGCTCGTGTCCGCTCTTCGGTTGGTGTCAGGGCTCACTATAGCGGCTCTGGTAGACTAGGGCCCGTGAGCGCTCCGGCTGCGCACACGTCTCCCATGCGCCAGACCCTGGCATGGGGCGTCCACGCCTTCACCGCCAGCGGCGCCGTGATCGGGGCCCTCGCCCTCCTCGCCATCGCGGCCGGCAATCTTTGGCGCGCAGCCGTGTTCATGCTGCTCGCCCTCGCCATCGATTCGGTAGACGGGACGCTGGCCCGGGCGGTTCGAGTGCGCGACGTCCTGCCCACCTTCGACGGGCGCCGCCTCGACGACATGGTGGACTTTCTGAACTACGTGATCGTGCCCGCGGTGTTCCTCGTCTGGGCGGGCAGTCTCCTCTCCTGGCATTGGGCGGCACTCCCGATTCTGGCCAGCGCGTACGGCTTCTCCCAGGATGACGCGAAGACAGAGGACGACTTCTTTCTCGGCTTCCCTTCCTACTGGAACGTCGTGGCACTCTACCTGTGGCTTTTCGACGTCTCCCCATTGGTCGGGACAGCGATCGTCGCACTTTTCTCGGCGATGGTCTTCGTGCCGATCAAGTACCTCTACCCGAGCCGCATGCCGGTGCTTCGGCGCACCACGAACATCGCCTGCGGCCTGTGGACTCTCGCCCTGAGCGGCTGCGTGCTGGTCCCCGCGCAGACGGCGAGCATTCATCTGCTCGCCCTGACGCTGCTCTTCCCCGCCTACTATTTCGCGCTCTCCTTCTGGCTTGGGGGCCTGCACAGGAGCCGCTCCTGAGTGGCGAGGCCTTGCTGTCGCCGCGGAGAAAGGGCGCCTTCCAGGCCGCCGGGTGGCCCGCCGCTCCGCTTGTGGAGCGGGTGCAAGGGGTGGCCTGCGGGCGCGCTCCGGTGTGAGCGGTCTTCGCCTTCCGGAAGAGGAGCTCCCCCTCAAGGGTGACGTCGACGTGCTCGTGGCGGGAGGCGGTTCTGCGGGCTGCGCGGCCGCGGTGACGGACGCACGCCTGGGTCTTCGCACTCTCCTCGTGGAAGAGATGCCTTTTCTTGGCGGAATGAGTACGGGGGGCTGTGTCGGAACCTACTGCGGCTTCTACTACAAGGAGCGCAGTGGGGGCCTGGCTACGCTGGTCGGAGGCCTGCCCACGGAGATCGAATCGACCCTGCGGGCACGCGGTCACGCCTACGGCCCCGTCCCCTTCAAGGAGACAGGCGCCGTCCCCTACGTACCGTGGGGGGTAAAGCTGCTGCTCGAGGAGCTTAGTCGGAGCGAGCGGCTTCTCGTGGTGCGCTTGCACACGAAGCTCACCCATGCGGTTGTCGAAGATCGATCGATCCGAGGCGTTGCCGTCCACGGGCGCGGGGGCCGCACTGCGCTGCGCGCGCGCGTCTATATCGATGCCACAGGCGATGCCGAACTTGCACGCCTCGCTCGCGTCCAAACCCACAAGGGCGAGGCGATTCAATACCCGTCCATGATGTTCACGATGCAGAATGTCCGAATGGACGAAGCCCTGCCNNATGTTCACGATGCAGAATGTTCAGATGAACGAAGCCCTGCCTGCGCTCGCGAAGCTCCCGGCACTCATCGGCGAACACTTCGAGCGAGAGCGCCTCCCGCGGCGCGGAGGGAATATCATCCCAACGCTCCGTCCGGGCGAAGTCCTGGTGGCCATGAGCCGGGTCGACCTCGATGGGCGCCCGGTGGACGGCTCCGAGGACCTCGAGATCAGCTACGGCGAGATGGAAGGCCGCGCGCAGGCGGCGCGTCTTGCGGAGTTCCTCCGCCGGCACATGCCTGGATTTCCCAACGCCTTTGTCTCCGACAGCGCTCCTCGCCTCGGGATTCGCGAGACGCGGAGAGCGGAAGGGGAGTACGCGCTCTCGCGGGACGACGTCCTTGGCGCCCGAAAGTTCGAGGACGGCATCGGCCGAGCAGCGTGGCCGATCGAGCGCCACGTGGCGGGAGGCGAGACGGAGTGGACGTTCCTCGAGCCCGGCGCGTGGTACACGATCCCCTACCGCTGCCTTGTGGCCCGGGGAGTCGACAACCTCCTCATCGCGGGCCGTTGCGTTTCGGCCGACCCTGATGCATTTGCGTCGGTGCGAGTGATTGGCCCGTGCATGCTGGAAGGCCAGGCAGTGGCTGCCGCCGC
>DOUU01000227.1:4616-16275 GCA_003520425.1 Deltaproteobacteria bacterium
AGCCCCCTGCGACGCCTGGACGATGGAATTTGGGTGGCGGACCGCCCGCTGCGCCTATTCGGGATCGAAATCGGAACGCGGATGACCGTAATCCGGCTGCGCGATGGCAGCCTCCTGCTCCACTCCCCTGTGCTGTGCGACGACGAAACCCGCGGTGCCCTGGATGCCCTCGGCCCCGTGCGTTTCGTTCTCGCACCCAACAAAGTGCACCATTTCTTCGTCGCGCCCTGGAAGGGGGCGTACCCCGCCGCAACCTTGCTTGCTGCGCCGGGCCTGCGAGAGAAGCGGCCCGAGATCCCCTTCGACGAGGTTCTTGACGGGGCACCTCCCGAGGCCTTTCGCAACTGCGTGGAAATCGAACTCTTTCGCGGGGCCTCCTGGATCAACGAGATCGTGCTGTTCCACGTTCCAAGCCGCACGCTTGTGTTGACCGATCTTGCGATGAACTTCCACTCCGCCCAAAACCTCCTGACGGCGGTTTGGCAGCGCCTTTTCGATGTGCGCGACCGATTCGGACCCACGCGCTTTGTGCGCCTTCTGATCCGCGATCGCGGTGCGGCGCGAAAATCACTCGAGCGGATCCTCGCCTGGGACTTTGAACGGGTGACGGTGACGCACGGCGAGGTCCTTGAGGCGGGAGGCAGGGCGGCGCTGCGGGACGCCTACGCCTGGCTGTGAACCGTGCGTCGGCTAGCCTCGCGCGGTGGCCCGCGCAGCCCGCGCGACGGGTGTCCTGCTGCTCAATCTCGGCACTCCCGCATCGCCGAGCGTTCCGGACGTCCGCCGCTATCTCGCGGAGTTCCTCTCTGACCCCCGGGTTCTCGACCTGCCCGCACCGGCACGCTGGCTCCTGCTCCACCTTTGGATCTTGCGTTTCCGTCCGCATCGCTCGGCCGCACAGTACGCGTCCGTGTGGAAGGCCGAGGGCTCGCCCCTTCTCGTCCACAGCCGCGCTCTTTGCGCCGCGCTCTCGAAGGAACTCGGCGCCAGCTTCGAGGTGACGCTCGCGATGCGCTACGGAACCCCGGGGATTGCAGCGGCGATGGAACACCTCCTCCACGCCGACGTCGGAAAGATCATCGTCTTCCCGCTCTTCCCGCAGGGCGCATCGTCGTCGAGGGGCTCAGCCCTCGCGAAGGTCTTCGAGCTGGCAGGCGCGATGTGGAACGTGGCTGCGCTCGACACGGCCCCCGAGTTCTACGACGACCCGAGCTTTATGAATGCCTGGAAGGCGGTGATCGAGCCGCGGCTGGCCGAGTTCCACCCAGACCACGTGCTGTTCTCCTTCCACGGCCTGCCCGAGCGCCATCTGCGCAAGAGCGATCCCACGGAGCGCCACTGCCTCGCAACAGCCGACTGCTGCGATGCCATCGGCCCTGCGAACCGTGCCTGCTATCGCGCGCAGTGCGCCGCGACGACCCGGGCGCTTGCCAGTGCGCTGGCTCTTGCGCCCGATACCCACTCGATGGCGTTCCAGTCGCGCCTCGGAAGAGAGCCCTGGATCCGACCGTATACCGATCGTGTGCTGCCCGAACTCCACAGCCGGGGCGTTCGCCGCCTCGCCGTCGTTTGCCCATCGTTCGTCGCGGATTGCCTCGAGACGGTCGAGGAAATCGGGATCCGCGCGCGCGAGCAGTGGAAGGCCCTGGGCGGCGCGGAACTCCTCCTCGTACCGTCTCTCAACGCAGATCCGGCCTGGGTGGGTGCGCTCGCGCAGATGGTACGCAACCAGAAGCGCTAGGTTCGTGGCTCCGCCGCCGCATTTGAGAGGACCTGGCGAGCAGCCCGGACAAGAGCGTCTCGCTCGCGAGCGCTGTTGAGCGCGAAGCGCTCGAACTCCTCCCCGGTCTTGAGGTCCGCGAACAGACCCGCCGGATCTTCGTGGAAGTGGAGAAACGCTCTCCCTCGGCGATAGAACACGCCGGGCTTCTTCTCAACGATGCCGGGAAGGCGCCGGAGCTGGCCGAGCAGCGCCTCGAGGATCGCAAGAGCCTGCGGCCCGGCGTGTTTCACCGCCCAAGGCCTGCTGCGATCATGCTCGCTGCGCGGACGCCACTCGAAACTGTGTCTGCAATCGAGACGCCATCGAGCCACCCACCGGCCACGGCGAGACCTCCCACGCGCGCGACCTCCTTGCGCACGTCGGCCACGAGCTCTTGGTGACGGCGGCTCGGCTGTGCGACGGCACGGGGCCAGCGGGAAAGCGAGAGGAGGTCGAAGCCTCCGCGCAGGCCGAGCGTAACCTCGAGGTCCTTTCCCAGTCGCGCAACGAGGACGTCATCCGGCTCGTCGACCGCCTCGGGCCAGCGCACACCGCCCAGCAAACACGTAAGCAGCGCGCGTCCCTCGGGCGCCCGGTCGGGAAAGAGGCTGCTCATGAAGAGGCCGCCGAGAAGCCTGAGACCAGACGCGCGAGGCACGAGAAAGCCAAAGCCTTCGATGGGCTGCCGCACCTCGTTCGGCCGGACGGAGACCGAGACGCTCACGACGGGAGCGTACGCCACCTGCNNAGCGCGAGGACGACGGCGCGGACGCGCAAATCCGCAGACGACCCTCCCGCGATTTCAAGACGCAGCGCCCCGCCGTCCGCGTGGAGCGCGGTGGCACGGCTCCCGACCAGGAGACCCTCCCCCAGGGCCGAAGCGAAACGCGCCGCGAGTCCCCCGAGTCCCCCCCGGGCGGAGAACGTTCCGCGCAGGCCGCGCGGCCCTGCGCCCCGCCGGAGCACCCGAGCCAGCGCGCCGCGCGTCACGCTCCCGTAGCTCCGCTCGAGCTCGGTCGCGAAGCCGAGGACGGCCTCCGCACCGAGCTCTCGTTCGTCGCCGGCGTAGACCCCTGTGAGCGCGGGCGCAAGGAGTCTCTCGGCCGCTTCGGGCCCAAAGCGCCGAGCGATGAACTGCGCAGCCGACTCAGTCCCTGCGTTGCCCCGCTGTACGAAGGGCTCTGCCAGAAGGCGCAGCTTCCCTCGGGTCGTGAGCAGCGGGGAGCGCAGGAACGAGAGTGGACCCATCGGCACCGGCTCGAGCCGGCCCGCGTGAAACACGAAGCGCCGCCGGCTCGATGGCGACGCTGCGACGAGCTCGCCCTCGAAGCCCTGTTCGCGAAGAAGGGCGAGAAAAGGCGCCTTGGCGAGGCAGGTATTCGGACCGCGCTCGATGCGATGGCCGAGGATCTCCTCCGTCTGCATCACGCCGCCCGGCCGGCCACTTGCTTCGAGGACAACGGCCTCGACCCCCGCCCGCCGGAGCGTCAGCGCCGCGGCCAGCCCGGCTGCGCCTGCCCCGACCACCGCGGTCTCGACCCGAGCTCCCGGCACCCGCTAGACCGCCTTGCTGAACCGCGGCGTTCCCACCCGCTGCTGCTCGCCGAGATAGGCGTCGAAACGCATCGCAAGGTTCCGGACGAGGAGCCTCCCCAGCGCGGTCGCGCGAAGCGTTCCGTTCGGGTCCATCTCCACGAGCCCGTCGGCCGCGAGCGGCTCGAGCGCGCGGAGCTCAGGGGCGTAGTCGGCCGCAAAATTGCCGTGGAAACGTGCGGCGTAGTCATCCGCGCGCAGCTCTCCCTGGCACATGATGCACTCGATGATCCAGCGCCGCCTGAGATCTTCTTGCGTGAGGGAGTGTCCGCGCCTCGTCGCGAGACCGTGGTCTCTGAGCGCCGCCTCCCACGCATCCAGTTCGCGCTCATTTTGCGCATAGCTTGTCCGGAGCGCGCTGATCGCGCTTGGGCCAAAGCCCACGACTTCGACGCCTGCTTGTGTCGTGTATCCCATGAAGTTGCGGCGGAGGCTGCGCTCCCGCTGGGCGCGCGCGAGCTCGTCTTCCGGCCGCGCGAAGTGGTCCATCCCGATGTACACATAACCGGCCGCGAGGAAGCGGCAAACTGCCAGCCACAGAACCCGGAGTTTCGTCCTTGCATCGGGCAGGTGATGACGCTCGAAGCCGCGCTGTTGTTTCGCGACCCAGGTGACGTGGGCGTAGGAATAGAGCGCAATCCGCTCCGGCTGGATGGCAAGGACGGTGTCGAGCGTGCGCGCGAAGCTGTTCTCATCCTGAAACGGAAGCCCGTAGATGAGATCGAAGTTCACGCTCTCGAAGCCGAGCCGGCGCGAGAGCTCGACGAGCTGCGCGGTCTCGCGGGCGGGCTGGACCCGATGGATCGCCTCCTGAACTCGCGGATCGAAATCTTGGACCCCCATCGAGATGCGCTGAAAGCCGAGCTCTCGAAGCGTGTCGACCTGCTCCTCCCTTGTCACGCGCGGATCGACCTCGATCGAAAGCTCGGCGCCGCGCTGGAGCGGGAAGGCATCGACGAGGGCCCCGAACAGGTGCCGGAGTTGGCCCGGAGAAAGATGGGTGGGCGTCCCTCCGCCGAGGTGGACTTGGGTTGCCGTCGGCTGGCACGGCATCCGATCCCGGATGGCCCCGATCTCGCGCGCAGTCTCCTCGAGGTAACGCTCGGGAAGGGCGGGATCGCGTGTGATCACGCGATTGCAGGCGCAGAAGTGGCAAAGACTCCGGCAGAACGGAACATGCACGTAGAGCGAGAGCGGACTCTCCCCGACGTCGGCGAGGTCGGCGGCGAATCGCTCCCACGCATAGGCCTCTGTCCAGACGGGCACCGTGGGATAGCTGGTATAGCGAGGGCCCGGCCCTTCATAGCGCGCAAGGACTGCCTCGGCGTGCGCGAAGTCGAGGTCTAGGGCTTCGCGACTCACGAGGGCCCACGGACCGGAAGCGCTTTTGCGGCCTCCACGAAGGCGCGCACTCCGCCAACCGGAGTCTCCGGCAAGACGCCATGGCCGAGGTTCAGCACGTGGCCGCGGGCCGGAGCTGCAGCGTCCGCGATCTCGCGCACGAGCTGCGCAATCCGCTCCGCCGGCGCGGCCAGGGCGCACGGATCGAGGTTGCCTTGGAGGCTCGCCCGCGCGCCTGCGCGCTTTGCGGCAAGGCCGATGTCGACCCTCCAGTCAAGCGACAGCACATCGGCTCCCGACGCCAACATCGCATCGAGCACGTGGGCACCGTTGTTCACGTAGAGGATGAGTGGCGCACGGACGCGCTCCACTTTGGAAGCGATCTCGAGGTGGGAGGGCTGCACCCACGCCGCGTAGTCCGCCGGAGAAAGCAGACCCGCCCAGGTATCAAAGAGCTGCACCACCTGGGCGCCGGCCTCGATTTGCGCGTTCAGGTAGGCCACGGTCATTTCGGTGAGCCGCGCGAGCAGCGCCCGCAGGACTTCTGGTGCGCGGTACATCATGCGTTTGAGCGTCGCGAAGTCCTTCGATCCCCTGCCCTCGATGAGGTAGGCCGCAAGCGTGAAGGGCGCGCCCGCAAAGCCGAGGAGGGGAACCTTCGTGGGCTCGAGCTCCCGACGCAGGACGCGCAAAATCTCCATCACGAAGGGCACCGATTCACGCGGATCGGGCGTGCGCAGCGCGGCCACCTGATCGAGGGAGCGGATGGGGTCTCGCACCACCGGCCCCGGCTCGAAATCGACGGCCACGCCGAGGCCCGCAACGGGCACGAAGATGTCGGAGAAGAGGATCACCGCCTCGACCCCGAGCAGACGCAGCGGCTGGAGCGACACTTCGACCGCTTTGTCGACGCGGCGGCACATCTCGAGGAAGGGCACGCCCTCGCGCGCGCGACGGTACTCGGGCAGGTATCGCCCGGCTTGGCGCATCAGCCAGACCGGAGGGCGGTCGACGGGCTCCCCGCGGCAGGCGCGGAGCATGCGCTCGGTGGGATTCATCCGCTCCGCCCTGGCTGCGGCGCCTAGTACCCGGACAGCCTGGCCCAGCGATCCCGGTGGTGCGAGGCGTCGCCAAACGTGATTTCCGCCACGCGCGCGCGCTTCAGGTAAAAGCCCACATCGTACTCGTCCGTCATGCCGACGCCGCCGTGCATCTGGATCGCCTCGTTGGCGATGAGAATGCCGGCGTCGGAGCAGCGCGCCTTGACGAGGGAAGCAAGCTTCGGGAGCTCGGGATGGTCCTCGTCTACGGCGCGTGCGGCCGCCATCACGGTCGAGCGCGAGAGCTCGAGTTCGATGTACATGCGCGCGGCGCGGTGCTTCAGAGCTTGGAACGAACCGATCGGGACACCGAACTGAACCCGTGTCTTCAGGTATTTGAAGGTGCTCGCGGCGGCCTCTTCCATCGAACCCAGCATCTCTGCGCAAAGCCCGACGGTGGCCCGGTCCACCACGTTCTCGAAGAGGTCTCCCCCCTCATCCACGGCGCCAATCACCTCCGACGGCCCGACTGCCACACCGGAGAGCTTCACCAGCGCCGCATTGCGCGAGTCGACCCGTGATTGCCGGGTGATCTCGAGGCCAGGCGCTCCCTTTCGCACCAAGAAGAGCGTGAGGCCCTTGGCATCGTGCTCGCCACCGCTCGTGCGAGCCACCACGACAAGCGCGTCGGCCACATGGCCATCGAGCACTTGGATCTTCTCGCCCGAGAGGCGCCAGCCGTCGGCCTTCCTGTCGGCGCGGGTTGCCACCCGGCGCAGGTCATAGCGGGTCTGTGGCTCCTGATAGGCAGCCGTCAGGATGCAGTCTCCGTTCACGACCGGCGGCAGCCATTCCTTTTGCTGCACTTCGGTGCCACCGAGCAAAAGGACCTGGCCCCCTAGCAGTACGGTGGACAGGAAGGGTTCGGGGGCAAGCGTCCGGCCGAGCGCCTCGAGGACGACCGCAAGCTCCGCAAAGCCGAGCCCCGCGCCGCCCACCACCTCGGGAAACGGGATGCCGAGCCAGCCGAGCTCCGCCATTTGCTTCCACAGTTCCTTTGAAAAGCCGACCGGATCCTTCGCGTCGCGCAGCTTTCGCACACGCGACACCGGCGAGTGCTCCGACACGAAGTCGGCGGCGGTCTTGGCAAGCAGCTCCTGGTCTTCCGTAAGGATCAGTTCCACGTTCGATTCTCCGCTAGTCGGGTAGGCCCAGGACCCGCTTGGCAATGATGTTGAGCTGGACTTCGGACGTTCCGCCCTCAATCGAGTTGCCGCGCGAGCGCAGCCACTCGCGGGTCGTTTCGAGATCCGACTCGGTGAAGCCCGGACCCTCCCAGCCAATGCCCGAAGGTCCGAGCGTCTGGACCATGAGCTCGCGACGTCGCATGTTGAGCTCGGTGGCGTAGACCTTGAAGATTGAGCTCTCGGGTCCGGGCCGGTGCCCTGCCTTGGCGCCGTCCTTGGCGCGCTGCACCGTGAAGCCGAAAGCCCGCGTGTCCATGTCCTCGAGCGCGATCCGGTCGCGTAGCACGGGGTCGGCGATCTGGCCGCGTGCGTCTCCGAGCCGCTCGCGGGCGAGGCTTGCGAGCGCGCTCAAGCGCGCCGTGCGCTGCCCGGCCCCAGCCCCACCAAAGGCATCCGCGATCATGCTCCGTTCATGACCGAGGAGCGACTTCGCCACGGTCCAACCCGCATTGATCTTGTGGACCACGTTGCGCACCGGCACGCGGACGCTTTCGAAGTGCGTCTCGCAGAAGGGCGACTTCCCGCTGATCAAGAGGATGGGCCGCACGGAGATGCCGGGCGTGAGCATGTCGATCAGAAGGAAGGTAATCCCGTCCTGCTTCTTTGCGGCCGGGTCGGTGCGCACGAGGGCGAAGATCCAGTCCGCTTTGTCGGCATAGGACGTCCAAATCTTCGTGCCCGTCACGATGAAGTCGTCGCCGTCCCGGACGGCCTTGGTCTGCAGGGAAGCCAGATCGGACCCCGCCCCGGGCTCGGAGTAGCCCTGGCACCAGCGAATCTCGCCCCGACAAATCCGCCCGAGGTGCTCGCGCTTCTGCTCCTCGTTGCCGTATTGGAGGAGGGTCGGCCCGATCATGGTGAGCCCAAAGCCGATGAGGGGCGGCGGGAGGCGGAGCCTTGTCATCTCCTGCGAGAGCACCTTCGCCTCGCCCGGCGCGAGGCCGCCGCCTCCGTACTCCTTGGGCCAGCTGGGGGCGGTCCAGCCCCTTTCCGCCATGCGCAGGAGCCAGGTCTTCATCCCCGGAACGGCATAGGTTGCTCTGCGCCCGCCCCAGTTGCCCTCGAGGTCATTCGCGGGAAGACCCACGATGTCTGGCGGTGCATTCTTCAGCAGCCAGTCGCGGGTCTCGCGGCGGAAGGTTTCGAGCTCTGCCATTGGGGGGTCTCCTGCAACGTGTTGCGCGCAGCACAGTCTACCTCCACCGGCGCGACGCGGCCTCACCCTCGCTCGGGGGGGCCTGCGCGGCTACTCTGCGCGCCGTGCGCATCCTGCTTGCGAGCCCCCGCGGCTTCTGCGCGGGTGTGGATCGGGCGATTGAAATCGTCGAACAGGCCCTCGAGCGCTTCGGCGCCCCCGTCTACGTGCGCCACGAGATTGTCCACAACCGTCACGTCGTGGAGTCGCTCCGGGCGAAGGGCGCGGTATTCGTGGAGGATCCAGCCGAAGTCCCCGAAGGCGCGCTCCTTGTCTTTAGTGCCCACGGGGTCTCGCCGGCGGTCCGCCGGAGCGCCGCAGACCGGGGGCTTCGCATCATCGATGCAACCTGCCCCCTCGTGACCAAGGTCCACGTCGAGGCCTTGCGCTTTGCGAGGGCGGACCATGAGATCATCCTCGTGGGCCACGCCGGCCACGTGGAGGTCGAGGGCACGATGGGCCAGGCCCCGGACCGGATGCACCTCGTACAGGACGTGGCAGACGTGGAGAAGCTCGAGGTCCGCGACCCCGAGCGCCTGGCGGTGCTGACCCAGACCACGCTTTCCGTCGATGACACGCGGGACGTATTGGAGGCCCTGCGCCGGCGCTTCCCCCAAGTACAGCTCCCACGGAAAGACGACATCTGCTACGCAACGCAGAACCGCCAGAATGCCGTCAAGCAGCTGGTGCGCACCGCAGACGTGGTGCTCGTCGTGGGAGCACCGTCCTCTTCGAACAGCAACCGTCTGGTCGAGATCGCGGCCAAGTCCGGAGCTCGCGCCTACCTCGTGCAGGCTGCCGACGACGTTGAGCCCTCCTGGCTCGAGGGCGGGGCCTGCATCGGCGTCACCGCCGGAGCCTCGGCGCCGGAAGTCCTCGTCGAGCAAGTGGTCGAGCGGCTGCGCAGCCTCGCCCCCGGCGAGGTTCAGGTCGATTCCATGCCCAGCGTCGACGAAGGCGTGGTGTTCCAGCTTCCCGCAGAGCTCCGCTAGTGCCGGCGCGTCCAGAAGCCGGGCCCCCCGGAGCCGAATCCGACGAGGCCGAACTCGCCGGGGGGGACCCGCCGGACGATCCCGAAGCGGGGCCTGCCCTCCCCTCGGCAGCACTCGCCTCGCGCGCTGCCCGCGCCGCGGCTCCCCCCCGCACCGCGAGCCGCCCCCAGACCGAGCGCGAGATCTGGGCACTCGCGTGGCCCGTCATCTTGTCGCAGGTGCTCGCAAGCATCGTAAGCCTGGTCGACATGGGCATGGTGGGGCGTCTCGGCCGCGATGCCCAGGCGGCAGTGACCTACACGAGCCAGTTTCAGAATCTCGCACAGTCCATCCTCTTCGCGGTGGGCACCGCGTGCGTGGCACTCATCGCCCGGGCCATCGGGGCTCACGATCCGAGACGCGCCCGCACCGCCCTGGCAGGCTCGCTCGTCCTCTCGGCATGGATCGCCGGCGGGTTCACCGCGCTCGTGCTCGCGCTGCCGCGTCCGCTTCTTGTCCTGCTCGACGCGGCTCCCCACGTGGTGAACACGGCGATCCCCTACTTCCGGCTCACGCTCGGCTCGACGCTCTTCCTTGCCGTGTCGATCATCATCGAGAGTGCGTTCCGCGCGACGCGGCGCACGGAGCTCGCCCTGCTCATCGCTCTCGCGGTGACCGTGGCCAAGATCGCCCTCAACGTCTTGCTCATGTTCGGCACGCTCGGCTTTCCAAGGCTCGAGCTCGTAGGCGCCGGTCTGGCGACCTTGATTTCGCAGGTGGTGGCGGTCGTTCTCTTCGCCCTCACCTCTCAGCGGTCTGGCGAAGATGCGCCCCTGCGTTTGTCCATGGCCGATTTCACGAGCGCGCGCTCGATGCTCGGCCCGATCACCCGCATCGCGCTTCCCGCCATCGGCGAACGAGTGGTCTTGCAGATCGCCATCATGACCTACGTGACCGTCCTCGGGCACTACGGGACGGCAGACGTCGCCGCCTACGGAATCGGCACCCGCCTCATGTCCTTCTCGTGGATCCCCGGCACCGGATTCTCCGTCGCGGCAGCGACATTGGTCGGCCAATCCCTCGGCGCACGCCAACCCGATGCGGCGGCGAGGGCAGGCTGGCGCGCAGCGCGCTTCGCGCTCATCGTTTCGATCATCCTGGGACTCGGCTTCGGCCTCGCGCGCGAACCGATCGCGCGGCTTTTTACGAATGACCAGGGCGTCGTCGAGGCGCTCGGGCCGTTCATGCTGCTGCTCGCCCTGGCGCAGCCGCCGATGGGAGTCCACTTCACCCTGGGAGGTGCACTCCGCGGCGCAGGAGACACATGGACGGTGCTCGTCGCGGCGACGCTCGGCAACTGGGGCTTTCGCGTGCCCATCGCGCTCGTCGCCTCAGCGGGGCTGCAGCTAGACGTGATCTGGGTCTGGGCGGCGCTCATCGCCGATCACTTTGCCCGCGCGGTCTGGCTGACGATTTCCTTTCGCCGCGGCAAGTGGCAAGAGCGAGGAGAATAGGCGGCCGAGCGCGCGCCCTCGAGCCGGCCTCTATCGGGGGAGGAGCCGGATCTCGATGATGCCCCGCTGGGAATAGCGCCCGGAAAGACGGGAGAGCAGAAGTCCGGCCCGCAACTGCCAGCCGTACTTCTGCGTGAGCACGGAGAATGCGTGCTCCATCTCCCGCGGGTCCTCGACGAGACGGGCTTCTCCGTCCACCCAGTCGCCGTGCACCTTGCCCCGGAAGTCGCACGCCGCGAGGCGCACTCGCTTCGTGGCGCGCACCCGCTTCACTTTTCCCGACGTCTTGTTCGTATACACGAGAAGGCGTGTACCCTTGGGTCGCCCGCCGCGGTCTTCTGCGATCCAGACCGGTGTGCGCACCTCGCGGCCATCGCGGCGAAAGGTGGCAAGAGAGACATAGCGCTCGCTGCGGGCGTCGAGGCTCACGCAGCCGCCTCGATCTCGAACACAAGCCGCGGCTCCGGAGGAGGGGAGACCTCGACCCGGACCGTTCCACCGCGCGTGAGCTTGCCGAAGAGCAACTCCTCGGCGAGCCGGTCCTTGAGCTCCGCCTGGATCACGCGCCCCAAAGGCCGCGCACCGAAGAGCGGGCTATAGCCCTTTTCTGCCAGAAAGGCGCGCGCGGCCGGCGCGAGCGTGAGCTTGACCTTCCGGCCCTTCAGTTCGCGGTCCACTTCGGCGACAAACTTGTCCACCACCTGGGCCATCACCTCGGGCTGCAGTCGTTCGAAGGACACCACCTCGTCGAGCCGATTGCGGAACTCCGGGCTGAACAGCTTCTCCACCGCCCGCGATCCGTTGCCCTTGGGCTCGCCCGAGAAGCCGATCGCGCGGCTTGTCATCTCCCGGGCCCCAAGGTTCGAAGTCATGATGAGCGTCACGTGACGGAAGTTCGCCTCGCGGCCGGCGTTGTCCGTCAGGGTCGCGTGGTCCATCACCTGAAGCAGAATGTCGAAGAGGTCGGGGTGTGCCTTCTCGATCTCGTCCAGAAGG
>DOUU01000227.1:16409-16633 GCA_003520425.1 Deltaproteobacteria bacterium
AGGAAGGAGCCGATCGGCCGGTTCTCGCCGCCGAGCCCGGCGCGGGCTCGCCGCACCGCGCGCACCACGGTCGCGACCGCCGCGTCCTGGCCGAACACCACCCGCCGCAGCTCGCCTTCGAGGTCTTCGAGACGCTTGCGATCCGAAATGGAGGCTTGGACGAGGGGAATGCGCGCCATGCGTGCCACGACGCCCTCCACCTCACGGACGCCAACGGTCTTGCG
>DOUU01000453.1:0-120 GCA_003520425.1 Deltaproteobacteria bacterium
GAGCGCGAGCTCCCGGACCTCGAGAAGCTGACCGACTACCGCCCTGCCCTTACCAGCACCGTCTACGATCGCAACGGACGCCCGATCGGCGAGTTCTTTGAGGAACGCCGCCGCCTCGTG
>DOUU01000453.1:181-4909 GCA_003520425.1 Deltaproteobacteria bacterium
GGCGCCTCGACGATCACGCAGCAGGTGGCGAAGAGCCTGCTCCTGTCCTCCGAACGAAGCGTGTTGCGCAAGCTCAAGGACATGGTGTTGGCGCGCCGCATCGAGCAGCACTTCAGCAAGGACGAGATCCTCTATCTCTACCTGAACCAGATCTATCTCGGGCATGGCGCCTACGGTGTGGGGGAGGCCGCGCACACGTACTTCGGAAAGGATTTGGCGGATCTCACGCCGTCGGAGGCTGCGCTGATCGCCGGCCTTCCGAAGGCGCCGAGCGACTACTCGCCCTACAACAACCCCGAGGCTGCGGACAACCGGCGGCGCTATGTCCTCGAGCGGATGCTCCGCCAGGGGTACCTCGACCTCCCGCAGTACGAGACTGCGCTTTCGAGCCCGCCGCGGCTCACGCCCCCGCCCGAGCGCGACGATTACGCGGCTGCGGGCTACTTCACGGAGGAGGTGCGCCGGCTTCTCTTCGATCGCCTCGGGAGCAGCCGCGTCCTGCGCGGCGGGCTCACGATCGAGACCACCCTCGATCTCGACTTTCAACATACCGCGGTGTCGGCGGTGCGCGCGGGACTCGAGGCGCTCGAGCGCCGCCATGGCGGCTACCGGGGTCCGCTGCGCCAGGTGCGGCGCGGCACGGAGAGCGAGGCCCTCGCGGAGATCGCACGCGAGAACGGTTTCGCCCGGGCGGTGGTGGCGCAGGGAGGACTGCGCCTGTCCCCAATCAAGGCCTACACCGGTCTCGTGACCGCCGTCGACCCGAACGCCGGCACTGCCAGCGTCGCCCTCGCCCCCGGGGTCCAGGCGACGCTGCACGTCGACGACGTGGCGTGGGCGCTCAAGAAGCTGCCCGAGGGAGAGGTACACGAGCCGAAGGCGATCGCAACCGTGCTGCATGTGGGCGACGTCGCGAAGTTCGCGACCAAGCGTCCGCAGGCGCCTCCCGCTCCGCCCCCGGCGGCGGCAGCGACCGCGCCTGCGCCCGCGAAGGCGCCTGTCCCGCCGCCCGCCCAAGAGCCCCTGCACCTCGTCCTCACGCAGGAGCCGCGCGTGGAAGGCGCCCTGGTCTCGCGGGACGTCGCGTCCGGCGAGGTTTTGGCCCTCGTCGGCGGGTACGACTTCGCGCGCAGCGAGTTTGACCGCGCAACCCAAGCGCGCCGTCAGCCAGGCTCTGCCTTCAAGCCCTTCGTCTACGGCGCCGCCCTGCTCGACGGCTTCACGCCGGTCTCGATCCTCATGGACACCCCGGTGGTCATGATCGATCCGGGCAACGGCCAGCTGTGGAAGCCCGAAAACTACACCCGCAAGTTCCTGGGTGCGCTCACCGCCCGGGAAGCGCTGGCGCGCTCGATCAACAACGCGACGATCCACCTGTTCATGGAAGTCGGGGTGAGCCGGGTGATCGAGTTCGCGCACCAGCTCGGCATCCGCTCACCCCTCGGTCGCAACCCCTCGCTCGCCCTGGGCTCGACGGAGGTCTCGTTGCTCGAGCTCACGTCCGCGTACACCACGGTCGCCTCCCAGGGTCTGCGCACACCGCCGGTCTTCATCACGCGCGTACGCGATCGCGACGGCCAGGTCCTGCTCGAGAACCTTGTGCTCGGGGACATCTCCTCAGAAGAGGACGACGAGAACGCGCCGGCGCATCCTCCCACGGACAGCGCCGACTCCACCGCCACCCAGGCCATCGCCCCCGACCAGGCCTTCCTGCTCACGAGTCTCTTGCGCGCCACCGTCGAAGAGCCCTACGGCACGGCTCACAAGGCCGCTTCTCTCGGCCGGCCCCTGGCCGGAAAGACGGGCACGACCGACGACCAGAAGGACGCGTGGTTCATCGGATTCTCTCCCGAGATCGCAACCGGGGTTTGGGTCGGTCACGACGAGAAGGAGGTGCTCGGCGACAAGGAGACCGGGGCGAGGGCAGCCCTGCCGATCTGGATGGACTTCATGGAATTCGCGCTGGCCGACAAGCCCGTGCGGGACTTCCCGGTGCCGCAGGGCATCGTGTTCGCCCGCGTCAGCAAGACGACCGGCCTTCTGGCCGATGCCGGCGACCCTTCGAGCTTTTTCGAGCCCTTCGCCGAGGGCACCGAGCCTTCCGAGCGGCGCGCGACGGCCGGGCCCGAAGCGCCGTCGGGCGAGGGCTACGACCTGCTCCGCAACGATTCCTTCTAAGGGGACCGCCCTCCCTTGCGCGGCGCGCGGCCGCCCCAAGGTGAGGCGCTCCCCTTCCCTGGCGCCCCCGGCGTGCGGGCCCCGCCCCCCGGCCCACGGCCCAGGCGAATTGACAGGGCAATGCTCCTCGGGCTAGCAAGCGGGGTAGGAGGTGGCGCCGTGCCCGGGAATGTCCGCGAGCCGGCCGAGCGGACGCGCCGGGTCGGCGTTCCGCGAGCGCGGCAGCGCCGGGCCCTCGGCCCGGCGGACGCACCCGCGCCGAGTGACGTGCAGAGCCTCATCGGGGCGGGCGTGCGCCGTCTTCTCGACACCACGGGGTGTGGGCGTGCTGCCGCATGGATGCGCCGTGACGGCGGCGAGCCCTTCGTTGCGGCGGCGAGCGTGGAGGACGTAGCGCTAAAGCCGCCAACCCCGGCGGCCTTCGCCGAGGGTGCGCGTCTTGCCGGCCCCACCGACCTCGGCCTGCCCTCCGCCCCTCCCGTCTTGCGCGCCCTTGCCGTGCCGCAGGGCTTCTCGGCCGTCGTTCCGGTGGGAGGACCTTGCGAGGGAGAGCCCGTCGCGCTGCTTCTTGTCGGCGGCGTCGACGATCCGCCGGGACAGGTCCGTGCGCGCACCCTCGCCGCCTTGGAAACCGCAGCCCGGCATCTTGCAGGCCCGCTCGAGGCCGCCGACGGCCTTGCACGCATCGCGCGCCTCGACGAGAGCGTCCGGCGTCTCGACCGTCTGGCCGCCCTTGGAGATCTCGTGGCGGAGATCGTGCACGAGGTGCGAAACCCACTGGTGTCGGTGAAGACATTCGTGCAGCTCTTGCCGAAGCGTCAGGACGACCCCGAGTTTCGCACCCGCTTCTCCGAGGTCGTCGAAGGCGAGCTGCGGCGGATCGAACGCCTGCTGGACGTCGTACTCGAACACGCGCGTCCGCGGGCGGCGGCGCCTCGAGGCACCGTCACCGCCGTGGCCCCGGTCCTCGAGTCGGTGGCCCATCTTCTCGCCCACCGCGCGCTCGAGCACGGCGTGACACTCACGACCCACGCCCCTTCGGATCTTCCGGGGGTGGCGATGAGCGATGACGGCCTGCGCCAGGTGGTCTTGAACCTCGCGCTCAACGCGATCGATGCGACGCGCTGCGGGGGCTGTGTCCGTCTGGTCGCAGCGCTCGCCCCCGGCGGCGTGGAGGTGAGGGTGGAAGACGAGGGCCCCGGCGTTCCCGCGACGCTCCGTGAGCGGGTGTTCGAGCCGTTCTTCTCGACCAAAGGCGGCCGTCCTGGCGGCCTCGGGCTGGCCATCTCCCGCCGCATCGTAGAGGAGGCGGGGGGAGTGCTCGCCATTACCGACCGGATCGGAGGGGGGGCGGCGTTCCGATTCACGCTCGCGCTCGCCCTCTAGCCGCTTTCTCCCTGGTCCGCCGCACCCAGGCCCTGCAAAAAGACTGCGCTCTCGCGCGCGAGCCCGGCAAGCCCGGTCGAGAAGAAATGGTCGGCCTTGGGCAGGACCACGAGCTTCGCGGCCGAAAGCTCCTCTGCGATGCGCTGCCAGGACGCCACGGGCGCGATGCGATCGTGCTGGCCGGTCACGAGGAGCGTCTGTCCGCGGAAGGCCCGCAGCCGCTCGAGGTCGACGAGCTGCGGGGGTGGGGCGACGAGGAGAAGGCGGGTTGCCCCGGGGTCGGCGAGTTTCGAAAGCTGCGTCACGGTCGCGGCCGCCCCGAAGGAGTAGCCGCACAGCACAAGAGCGCCGGGAGCCGTGTCACGCAGCAGTGAAAGCGCCGCGGCATAGTCCTGCGCGGCGTGCTTGAGGTCGCCGCTTGGGGTGCCCGCGCTCGCGCCGACCCCACGCCAGTTGAAGCGCACAGAGTCGAGGCCTGCCCGCGCACAGACAAACGCGAGCTCGCTCACCACCGCGTTCTCCATGCTTCCGCCGTAGAGCGGGTGGGGCGGGGCGATCACGGCACCGCCTTGCCTTTGGCCGAAGGCGCGCAGGAAGAGCCCCTCGAGGGCCGCTCCCGGCCCCAGGCTCTCGCACGCGATGGTCACCAAGCGCTCGTTCGCTCCCGACACCTCGCGAGTCTCCCGCAGATCCGTCGCCGCTGCACGGACGCCCTGCTAGGCTGCGCGCGTCCTCGGTGCGGCAGGCCCTCCGCCGCGGAACCGCGATCATGCGCGAGAGCGAAGCCGCCCGGCGCGCGCGCGCCAGGGAAATCGTGAAGCGACTCGAGCAGGCGTACCCCGACGCCGCGTGCGCCCTCGAGCACCGCAATCCCTTTGAGCTCCTCGTGGCGACGATCCTCTCGGCCCAGTGCACGGACAAGATGGTGAACCAGGTGACACCGCGGCTGTTTGGTCGCTTCCGCAACGCGCAGGCCCTCGCAGACGCCCCGCCTTCCGAGGTCGAGCGCATCATCCAGCCCACGGGCTTCTTCCGGCAGAAAGCGAAATCCATTCAGGCGGCCGCGCGCGACATCGTGGAGCGGTTTGGCGGGACCGTCCCGGGAACCCTGGAGGAGCTCGTCACGTTGCGCGGGGTCGGCCGCAAGACCGCGAACGTCGTGCT
>DOUU01000453.1:4949-15210 GCA_003520425.1 Deltaproteobacteria bacterium
CTACTCCCATCGCGTGATCCACCACGGCAGGGTGTGCTGCGAGGCGCGCCGCCCGCAGTGCGAGCGCTGTCCCCTTCGCGACCTTTGCCCCTGGCCGGACTCCCGGGCCGCGCGGGCCGGTCCCGTCCGCAAGGCGGCGCGCCGCGCAGCTCCCCGCCGGCGGAGCGGCCGGCGGCCGTGACTCGCCGTCTGGTGCACCAGGGCCGATCTGTTTCTGTGTATGTCGAGGAGGCCCAGCTGCCGAACGGGCGAAGGGTCGAGCTCGACATCCTGCGCCACCCGGGAGCGGCCGCCGTCGTCCCCTTCCTCTCTCAAACGGACGTGCTGCTGATCCGGCAGTACCGGCACGCGGCGGGCCAGGCCATCCTCGAGGTGCCGGCGGGAAAGCTCGACGGAGAGGACCCGGCCGTGTGCGCAGCGCGGGAGCTCGAAGAGGAGGCGGGCCAGCGCGCAGGACGCCTCGAGAAGCTCGCGGTGATCTGGACCACGCCCGGCTTCACGGATGAGAAAATCCACCTCTTCGCCGCCTTCGACCTTTCCCCGGTGCCCCAGCGTCTCGAGAGCGACGAAGTGATCGAGCTGGTCCGCATGCCGTTTGCGCGGGCCCTCGAGCTGGTCTGGAGCGGCGAGATCGCGGATGCCAAGAGCGCACTGGCGCTGCTCCACGCCGCCCATCGCCGCGGGGCGCTCGGCTAGTCGTGGACCTGGCCATCGCACTTGCGTGGCACGTCCTTCCCTTCGAGGATCTGCTCTCGCTCGTCCGGCGCGCCGAGGAGCAGGGCTTCCCTGCCGTCTTCGTGGACGGGGACGTAAGTCTGCTCCCGAGCCGCGGTGACGCCGACGTGCTCGACGGATGGACACTCACGACGACGCTCCTAAGCCGCACGCGCCGCATCCAGGTGGGTTCGATCCGCCTCGTTCACCACTGGAATGCCGCGAAGCTTGCCCAAGCGGTGGCGACGCTCGATCGCGTGGCGCCAGGCCGCCTGCGCTTTCTCGTGTCGATCGGAGGCCAGCCGCAGGACGCGCGCTTCGGGCTGCCTCTCCCGCCGCCCGCCGCGCGCATCGCGTGGCTCGATGAAACCCTCTCCGCCGTGCGCGCGCTTTGGCGGGGAGAGGAGGTCAGCGTGCGGGGACGCTTCGTCACGCTCGATCGGGCGCGCGTTCGCCCGTGCCCGCGCGGTCTTCGGGTCGAGGTGGCCGGCCGCGGCCCCCGTCTGCTCGAGCTCGTGGCCGCCCACGCCGACGTGTGGGACATGAATCTCCCTCCGCTTCCGCACGCCGTGGCCAAGGCCAGCGGCGACCTCGACGCGCTGTGTCAGGCCCGAGGACGGGACCCCGCGAAAATCCGGCGTTCTATGTGGGTTTTCACCCGACCCGGCGAGGATCCGGGCGATCCCCGGCTGCACGCCGAGTTCCGCCGCCTGAACCCCTGGTTCTCGGCCGTGGCCGACGAGGAGCTGCCGGCTGCCCTCGTGGCGGGGCCGCCCGCGGCCTGCCGGGAGCGCTTCGCCCAGCTCGCCCGGGAGCTCGGTCTTGCGCATCCCGTCGCTGATCTCTCGGGCCTCGATCGCGACGCGGCGCAGCGCGCCCTTGACGCGCTCGCTCCCCGCTAGGCGCCCGGCCCCGGCGCCGGGGCTGAAGATTCAAAGCTCGTTGACCGAACAGCCTTCAGTCCGTAGGCTTGTTTGGTCCCACGGGAGTCGCGCCCAACCCGTGGGCGTGGGAATCCACGCACAGGAGGGTCGCCTTTCGGCCCCCCCGGACGATGAGCCTGGCAGAGCTAGGCTCGCTCGCGCACTTTGCGCGGGCGCCTCGCGAGAGCGAGGGGAGGCAAGGGCGTAATTGTACGGTCGCGGATACCAGACGAGTGGCGGGATGGGCTTTGGCCCGGCGGTCACGCCGCCCGTCGTCAAGCAACTTCTGATCGCGAATGTCGGCGTCTTCGCCGCCCAGGTTCTGATCACGGGCGGATGGCGCGCGCCGGGGTTCGAGAGCCTGTTCGCCCTCACCCCGATCGATTTCTGGTCGGGTCGCCTCTGGCAGCCCTTCACCTACATGTTCCTCCACGGCAGCCTCGTTCATCTCGCCATGAACATGTTCGTGTTCTGGATGTTCGGGTCGCCGCTGGCCCTCGTCTGGGGTCCGAAGCGCTTTTTGCGCTTCTACCTCTTCTGCGGCGTCTTCGCCGGATTCATGATTGCGACACTTCCCTACGTGACGGGCTTTCTCGGGCTGGATTTCACAAGCCTCTCTCCGCTCATCCCCACCGTCGGCGCCTCCGGAGCCATCTATGGCCTGATCCTCGCCTATTCGCTCACGTGGCCGAATCGCACCGTCATGCTGATCTTCCCTCCCGTGGCTTTTCGCGCCATCTGGCTCATCCCGGTGCTATTCCTGCTGGAAGCGATGTTCGGACCCGCGAACGTGAGCCACGTGGGACATCTCGGCGGCGCCGCCGGTGCCTGGCTCTACCTGCGGCGGCAAGGGGGCGGGGGGACGCTCGGCCTGCCCTCGCTCAAGCAGCTTCGCTACCGCTGGCGCCGCTACCGCATGCGCAGCCAACTGCGCGCGGTGCGGCGCGAGGACGAGCTCTTTCGGGAACGGTCGCGCGAGCCTCGCGACCGGACGCTCCACTAGGTGTCGCCCATGAAGCGAAAGCGCGAGGAGCCGGGAGATTATCTGTGCAGCGGAGAGCCGGGACACGGGCACGGCCTCGGTGCCTTCATTCGGAGCCTGCTGGCGGGCATCCCTTGGAGCGAACGCGCCGAACGAGTGGATACCCATTCCTACAAGGCGCCGCGGGGGGGTGTGGTTCGCGTCCACAACGCGAACGGCAAGACCCTGGTCGTGGGTGAGGATCGTGACGACGTGCTCGTCCGATCTTGCAAGCGCGCCCGGGCCGAGTCTTCGCACGCGGCCGCGGAGCTCCTGGATGCGATCCGCATCGTCGATACGGAGAGCGCCGGCGCCCTCGAGCTTGAGGTCGAGACCCCGCGAAAGTGGAACCGTCACGGCAGTGCGAATCTCGAGGTGAGACTCCCGCGCAGCCTGCGCGTGGAGGTCGTGGCGTCGAACGGCAAGGTCTCGATCGACGGCATCCGCGCGGCGGTGCGAGCCCGTTCGAGCAACGGCTCCGTGAGCGTGGTGCACGTGCTCGGCGACATTGAGGTCCATACCTCGAACGCAAAGGTCGAGTGCTGCGACACCTGCGGTCGCCTCATCGCCCGCTCCAGCAACGGCAAGATCGAGCTCGAGGAGCACCGGGGCTCCATCGACGCCTCGACGTCCAATGGCTTGATTCAGGCTCGTGTCGACGAAGTGGGGCCTGAAGGCATCCTGCTCGCGACGAGCAACGGGCGCATCGTCCTCCAGCTGCCCGACAAGACAGATGCCGACGTCGATCTCCACGTCGACAACGGCGTGATCCGCAACGACCGGAACCTGGCGAGGGCGACGCGCGAAACAAACGGGCGCGTGCGCGGCACCTTGGGACGTGGCGGGATTCCCATCAAGCTCCGGACCTCCAACGGGTCGATCTGCCTGCGTTAGGGCTCGTCGGCCGCGCGGTGCGCTTTCGCTCTTGGAGCCTCGACAGCGCGGGCCGCAAGCCCCTGGGACTGCCCGGCGCTAGCCCAAGCTAGTTCTCCTCCTCGAGGAGGGCTCGCATCTGCGCTTCCAGGTCCTTCATGCGCGCCCTTCGAGCCGCGGCCTTTGCAAGCTGATCCGGGGTCAGGACCGCCCGTACCTGGAGCATCGCGTCAAGCCCACGCTCTGCGAGCTGCTGGCGGATCTGCAGCGCGCGGTCGAGCAGCGGCTTCACGTCCGCAGCGCTCACATTGCCGGGGCTCAGCAGCGCCGTCGTGAGCGCATCCTGCGCGGCGTGCAGCTGACCGGAGAGGTCACGCAGAGCCGCGTGGTTCGCTTCGAGGATCTTGTGCACCTGGGCCTGCTGGTCGGGCGTGAGCTTTACACCCTGCAGAATCCGCATCGGGTCCTCGCCGTGCTGGAAAGGGGGCGGGCCGCCCCCCGGACGGAACATGCCCGGTCCCTCGGCGAGGGCGGGTGACACAAATATGATGAGCACGACGAGGGCCGGCACGAGAGACCGCAACATGGAATCCTCCGGGTCCTACCAGCCCTGTGCCAGGGTGGTGACATCCTGTGGGTCACAGGGTTCCGCGTCCAGTTGATCGTCGAGCGTGCAAGGGCGCCCGCCCGTGATCGCAGCGCCGAGCGCCGCGAGCTGCTCCTCTCTCGAGTTTACCGTCGTGTCGGGCTCCTCTTCGACGGCAAGCAAGAGCGCCTGGGACGCGGTCTGGACGAAGCTCGCAAGCTCGCTCGGGCTCTCCGTTGGCTCGAGCGCGCGGGGGCGCACCCAAAGCAGTGCGGCCGCGCACGCCGCAGCGGCGCCCAGAGCGACGACCCCGAGCAGGGGCCGGAGCGGGCGCGCGGGCGAGGCGCGGCGAACGAGCTCGCGCGGGGGATCGGCAAACAAGGCCTCGCGAATGCGCTCTACGTCTCGCTCGATCCTGCGCAGGCGCATTGCACATTCCCGGCAGCTCTCGACATGACGCTGCTCCGCAGCGCGCCCCTCTCCCACGAACAGCCGCTCGAGCGTTCCCTCGTCGGGGCACTCCCTCATGCGCGACCTCCCAAGGTTCGTCTTAAGTGACCGATGGCCCGGTGCAGGTGACGCTTGACGCTGCCTGAACTCATGCCGAGCATCTGCGCCACTTCCTCTGTCGACCAGCCCTCCAGGTGCCGCAGGGCGAACACCTCGCGCTGTCGCGGCGAGAGCGCCCGATAGGCCACCCAGATCCGGGTGCGTTCCTCACCGCCCAGAAGCTCCTCTTCGGCGTCGCGATGGAGACCGGGGAGCTTCGATTCGTCGAGCTCCACTGCGGGCTGCCACACCCGGCGCCACCATGCCGAGCGGCGGCGGTCCCGACACGCGTTGAGCGCCACCGTCGTGAGCCACGGCTCCCAGGCCTGGGCCTCGGTACCTTCTTCGAGCGCCCGGTGGAGCTTCAAGAACACCTCTTGCGCGACGTCCTCCGCCTCGCCGGGATCGGAGAGCAGCCACCGGCACAGCCGCCCGATGCGCACGGCGTGCGCGCGGTACAGCTCGTCGAAGCGCGACCGCGGCCCCGGCACCGACTTCAAGCCGCCGTCCCGGTCGACTTCCTTGGCCATGGCGCAGCTCGCAAGGCGCCTCGCGGGCGCCATGGGCTCACGACCGAAGTTCGAGCGCGCGCGCGAGCTGCGATGGCGAGAGCAAGCCCCGCACCTCCACGAGCGCACCCAGTGCACGCTCGAGGATTTCCTGCCGCAGGACCAAGAGCCGATGGATTTCGGGCTGCACGTCCTTCACGGTCGTATCCGTGCAGCGCAGCAATGTCTCGGCGAGGTCGTCTTCGGCGCTTCGCACTTCGTCTTCGAGCGCTCGCAGGGCGCGCGCTTCCCGCAGCAACACGCGGTAGAGGCGATCGGTTCGCGCTCGCCCCGTCTCCGCGCCGAGGTCGAGTTCGGCTGCCAGCTGCTGCGCCCGCTCCGCCAATCCTTGCATTTCCTTCATCCCGCTCCTCCGCGCACGGCCTCCGATCGCTCCGGCCGCGCCCCACAGCTACGAACGAACGAGGGAGGCGATCGGTTGACGCGCGCAAGGGCGGCGGCTTGCTCATGCGCCGGCGGAAGAAAGGGGAAGGATCTCTGCGCGTACGCGCGGACCATCGACCCAGAGCCGACCCAGCGACCGCTTTCGGCCCTGGCCCGGCGGCCCGGCGTATCCGGGATTGAAGTGGAGCACGCCGTTTCGGCACTCGCACAGGGCGCTGTGGGTGTGGCCGAAGACGAGGGCGTGGGGCTCGAAGCTGCGCAGCTCGCGCTCGATCCGCGGGTGAAGCATGCCGAAGTTGTCGTACCAGTGGCACAGAAGAAGGCGCGCCTCGCCGAGCTCCACCCGCTGGTCCACGGGATAGAGGTGACGGAGCGCCTCATCGCCGTTTCCCGTCACGGCGATCACCGGTGCCGCAGCGCGGAGCGAGTCCAAGACGCGGCCGTGGCCGATGTCCCCGGCATGGAGGATCAGATCCACGTCGGAAAGACAGCCGAGCGTCTCGGAATCGAGGTAGCCGTGGGTGTCTGCGACGACGCCCACCACAAAATCGTCCCGGCTCACTGCGCAGGGCCGACGCGCTGTCGGATCTCCACTCCGTCACGCAAAAAGACGACGTCCGAAGGCTCAATCCGCAGCACTTGAAGGGAGCCCACGCTGTCGCCCTCGTGAACCTCTCGCTCCTGTGAATCCCCCGCGCTGCGCACGACGGCCAGCCGACGCTCCGCGCTCGGGTGCCAGACCGTGCGTGTCACCATGACCTCCCCAGCGGCAGCGCCCGTGTGGGGTTGCGCGGCCTTCGCGTGGCTTAGAGGCTTTCTCGGCGCCTCCTCGTGAAGCCCATAGGGCGAGTGGATCGAAGGGTCGATCTCGCGCAGACGGATCGGCACGGAAGAGGTGGAGGCGTCTTCGCCCGCGGGGGAGGGTTCGGGGGCGGGGGCCATCCGAGGGAAGGGAGGAACCGTCCCCGGCGNNGGGACCCCCCTCAAGAGCAGCACCCGGCGAAGGGGGCGGCCGCTGGACAACCGCCACATCGGGCCGCGGAGCCAGAGCGGCTGCCGCCGCGCGGACCTCCGCCGGCGTCGAGCGGAGGGGCCCTGTTTCCCCGCCGGACACCTGGTTCGGGGGAATCGCTCCTGGAGGCGCTCCTGGAGGAGCCCCTGCGGCTCCTGCTCCCGGAGGAGCCGCCGCCAATGGAGAAGCTGCCCCGGGAGGCGCTCCGAGGGGAGGCCGAGGGGACGGGGCCAGGGGATTGGCCGCAGGCGGCGCTGCAGGCGGGGCCGCCGGGCGCGGCAAGGCCGTCACCGCCGGGGGGGCCACCTGGGCCGGGGGCGGGGCCGCTGGACGTGCGGTCGGGCGCGCAAGCCAGCTGTGGAGACCCAGGCCCGCGAGAGCGACCGCGGCGAGAACGCCGAGCCCGCGCAGCAAAAGGCGCCGCCCGCCGCCTGCCGCACGGGGGGCGGGACTCACCACCTGCTCGCGCAGCGCACGCTCCGCTTTCGCGGTCCGCTCCTCCTCGAGCCGGCGCAGCGCCTTCAGGATCGTACTCAACCCAGCTTTCCTCCAGCGTGCGATGCTGCGAGCCTCGGCACGCCATAGCGACGAAGTGCGGCGTAGAGGGCCATCTTGGTGCGCGGACCGACACTGCCGTCGGCGGCGAGCGCCCGGCTCTGCTGGAATGCCATCACGGCGGCGGTGGTCGGGAGGTCGAAGCGTCCCGACTCGGCGCGCGCGAGAAATCCGAGCTCGGCCAGGGCGTGCTGCAGCCACTCCACGGCCGGACCGGAGTCGCCGGGGTTGAGCGTCTCCGGCAGGGGCTCGAAGTCCCGCCATACCACGAAGGCCTCGCCGTGCCAGCGGGCTTCGAGCTCTTCCCGCGGAACGACGAGCGTCGTTCCCGGGACGACACCCTCTAGTGTCGCCATGCGGTCATCCGCTGCGACCAAAAGCGCCACGGGGCCCTGGCCGTCCGCAGCAGGAAAACGCAGGAGGGTGGGGTAGTCGAGCGCCCGCAGCAGGCTCACGGTGGCGTCGGAGAGGGCGAGCACCGCGTATCCCGAGTCCTCGAGAATCCGAAGAGCCTCTGGCAGTCCCACCGCGGAGAGGGAGTGGGGCGCCTCTCCCCAGGCGGCGAGCGCCGCGTCGAGCGCCGCGGCCGTGCTCACCTCCGGCGCGGTGGAGCGCAGGGCCTGCTCAAGGCTCGCAGGCGCAGCCGGCGCCGGCGTTTCCAAAGGGCTTGTGGCGGCCGCAGGGGAAGCGCCCGGGAGGGCCGCCGTGTCGAGGGCCGCAAGCGGCCCCGCATCCACGGATGCGACGGCCTGGGCGGGCTGCGCCTCGGGCGCGGCGGTCGAATCTCGTCGCGCGGCGAGCGCTCCATCGCGGTTGATCCCCACGACGGCCGCGAGCGCCACGGCGCCAAGAATCGCGGCCCCGCCGAACACGATTTCGCGCCAACGGCGGCGGATCCGCGCGACGGGGGAGCGGCCCCCGGCCATCTCCCGCACCGCCCGTCGCACAAGCCGGGGACTGATCTCTCCCGCGCCTTCTGCGTAGCCTGCGAGCAGCGCCCGGTCGCACACGATGTTGACGAGACGAGGCACGCCCCGAGACGCCCGGTGTACGGCGCGCAGCGCCCTCGCGTTGAACAAGGGTCTTTCCGTACCGGCCGCGATGCGCAGCCGGTGCCTCACATATTTCTCTGTTTCCGCGGCGCTAAGCGGTGCCAGGCGCCAGCGCACGCTGATGCGCTGGCGCAGCTGCCGCAGAGCCCGCGTCTCGAGCTTGGCGTCAAGCTCGGGCTGCCCGAGCAGGATGATCTGGATGAGCTTGGAGGTCTCGGTCTCGAGGTTGGAGAGGAGCCGCACCTGCTCCAGCGTCTCGGCTTCGAGGTTTTGCGCCTCGTCGATGATCAGCAACACGCGTTTGCCCTCGCGCTTGCGATCCACCAGGAAGCGGTTCAGATCGTCGCTGAGCTCCCGCCAGGACCCGCCCGTGCGGCCAAAAGCATCGGCCAGCCCGAACTCGATGTGGATGGCCTGAAGCAGCTCGAGGGGGGAGAGCTTCGGGTTGAACACGAACGCAACCTCGGTCTCCGAACCGAGCCGCTGCAGCAGGGTGCGGCTCAGCGTCGTCTTGCCGGTCCCCACCTCGCCGGTCACTGCGATGAAGCCCTCGCCCTGCTCGATTCCGTAGAGCAAA
Source organism: Deltaproteobacteria bacterium (assembly GCA_003520425.1). Taxonomy (GTDB): domain Bacteria; phylum Myxococcota_A; class UBA9160; order UBA9160; family UBA9160; genus UBA9160. The sequence continues at coordinate 13,765 of DOUU01000453.1, forward strand.
TGGGCGAGCGCCTCGCGGTGCGAATCCGCGAGAAAGAGAAATCGGGGATTCGGGCTCAGCGCGAACGGCTTCTCGCGGAGCCCGTAGAACGCGTTATACATGCGCGCGCGGCTCGCCCCAGAGGTGCAACCCGTTGAAACAGCGAGCGTATCATCCGCTCGACCAACCCGAAACCACGGCTCCCAAGCTGCGGTGCGTGGTAGGCGTCGACGTGGGCGCCACCCTCGCCAAGATCGCTCTTCGCAGCCGTGACGACGCGGCTCCAGACTTTGACCTCGTGCCCTCGCGGGCGCTCGGCAAGGTCATGGAGGAGCTCGTTCGGCTCGAGCCGCGCAGCGTCGGTCTCACCGGCGGCGGCGCGGCCGAGCTTGCGCGTCTCCTCCCATGGGACACCGCACGCGTGAATGAGTTCGCGGCCTGGGGTTCGGGGGCGGCGGCCCTCTTGCGCTCCAATGGGGCGGCGCCGGCGGAGAGATATCTGCTGGTCTCGCTCGGCACCGGTACCTCGATCATGCTGGTGGACGGCATGGCGGTCACCCGGGTCGGTGGCACAGCCCTCGGGGGAGGCACCTTGCTCGGGCTCGGATCCCGGCTCGCCGGAGAGCGCCGCTTCGAGGCCTTGGCCGAGCTCGCCACCCAGGGTGTGCGCGCGCGCGTCGACCTGCGGGTCTCCGACATCTACCGGGCGGGGGAGATCCCGCTGGCGGGCGAACTGACCGCGAGCGCCTTCGGGAAGCTGGCGCGGCTCGATGCGGACGCCGACCCCCCTCGTCGCGAGGATCTGGCGCACTCCCTGATGGGGCTCATCGGGGAGAATGTCGCTCTCCTGTGCGGCGGGCTCGCTGCAGCGACCCAGGTGCGCAGGATCGTCTATGCAGGCTCGACGCTGCGCAGCAACCCCGCGCTGTGTGGAATCCTGAGCGAGATCACCCGGGCGCTCGGCCGCGAGCCCGTGCTGCTGCAGGGGGGCGAGTTCGCGGGGGCGCTCGGAGCCCTCCTGCTCGCGGCGCAGCGCCAGTAGCGCGGCTCCCCTCAGTCCGGCGACCCCGAGGAGGGGCCTGGGTTCTTGATCACCGGCTCAGTGGCAAGATCCTCCGGCCGCGAGAGCGTGCGCAGCACGCGCTGCGTCCGAGCGATCGCAGCGCGCTGCACGCGCAGCTCTTCGGTCTGCGCGGCGACCTGGCGCTCGACGCGCTCCCGCGCGTCGGCGTCCCGGGCCAGACGCTGCTCGATCTGCGCCAGTCGCTGNNGCCATCGACTCCTCCGTTTGGGCCGCGGGGGCGCTCCCGGTTGCGGCCACGCGCTCGCCGAGGTCAAGACCCGGGCGCTCAAGGTCCGCGGCGCTCACGCCTTTGTCCGCGCCGCTCGCGACCCCGGCGGCCTCCCCGAAAAGCGAGGCCTCTTCGCGCCCGAGCTTACGCTCACCTTCTCGGGGTGCGGGAACCT
>DOUU01000453.1:15218-15488 GCA_003520425.1 Deltaproteobacteria bacterium
TGAACGCACTCATCCGATCGAGGAAGGCGTCGGCCGGCAGCGCTCCTGCGTGGAGCTCTTCTTTGGGCTCGCGCCGGCGGAAGATGAACCAGACGAAGAGCGCAAGAACGATCAGCACGGCGCCGGTCACAAAGGGCCCCGGCTCGCTCCAAAAGGGCGACGAGGAGGGCGGGGGCGGCGGGGGCGCACCGAGGGTTCCCGGCGGACCCGCGGCTTCTTTCGGGATCTCAGACTGAGCCGCCGGAGGCGGCGGCGTGCTCTCGGCGGGGG
>DOUU01000492.1 GCA_003520425.1 Deltaproteobacteria bacterium
AGCGCCTCGTCGCACACCTTGAAGGTCCGCATCACAAGATCCATCACGAGCGCCGAGTACTCCTGGCTGGTGATCCGTCGCTCCACCGAACGCCCGCGGCCATCGGGTCCGACGATGATGTCGGGGATCCGCACTTCCACTTCATCCTCAACCGAGAGGCCTTTCTTGGCCGCCTCGGCGGCGACCTTGAGCTTCTCGAGGGCGTAGGGGTCGTTGCGGAGATTGACCCCTTCCTTCGCCACAAACTCGTCCGCGAGCAGGTCGATCAGGCGGTCGTCNNGTGCCGCCGCCGAGGTCGTAGATCGCCACCCGTTGATTGAGGCCCTTGCCGAAGCCGTACGAAAGGGCCGCAGCCGTCGGTTCGTTGAGGATGCGCAGCACCTCGAGACCGGCGATCCGACCGGCATCCTTGGTGGCCTGGCGCTGGTTGTCGTTGAAATAGGCGGGAACCGTGATCACCGCCTTGGTCACGGTTTGGCCGAGCCGGGCCTCGGCGATCGACTTCATCTCGCGCAAGATCATGGCCGAGATCTCAGGCAGGGAGAACTCCTCGCCCCGCACCTTGATCCGCACGCTGTGGTTCGGGCCCTCGACAATCTCATAGGAACAGATCGCCTTCGCCTTCTTGACCTCTTCGGAGAAGAAGTAGCGGCCGATCAGGCGCTTGGAGCTGTAGATCGTGTGCTTCGGGTCATGGATGATGTTTGCCTTGGCGGCATTGCCCACAGTGATCGAGCCGTCCTCGGCGAAGGCCACGACGCTCGCGGTGATGCTCTCGCCGTACGCGTTGGGGAGCACCTCCACCTTGCCGCCCCGAGCCAGAGCGACGCAGGAGTTGCTGGTCCCGAGGTCGATTCCGATGGCGACTTCGGCCATCCCCTTCCCTCCTGGCATTCGACCGCCCTGAAGCCCCGCCGGGGGCGCCGGCCGCGCGCAAGCAACCGCTCTTCTATCGGCAGAACCCCCCGCCGGCTGAACGCTTCCCGGCTCGCCGGAGGGTCGCCCGCGTGCTACCTCCCGCGGCATGTCCGGCCACTCGAAATGGGCGACGATCAAGCGCAAGAAGGGCGCAGCCGACGCCAAGCGAGGAAAGATTTTCACCAAGCTGATCCGGGAGATCGCAACGGCGGCGCGGATCGGAGGAGGCGATCCGGCGGGCAACCCGCGGCTGCGCCTTGTGATCGACAAGGCGCGGGGCGCGAACATGCCCAAGGACAACATCGAGCGGGCGATCCGCAAGGGGACGGGCGAAGGCGGAGACACCCAGTACGAGGAGGTCGTGTACGAGGGCTACGGCCCCGGCGGAACCGCCATCCTGCTCGAGACGTTGACGGACAACCGAAACAGGACGGTCGGCGAGATCCGTCACGTGCTCACGAAATTCGGTGGGAACCTCGGGGCTTCGGGCTGCGTTTCGTTCCTCTTCGAGAAAAAGGGCCTCTTGACCTTCGAGCGCGCCGGCCTCGATGCGGACGCCCTGCTCGAGGCCGCCCTCGAGGCGGGCGCCGAGGACGTGATCGAAGGCGAAACCTCCCTCGACGTGACCACGACGCCCGGGAATTTCGAGAAAGTGCGCGATGAGCTCTCAAGGCGCGGCTTCAAGGCGGCGAGCGCCCTGATCTCGATGCAGCCCACGACGACGACAAGGCTCGAGGGCAAGGAAGCGGAGTCCATGCTGCGGCTCGCCGATGCCCTCGACGATTTGGACGACGTGCAGAACGTCTATGCGAACTTTGACATCTCCGACGAGGAGATGGCCAAGATCGCATAGAGCGCCGGTTTCCCCCCGGCCGGCCGAGAACCGCGGACCCCGAGCCGCGGAGGCGAAGACGGTGCCCACGACCGAAGCCTCCGCCGAGGCGCGCGTGCGAATTCTCGGCATCGACCCCGGATCGACCGTCACCGGCTTCGGTGTGCTCGAGCGCGCCGGTGCCCGGGTGCAGCATGTCGCCCACGGCACGGTGCGCCAGGCGCGGAATGCGTCCTTGGCCGAACGCCTCGCGACGCTCCAAGCCGCGCTCGCCGGCCTCATCGCGACCCATCGCCCCGACGTCGCGGTCGTCGAGCGCGTCTTCGTGGCCGCGAGCCCCCGGGCGGCGCTCGTGCTGGGCCACGCCCGGGGCGTCGCGCTGGCGGCCATCGGCAGCGCCGGTCTGCCCCTGCACGAGTACGCTCCCTCGCAGATCAAACGCGCGGTCACGGGAAGCGGTTCGGCGGACAAGCGGCAGGTGCAGGCGATGGTGCAGCACCTGCTCGCGCTTGCGACGCCGCCGCCCTTCGATGCAGCGGACGCCCTCGCGGCCGCGCTCTATCACGGCCACGCCGGGCCTCTCGCGGCGCTCTTCGCTCGGAGAGCACCCCGCGCTCGAGGGCGCGCGAATCGTGGCCCGCGCTTTGTGGTGAGGCGCAAATGATTGCATCTCTCGCGGGTGTGCTCCGGGAAAAGACGCCGTCTCGTGTCGTCATCGATGTGGCGGGCGTGGGCTACGAGGTGTTTGTCCCGCTCTCCACTTTCACGGAGCTGCCCGACGACGGGAAGACCGTGGCGCTGCGCGTCCACACGCACGTGCGGGACGATGCGATCGCGCTCTACGGCTTCCTGAGCGCCCGCGAGCGCTCGGCCTTCGAGCTGCTGATTCGGACGAGCGGCATCGGGCCCAAACTCGCCCTCGGCATTCTCTCCGGGATGGAGCCCGAGCGGCTCCTTTCCGCCGTGGCGACTGGGGACGTCGAGGCCCTGCGCAAGGTCCCGGGCGTCGGGGTGAAGACCGCGGAGCGGATCGTTGTGGAACTGCGGGAGCGAGCTGCTCAGCTCGTGCTCGAATCGGGCCCGCGGGCCGCTGAACGGCGGGGACGCGCTTGCGCCGGCGGCGCCGATCCTTCGGGCGAGCTCCAAGGGCAGGCGCTCTCGGCCCTCCTCAACCTCGGCTACACGCGGCCGCAAGCGCAGCGGGTGCTGGAGGAAGCCGCAAGCGAGGCCGGCGCCGACCTCGCCCTTGAATCTCTCCTGCGCAGCGCGCTGCGGAGGCTCTCGCGATGACCGATCCCTTCGCGGCGCGCGGGGCCCTCGCGGCCGAAGCGCTCCCGGGTGAGCGCGGGGTGGAGGAGCGGCTGCGACCCCAATCGCTGAGCGAGTTCGTCGGCCAGGACCGGCTGCGCGAGAACCTCGGGGTCTTCGTGGCGGCCGCACGCGCTCGCGGGGAGAGCCTCGACCACATGCTCTTCTATGGTCCGCCGGGCCTGGGCAAGACGGCGCTTGCCCACATCGTCGCGCTCGAGATGAAGGCACAGTTCCGGGCGACGAGCGGGCCCGTGATCGAGCGGCCCGGCGATCTCGCCGCGCTCTTGTCGAATCTCGAGAACGGCGACGTCCTGTTCATCGACGAGATTCACCGGCTCAANNCGCAGCTCGATCTTGTGATCGGACAGGGTCCGAGCGCGCGCTCGATCCGCCTCGACCTGCCACGTTTTACGCTCGTTGGCGCCACGACCCGGGCGGGCCTTCTCTCTTCGCCGCTGCGGGACCGGTTTGGCTACGTCGCGCGCCTCGATTTCTACCCCCCCTCCGACCTCGTGCAGATCCTGGTACGAGCCGCCCGTATTCTCGGCGTGCCGCTCTCGCTGGAGGCAGCCGAGGAGGTCGCCCGGCGGGCGCGGGGCACGCCGCGGATTGCGAACCGGCTGCTCCGGCGCGTGCGTGATTTCGCCGAGGTGAAAGGGGGGAGCGGCGCCGAGGTGACAGCGGAGGGCGCCCGCTTCGCCCTCGGCAAGCTCGACGTCGACGACGCGGGCTTTGACACGCTCGATCGCGCGCTGCTGCAGACTCTGCTCGAAAAATTCGATGGCGGACCCGTGGGTCTCGACACGCTCGCGGCGGCACTCGGGGAGGACCGCGGTACCCTCGAGGATCTCGTCGAACCCTTCCTGATCCAGGGCGGCTATCTCGAGCGCACGCCGCGCGGGCGGATGGCCACCCGCATTGCCTGGGAGCATTTCCGTCTCGAGCGGCCGCAACCCCGCACGCCCGCACAGACCAAGCTGCTCTAACGACCGCGAGCTTCCCCCGCAGGAGCGTCCCGAGACGCCGCCGCCGCGTTCCGCAAGCCCGGCGCCGTCCCCGGGAGCGCGCCTCGATTCCACAACACCTGCACCGCGCCCTTCTCATCGCGCGGGTCATACACCACGAGGTCGTCGAGGCCGTCGCCGTCGAGGTCGGCGACGCAGGTCGAGCCCTGAGCGGGGGCGTGCTGCGTCGCCACACGCGGCCCAAACCCGGGCCCGCTCTCCGCGGCCACGCCGAGGTGGATCGCAATCTCGTCCGGCGCGACCCCGTAGAGCAGGTCCTTGCGTCCGTCTCCGTTCCAGTCGCCCTCCGCCGTGGGCAGGAGGGCCGAGACGCGACCTTCACTGAAGTCGAGGGGCAGGCTCACCGAGCCTGTCCAGGAAGGCTGCGGCGACACGGCGACCGGCCCGCCGAGCGGAAAGACCCGAAGCTCCACCTCGACCCGGCGCACGGCGAGGGCGCGGGCGACCTGGACGATGCCGAACGCGAGCTTCGACGAGAGGAGCTCGGCCCGCCCATCGCCGTCGAGGTCGATGGTGTCCGCACTCGAGAGCGCGCCGCTCTCGTCGAGCAGGAGCCAGGGCGGCTCTTCAAGGCGCACGCCCTCGCCGGGGTTTCGGTACACCGCCGTGACCGAGTGGCTGCGCAGGAGCGTCCCTGACGTGCGATGAACCACGAGATCCGCACGGCCGTCTCCATCGAGGTCCCGGACGATGATGCGGAGCGACGTCGCCTTGTGTCGCAGCTCCTCCCCTGGCGTAAAGACGCGGAGCGCAAGGCGTCGGGTGGGCGTCGGCGGAAGGCCCGCCGGGCCGAGCCGGAAGATCCACACGGAAAAGCGGGAGAACGCAAACAGATCCAACCGCCCGTCGCCGTCGTCATCGGCGCGGGCGAGTCCAGGCCAGCTGATCGAAGCGGAGAGGAGCTCGTCCTGCGGAGGGGGCCCGGGCCCTTCCATCGTGTAGTCGGCGAGCAAGGGGAAGGGAAGCGATGGGCCTTTGCTCCCGTCGAGGTGGACGATGCGCCCTCCTTGGAGCGTCGGCACGAGCGCCGAGACGTTCCCTCCCTCCCAGGCATCGATGAAGCGCAGCCGCGCGAACTCGCGCGTCGGCGCGGGCAGGGGGGCCGGCGGGTCGAGCGCGATGACCTCGCTGGCAGCCGAGGAGAAGGGGGTCACGAGCAGGAGCTGATCAGCGGCGAGCAGCGCCACGCGCTCCCCGGTCGGGCCCGAACCCGGCACGAGGTCGTAGGCCACGACCGACGCCGGAAGCTCGAGAACTTGCGTCGGCTC
>DOUU01000114.1:0-138 GCA_003520425.1 Deltaproteobacteria bacterium
CGCCGTGCCGTCGGCCTGCTCGAGGACGACCCCGGACGGCAGGGGGCGCGAGCGGTCGAAGACTCCGATGTTGTCGAGACCGAGAAAGCCCCCGGCGAAAAGTCCTTGGCCGCGTGGATCCTTGCGGTTCACCCACCA
>DOUU01000114.1:341-7416 GCA_003520425.1 Deltaproteobacteria bacterium
TCTCGGTTGTAGAGATTGTCCCAGTCCGTATTTCGCAGCTGCCGCCGCTGCGGGGCGGGGGGCGGCTGGCTCGGGTCGCCTTCGAGCCAGGTCTTGAGGTCATAGTGGTAGAACTGCTTCGTCCAAAGAAGCCCCGCGTAGGCTTGCCGCGTGACGCTGTGCTCCTCGGGCGAGAGGCGCGAGGAGATCCGCGAAGCGTAGAACGCATCCGACTCGCGGATGCGCTCGTCGAAGAGAGCGTCAAACGCTCCCGCAAGGCTTGGCGCAAGGGGCCGGGAGGCGGCATGGAGGCGCAGCCTGACGACCTGGCTTGAGCCCGGCCCGAGCTCGAGCACATAGTGCGCAGCCGCCTTCGTCCCGAAACCTTCCGGATTTACCGCGTCCTTGCGGCCGCCCACCACGTACTCGTGAAATGCATCCTTCACAAAGGGTGTGGGATTGGGGTTTCCAAAGAGGCGCGCGGTGTTGGTCTCGTTCTCGGTGAAAAGAAGGGCGGGAGGCGCCGTGCCCACCACCGGCTGAAGCTGGAGCCGAAAGGTTCCGAGCGAAGCGTGCTCCGCGACGACCACGCGGTCGGTTGCGCGAGAGAGCCTGGGCTTTGGCCAGTAGCCTTCGCCCGTTCGGCCCCAGGACCAGGTGTTGCGGAACCAGAGCGTGGGGAGCAGGTGGAGCGTCGCGGCTTCGGGTCCACGGTTTGTGACAGTGACGCGGATCGAGAGATCGTCGGGGTCGGCCTTCGCGTATTCCGCGACGACGTCAAAGAAGCGGCCCCCATCGAGGACTCCCGAGTCCTCGAGCTCGTACTCGGGTCCCTCCTTCCCACGTCGCGCGTTCTCCGCCACAAGCTCTGCGTAGGGATAGGCAGCCTGCGGGTAGCGGTAGAGCGCCTTGAGATAGGAATGGGTGGGCGTTGCGTCGAGGTAGAACCAGACCTCCTTCGCGTCTTCCCCGTGGTTCCCCTCGCTGTTCGTGAGCCCGAAGAGGCGCTCCTTGAGGATCGGATCGCGACCGTTCCACAGGGCGAGGGCAAAGCACAGCCGTCCCTCACGGTCGCACAGGCCGAGGAGCCCGTCTTCGCCCCAGCGATAGGCACGGCTTCGCGCATGATCATGGGGGAAATATTCCCAGCAGCGGCCGTCGGGGGAGTAGTCCTCGCGCACCGTTCCCCACTGACGCTCGGCAAGGTAGGGACCCCAGCGCTTCCAGTTCTTCTCTCGCCTCGCGTCTTCGAGGAGACGCTCGGACTCACGATCCGGCTCCGTACCCCGCGCATTCACAGCGTTCGCGCTCTCCTTCCCCTCTCGTGCTCCAGCTCCGGTCCTTGACTTCCCATAGCCTAACGAGTCCGGAGGCCTTCGTGGATACTTTGAGCGGCGGGAGGGAGGAGGAGATTGCGCACGGTGGACCTCGCTCTCCCGCGTTCTTGCGCCTCCGTGGCGGCGCCCTTTGCCGTCCTGGCCTCGGATTCCGGCGCCGCGGCCGACAGCGAGTCGGTCAAGGCCGAGCGCAGCCGACTGCGGGCCGCGGACTTTCCGCAGATGCTCCGAGAAAGAGCAGACGCTCCCTCGTGTCAACGACAGCATTCGCCGCGCCGAGAAGCGCCTTTGCGGGGAGAAGCTCTCACCGATCTCGTGCCTTGGGGTCGCGGCCCGAAGGACTTGCCCCAGGCCGACCGAGAGCCCGCGGCAAAGGCAGGGGGCGGCCGTCGGGGAGTTTCTGCTGTCGCGTGACCGGCTCGGGCTCCATCTCGCCGCGCTTGGGGCTTCGATTTCTCGAACGCTCGTGGGTTCTGGAGCGGGTGGCTTTGGGGCCACCCCCTCGAGGGGGACAAACGCGAGGGAAGACAGGAGTCAATCCCCCGGCGGGCCGCTATCCCGGGCGAGCGCTCGCGATCGAGGCCGCGACGCGCGAGATCTTGGAGAAGAAGGCGAAGGGGGAGCCTCTTGTCCCGTAACACGCAGACCGGTCACGAAAGACGCGGCGAAGGGCCATGCCCCAGGACCTGCGCCTTGAGCCGGAGGAACTCGCCCAAAGACCAGGCTTGAAAAGGACAGCCGCCGGGGGTGTGGGGGGCGTCGCCGTCGACGACTTCGCAGATATGCCCCAATCCCCCCTCGGCAAGATGCCGCTCGAGGGGTGGCAGGAAGCGCGCGGAGGCCTCGCGTTTGGCCTCGGGCGTGCTGCCGCGCACACGCACCCAGGCCTCGACGAAGGGGCCGAGGAGCCAGGGCCACGCCGTCCCCTGATGGTAGGCGGCATCCCGTTCGCGCGGGCTGCCCCGGTAGTGCGGCATGTAGCCGGGCTCGCTCGGTGCGAGGCTGCGAAGGCCAAGGGGCGTCAAGAGCTCGGCTTCGACCACGTCCACCACACTGCGCGCGCGCGGGCCTCCCAGCGCGGCGAACGGCAAACCTCCCACGGCGAAGATCTGATTCGGGCGCAGGGTGGGATCGGCGGCGCCTTCGCTGTGCTCGGGGTCGGCGACGTCGTAGAGACAGCGGCGCGTCTCGTTCCAAAAGCGCGCCTCGAAGGAGCTCTGCGCTGCCGCATGGAGCTCGCGCCAGCGCGGCTCGAGCTCGCTTGCGATGCGCAGGGCATTGAGCCAGAGGGCCTGTACCTCGACGGGTTTCCCGATCCTCGGCGTCACGACCCAGCTTCCGATCCTGGCGTCCATCCATGTGACCTGGAGTCCAGGCTCCCCTGCAACCAAGAGTCCGTCCTTGTCACAGCGGATGCCGTGCCGGGTGCCTTTGGAGTAGCCATCCAGAATCGCAAGCACGGCGGCGTGCAGCCTTGTGCGGTCGCGCCCTTCAAGCCGGCGTCCCTTTGCGGCAAGCGCGGCCAGCGTCTCGTAGACGGCGACGACAAACCACAGCGACGCGTCTACGGCGTTGAACTCGGGCCGGGCGCCCGCGTCCGGGAAGCGGTTCGGGAGCATGCCGTCGGAAACCAGGCCGGCCCACTCGAGCAGGATGTCGCTTGCGGTGTCGAGTCGCCCCGTCGCAAGGCAAAGGCCCCGCAGCGCGACGAAGGTGTCACGCCCAAAGTCCGTGAACCACGGATAGCCGGCGACGATCGTCGAGCCCGCTCCCCGCCGCACGAGGTAGGCGTCCGCAGCGCGCTCCTGAGGCGAGCGAAAACGGCGCCGGCGGCGCTTCTCGCTCGCACGCAGGAGCTCGAGCGCTTCCGCCGCGCTCGCGCCGGACCCGAGGACCGTCTCCTCCTGACCTTCCGCGGCAAAGATGAGGACCGCCTCGCCGCTCGAGAGATCGAAGTGGAAAACGCCCGGGGCCGCGAGGTCCTCGAGGCAGTCGAGGCCCCGGGAACGCTCCTGCGTGTAGAGGAAGTTCCTCCACCAGTCGGGGGCGTGCTCGTAGCGGCCGCTGGCGCAGGCCACGACGCCGGGAATCCCGGGATAGGGATGAAAGATCGCGCGCTTGCCCCGGAGCTCCGGCGCAAAGCGGAAAACGCCGTTCTCGTGCTGAAGCGTGTGGTAGTCGCGCCCGGAGAAGAAAGGCCGAACGCGCAGTCGCGCCGCTTCGCCGCGGCCTCCCGCTCGCCTCCAGGCGAGCACGACGGCCGACGCGCCGTGCGGGACGAAGAGCTCGTGCTCGATGCGCGCTCCGCCGGGAAGCGCAAAGATCCAGCGTGGCCAGGGCTCGGAGTCGAACTCGGCGATGCGGCTTGCGCCATCGGGAGCCACGACGTCGCCCGCGTAGCGTTGCGAGCTTAGGGCGAAGCTCGCCCCCTCGGTGTCGATGAAGGCGTCGAAGCCGCTCACCAGGGCCATGCGGCCGGTCGGAGGGGTGGTGGCGGTGAGGAGCAGCGCGTGGTAGCGGCGCGTGCGCTCGCCGGAGGCGGTGCCCGATGCAAAGCCGCCGAGCCCGTCGGCCTCGAGCCACTCGAAGCTTGCATCCGGCTTCATGGGGCTCTCCCCTGATTCAGGCGTTCTCCCCCGTCGCCTCCGCGAGGGCGCGGCGCGCGATGCGCGTCACAAGCGTCGTGACCACGACCGTTGCTGCAAGACCGAGGCCAAGAAATGCGTACTCCGCCGCGCCCCGCTCGTGCGCAGCCCCGCCGGCCAGGGCGGCCGCGAGACCCAGGACGTGCCCGTAGTAGACGTAGAGCAGCGTCCCCGGGAGCATGCCCACAGACGCGACGACGTAGTCGCCGAAGCGAACGCGGGTGAGGCCGAGGGCGTAGTTGAGGAGCGAGAATGGGAAAACCGGCGAAAGGCGGAGAAGGAAGACGATGCGGCGCCCCTCCTTCTCAATTGCCCGGTCAATCGCCGCAAAGCGCGCACTGCCCGCGATGCGCCGCTCGATGGGAGCGCGCACGAGATGGCGCGAGACGAGGAAGGCGCACGAGGCGCCGAGCGTCGCGGCGATGAAGACCAAGACCACGCCCTTGCCGAGGCCGAAGATCGCGCCCCCCGCGAGGGAGGGAAGGGAGCCGGGAACGAACGCGACTACGGCGAGAGCGTAGCCAATCACGAAGGCGAGAGGCCCCAAGGGACCGAGGGAGTCGACCCATGCGGCAAAACGCGGCACGTAGCCGCCCACGGTTCTCCCAAGGACGAAGAGGACCGCCAGCGCGGCGACCCCGAGGAGAATGCGGCCCCACGGGATGCTCCGGGTCTCGGGCTTCGGGTTGGCGGTGAGCAAGAGCTTTTCCTCGGTCATCCCGGATTCGCTCTCCCTGGTTTGTGCCGCTCCTCGGGCATCGAGGCCTACACAAGGGCTCCGCCGCAGCTTGAGCCGGCGCCCGCGGTGCAGCCGAGGCAGTGCGCGGCGGTCGTGATCGGCGCCCCGGCGAGCCCCTCGAGCGCATCCCCGTCCCAGACCGTGCGTGAGCCCGCACCAAGGGGAATCTCGAGCATCTGGTTGAAGTCGCAGTCNNGTGCGGCACATGACTCCCCCGACCGTCGTGGGATTGAAGTGATTCACGAGCAGGGAGAGGTACTCCGCTTCCCGGCCTTGTCGCGCGAGATCCGCGGCAAAGCGGGCGATCGGCATGTTGGTGAGGGTGAGAAGCCGGTGAAAGGAAATCCCGAACCCGCGGCCGAGCTCCTCTCGGTAGCGCGCCTCGAGCTCTTCCTGACGCGGGGGAAGCGCGGGACCCACGGGGTTGTAGACGAGGTCGAGGGTGAGCTCGGATCCCGGGAGCCCGTAGCCAAGTCCATTTAAGAGCCGAAGCGCGAAAATGCTCTTCTCGAAGACGCCACGCCCGCGCTGCCGTTCGACGTTCTCGGGGCCATAGCAGGGCAGCGACGCCACGATCGCGGCGCCTTCTTCCGCAAGAAATTGGGCGGTGTCCTCCTGCCCCCGCTCGAAGAGCACGGTCAGGTTGCAACGGTCGATCACCCTGCGGCCCAAAGCCCGTGCGCCCGACACGAGCCTGCGAAAGTGCGGGCACAGCTCCGGGGCGCCGCCCGTGAGGTCGAGGAGCTCCACGCCGGGGTTTCGCTCCAGGAGCTCGAGGACGCGCTCCGCGGTGCGCAGGTCCATCTGTTCTTTGCGCAGGGGGCCCGCGTCCACGTGGCAGTGATGACAGGCCTGGTTGCAGCGCTTCCCGACGTTCACCTGGAGCGTCGCGAGGCGGCTGCGCCGAAGGGGCGCTGCGCCGTGGCGCGCGAGGAGGTCATCGAAGCTCACGGGATCCATGGGCGCCTCTAGGAGCGAGTCTACTCAAGCGCAAGTCGGCCGCGAAGCGTGGCCGCGGGGCCTCCGGTCCCGCCTCAAGGCGCGAGGCCCACGCCTTTCGGGGGGACAGGCCCCCTCCTGTGTGCGATTCTACAGCCCACCGGCGGCGTCTTGTGGCTCGCGATCGTCCGCCTCGGGCATGCGCCGGGGCACCCATCGCGTCGCCCACCGCCGGCATGGAAGGGGTCCCATGGCTGAGTACGCCTTCTCGTCGAGCTCTCCCGGGCCTCGGCGCCGCGCCGTCGTGACGGGAGCCTCTGCCGGAATCGGCGAAGCCTTCGCGGAGCGCCTTGCCCGCGATCAGTACGACCTCATCCTCGTGGCCCGCACACGCGACCGCCTCGAGACCCTGGCCAAGCGCCTCGTCGAGAGCCGGGGGATCGGAGTCGAGGTCTTGCCCGCAGATCTGTGTCAGGCCGCGGATCTGCGGGTCGTCGAGGAGAAGCTCGCCTCGGACCCGACGATCGACCTTCTCGTGAACAACGCGGGCTTCGGGAACTTCGGTTCCGTTGCGGAGCTCGACGTCGACCGACTCGAGGCCGAGATCCGTCTCAACGTCCTCGCGCTCGTGCGTCTCACGAGCGCCGCGCTCGGGCCCATGGTGAGCCGCGGGCGGGGCGCGATCATCAATGTTTCCTCCATGGCGGGTCTCCAGCCGACGCCCTTCAACGCCACCTACGGCGCGACGAAGGCCTTTGTGAATAGCTTCACCGAGGCGCTTTACGAGGAGCTGCGCGGGAGCGGCGTGCGCGTGCAGGTGCTTCAGCCCGGCTTTACGCATACGGAGTTCCAGGACCGGGCGGGCATCGACGCCTCGAAGATCCCGGCCGTGGCCTGGATGGAGGCCGGCGAGGTGGTCGACGCGTCGCTCGCCGCGCTTCGTCGGGGCGATCTCATCTGCGTGCCCGGTGGGATGAACAAGGCCATCGCGGTCGTTTCGGGTGCCATGCCGCGCGCTGTGATCCGCCGGATCTCGGGTGCCGCGGCGAAACGCTTCGGGCTCTAGGATTCTGCGAGCTCGCAGAGAAGGCCCGCGGAAATCCAGGCCTCAAGCAGGCGGACGGCTTCTCCCGCGGCCGCACTTTCGCCCACCTCCNNCCATGGCGACCCGCTCGCAAAGCGTGCCGAACTCCTCGCCGCGCTCGAGCCCCCGAAGCGCCTCGGCCTCGAGGGCGGAGATGGCGCGGGAGTAGACGATCTCCTCCCTCCTCCACACGCGCACGTGCGTCTCGGCGGGCTCGAGGGCGGGCGGGGCGTCCCAGGAGGCATCTTCGCTCTCGCGGTCGAAGCGCTCGCGCACGGTCTGGACGGGCCAGCGCAGGCTCAGGACCGCGAGGGAGGGGCTCGTCTTGAAGCGAAGGCTCGCCCACGCCGCG
>DOUU01000213.1:0-323 GCA_003520425.1 Deltaproteobacteria bacterium
CTGCGCGACCGGATGGAGGTGATCGAGCTTCCCGGCTACACGGAGGAGGACAAGCTCGAGATCGCGAAGCGCTATCTCGTGCCCCGTCAGCGCGCGGCAAACGGAGTCGAAGCCGTCGGCCTTAGCCTCGACGACGAGGCGCTTAGAACCATCATCCGCAGCTACACCNNTCTCAAAGGGCCGGTGAACATCGGCGCGGCGGAGGTCCAGGAGCTGCTGGGGCCGGTCCGCTTCGAGCCGGAACTCGCGGAGCGGGCGGGACGGCCGGGGGTCGCGGTGGGACTCGCGTGGACGGCTGCGGGCGGCGACATCCTCTTCATCGA
>DOUU01000213.1:351-510 GCA_003520425.1 Deltaproteobacteria bacterium
GGCCTCAAGCTCACAGGCTCCCTCGGAGACGTGATGCGGGAGTCGGCAGAGGCGGCTCGGTCTTGGCTGCGGACCCACGCCCGGGAGCTTGGTGTCTCCGAGGAACTCTTCCAGAAATCGGACATTCACCTTCATGTGCCCGCGGGCGCGGTGCCCAAG
>DOUU01000213.1:565-6053 GCA_003520425.1 Deltaproteobacteria bacterium
AAGGAGAAGGTGCTGGCGGCCAAGCGCGCCGGCATCCGGCGCGTGATCCTCCCCGAACAGAATCGCTCTGACGTGGCCGAGATCCCCACGGACCTGCTAAAAGGGCTCGAGCTTGAGTACGTGGGGACGATCGATGAGGCGCTCACGCATACGCTCGCGAGGTCTGGCTAGCGACCTCGCCGCCGCTTTGCGCGTCGCGATCGCGCTGGGCCTGCTGGGCGGGGCCTTTGGCTGTGTCTCCCAGACCGAATACGAGAACGTGACCCAGGAGCGCGACCTCCTGCGCCAGGAGCGGGACCGCCTCGCCGCCGGTCAGGCAAACCTCGACGCCGAGCGCGCCAAGCTCGTGGACCAGCTCGAAGACATGCGCACCGAGCGCGACGCGCTGAAGAAGAAAGTCGATCAGCTGACCCGCAAGTCGAACGACCTCGAGACGCGCGCCGCGGGCCTCGACCAGTGCAGTGCGGAGAACGAGAAGCTCAAGGCCACCTACGAAGGTCTCGTGCAAGACCTCGAAGGTCAGGTTGCCGCACAGACGATCGAGATCGACCGCGCGCGCGAAGCCTGCAAGGCGGCGCCGAAGAAGAAGGCGTCGGCGAAGCATTCGAGCGCTGCGCGCGCATCCGAACAGTGAGCGGCTTTTCCACGACGGCCCGAGGGCGTTGACGCCCGCTCCGCCTCCTCGGGCCACACTGGAGGCGCTGTTTGCGGCGGCGCTTTCGGCGGTGGATCCCGCTGCGGCGGTCGCACGAGCGGTCGAGCGCGCCCCGGGAGGGAGCGGGGCCCTTTCCATCGCGGGCGTTCCCTTCGAGCCCCATTTCCGCTTCGTCGTCTTCGCCGCCGGGAAGGCCGCCTGCACGATGGCGGCTGCCCTCGAAGCGCTCGTGGGTGAGCGAATCGCGCGCGGCCTCGCGGTGACCAAGGACGGTTACGCGCTCCCCCTGCGCACCCTTGCGACGATCGAAGCGGCGCACCCCGTTCCCGATTCACGCTGCGAGCGTGCCGCCGCGCAGGCGATCGCGCTTGCGCGCAGCGTGGGACCGGAGGAGGCACTCATCGTGCTCCTCTCTGGAGGCGCCTCGGCACTGCTCACGGCGCCGCCCCCGGGGCTTCGCCAAGAGGAGCTCGCAAAGACGACCAAGGCCCTTCTTGGGGCGGGCGCGGACATCGGGGAGTTCAACTGTGTGCGAAAGCACCTCGGGACTGTGAGCGGGGGACGGCTTGCGCGAGAGGCCCGCGGCGCACCCGTCGTCGAGCTCGTCATCTCCGACGTGATCGGGGATCGGCTGGATGTGATCGGCTCTGGGCCCTGCACCCCGGACCCCACGACCTTTGCCGATGCCTTGGCGGTCCTCGCGCGCCGCGGCGTGCGCGAGCAGGTGCCGCAGGGGGTAGTTCAGTACCTCGAGGCGGGCGCCAGGGGCAAAGCGCCCGAAAGCCCGAAGCCGGGCGACCCGGCACTGGCTCGGGTCGTGGCCCGCGTCGTTGCGGGAAANNAGGAAACGGTGATGCGCTGGAGGCCGCCCGCCGCGAGGCCGAGCGAAAGGGCCTTCGCGCCGTCCTCGCAAGCGGAGAACTTGCGGGCGAAGCTCGAGTCGCAGGGGGAAGGCTCGTTGCCCTGACGCGCGCCCTGCGCGCGGATGGGCCGCTTGCCCTCCTGGCAGGCGGAGAGACCACGGTCACCGTGCGCGGCCCGGGCCGGGGCGGACGAAACCAGGAGCTCGCGCTGGCTGCGGNNAGGAGCTCGCGCTGGCCGAGAACTTGCTCTCGGCACGCGAGCGCGAAATCGCGCTCCTCGCGGCGGGGACCGACGGCAGTGACGGTCCCACCGACGCGGCGGGGGCCTTTGTGGATGGGGCCACCGTCGCGCGTGGGAGAGCCCTCGGCCTTGACGCTCGGCTAGCGCTCCGCGAGAACGATTCCTACGCCTTCTTCGCTTGCGAAGGCGGGACCTTTCGCACGGGACCCACCCGTACGAACGTCATGGACTTGGTGTTCCTCCTGCGGGGCGGGTAGCCCCTCGAGCGCGGCGGGGGAGCCCTGGGGTCTAGTAGCGAACGTTGATCCGGAGGAATGTTCCCTGGGTCACGACATTCGCGTGGCTCTCGCCACTTGGACTGAAGTTGCTTGCCGGCCTCGTGTCGTTCACACCAAACCATCCCGCGAGTCGATATCCGACCGTCACATCGAGCCCTTGGAGGATCGGCGAGACGTCATAGAGAACCCCGACCTCCCCTTCTCCATTGTAGGCCGTCCGAGCCGTGTACATCTTGTTTCGCTCAACGAAGGTGTTGGTTGACGTACTGACCGAGAGGCTGGCTTGGTCCTGCACCTTCATGTCGCCGAAAAGGACGGAACCTGAAACGGAGCTGATGAGGTAAAACGGCGACTCGCACAGCCTCATCCGGCCGCTTCCGCCGAGACGCGGCCCGACGCCCCAGTAGGTCACCTCCCTACGGGTGTCGAGCTGGAAGGGACCCAAAATGCCGAAACTTGCGGCCGACCCGGTCGTCTGGATGCCCTGGTCGAAGTTGGCGTAGCGAGCGCCCCCGAAGAGGCGAGCGTCGAAGATCGCCCCGAGCTTCCAGTTGTAACCACCCTCGAGATCTACGTAGCTGTAGGCAGTCTGCGCATCGGCGCTGGCCTGATTGCCGGCGATGGNNCGGCGATGAATCCGGTATTGACCGGATTGCCGGGGACGGGGGCGAGCGTATCGACCAGGATCTTCGGGGGGGAAACGCTCAGCTGCTGCTGGCCGCTATAGAGCCAGTCTGCATCGCCCAGCGCTACGACGTCCCAACCTGCGGCCGCGCGGTACCCGAGGCCCACGCGGCCCCCTCCGCCCCATTTTGGCAGAATGTTGAAGTTGGCAATTGAGGGTGGCGTGCTCGAAGGCTCGGTGAGCGTTCCCCAGCGGGTCTTTTCGCCCATGTCGGAAAGGTAGTGGCCTTCGAAGGTCCCGAAGAAGCCTCCCTCCGCCGCAGGTTTTTCGTCCGCCCGTGTTGGCCGCGCGGCAGCGAACAGGACAGCGGCGAGTGCCACCACAGCGACCAAAAGACAGCGCGAGGTCGACACCCGACTGTGCATTCAAGAGGTCTCCCTGAGAGGTGGTAATCGGTCGCTGGTCTTCGCCGACGCTCCGAGCCGGCCCATCGCCCGAGCCGCAGTCCCAGACTAGACATCCCGAGGCGACTCTGTCGAGGGGGAATTGTGTCTCGAGGGTGGGTCTGACGCGAGCCAGCCGTCCCCCGAGCTAACCTCACAGCCCATGCGCTCTCAGAAAGGACCCTCGCTCCCCGAGCTCCTTCACCGCTCGCTTGTATCCCTTGATCTCATCGTCCGCGCCGCGCTCGTCTACCTGCGCATCGTTCTTCACAACCGCGGCATCTGGCGTGCGGACCCCGCGCACCTGGTCGAGATCCAGCACCGATTCGCGGAGCGCTTCGTGAGAATTGCGACGCGCTTCAAGGGCGGCCTCATCAAGCTCGGGCAGGTGGCGAGTCTGCGCATCGACGTCATGCCGCTCGAGGTGACCGAGGAGCTTGCGAAGCTCCAAGACCGCGTCGACCCGCATCCCTATGGGGAGATCGCAGCGCAAGTCGAGGCCGAGCTCGGCGCCCCCATCGAGGCGCTTTTCGAGCGCTTCTCAGCCACGCCCCTTGCTTCCGCGAGCCTTGGACAGGTGCACCGGGCCCGCACACGTGACGGCGAGGAGGTGGCGGTCAAGGTTCTCTATCCCGGCGTCGAGCGCTCCGCTGCCGTCGACCTCGCGATGACGAAGCTTGGCCTTTGGCTCTTCAACTTCCTCACCGTCGCGGACTTGATGCAGGTCTACCGCGAGCTCCGGGAAGCGCTCCTTGGCGAGATGGACTACGTGCGCGAGGGAAAGGCGGCCGAGGAGGTGGCGGCAAACCTCGCCCGGGACAAAGAGGTCGCGGCCCGCGTGCTCATTCCGAGGATCCGCTGGGAGACGACGACCCGTCGCGTCCTCACCATGGAGTTCCTCGAGGGCGTGCGGATCAATGACCGTGCGGCGCTCGCGGCGCAGGGGAGGGACCTTCAGGACCTCGTGCTCTGGACCTCCCGGGCCTTTCTTCACATGATGTTCCGCGACGGCTTCTTTCACTGCGATCCGCATCCCGGAAACCTCCTCGTTGACTCCGAAGGCCGCATCGTCATCGTCGATTTTGGGATGAACAAGCGAATCGCAGCGGACCTGCGCGCCGCTATCCGCAAGAATGTGATCGCCTCCGTGCAGCGCGACCCCGAGCTCTATGCCGTCTCGCTCTTGGAAGCCGGCATCGTGCGCGAGCTCGACCTTCCTGCGGTGAGGGAAATCGCAAAGATCTCATTCGATCCCGCCTACTTCAACCTGACACCGAAGGAGGTTGCAAACCTCGACTTCGGGGAATACTTCGGTCGCATGCGGACGCAGATGAAGCGCATCCAAAGCTTCCAGCTGCCCGACGGCCTCGTCATGTGGTCGCGCGCCTTTTCTCTGCTCTATGCCCTCGCCACGGAGCTTGCGCCGGGCCTGCGTCCCCTCGACGTTGTCGGACCCTACGTGCTCGAGTTCTTGCAAGGAGAGCTTGTACCGCGTCCGGCCTGAGGCGCCCGCGGGCCGGCCTCGATCCTGGCCGCCGCGGGCGCGGCCCTCGCTCGGCTGCGTCGCAGGGCGGGGGATCTCGTCATGGGCTCGTGCAGCAAGCGGCGGCGGTGGAGCTCGCTCTCCGTCGGATCCGCCGGGACGACCTTCCGCCTTTCGAAAGCCGTCGACGAGCCTTCAGCCAAGGCGAGCCGCCAGCGCCTCCGCGGCCCTCGTCCGGCACCTTCGACCGGCTCCATCGCGGGGAGTGCAAGCGGCACAGGCGCCCCTCGTGCTTCGCTCGGCCAGGGCGTTTGGGGCCGCCCGCTGCCCACCGTCCGCAGGCAAACGAAGGCAGCTGCGCCCCCCTGCGCCCTTTCGAGAGGCACGAAAACCCTTCCCGCAGCCGTCCGAAAGCGTGTAGTTTCTTGCCCCGGCGGTGCAATAGACAAACCCGCGAACTGGGAGGAAGGCAAGCGTCATGCAGCTCCGGACTTTTCGTAACATCACAAGGATCGCGGCGGTCGCCCTTGCCGCGGTGTGGATCGTCGGCGGCATCGTGTCCACCGCTTCGGCGGACGAAAAGGCCAAGACGGAAAGGACCGCCGGAAAGTTTGTGAAATGGGACAAGGAGGCTGGAACGGTTCTCGTGAAGGAGAAGGGCAAGGACGTGCTCTTCAATGTGGTCGCGGAAGGTTCGGTTCTCGTGCGGACGACGGTCACCGTAAAGGCCAAGCCCGCCAAGCTCGATGATCTCAAAGAAGGCCAGATCGTCGTCGTGTACTGGAAGCCCGTGGCCTCGGATCCGAACAAGAAAGACGCGCGAAAGATTGATGCGGTGAGCCTGCCGGAAGGCCAAGAGGCCGAAGAAGGCGAGTACTAGGCTCGTGGCGGGGCGGGGCC
>DOUU01000213.1:6175-6297 GCA_003520425.1 Deltaproteobacteria bacterium
CGCAGCCACTCGAGCACTTTCTTGTCGTCTTCGCCCCGCCCGAGGACGATGCAGCCCACTTGGCTGCGGCCGCCGCGGCGCGCGGCTTGAACCACGCGCACGCAGTCCTCCCGCTTGTCGAG
>DOUU01000393.1 GCA_003520425.1 Deltaproteobacteria bacterium
GTGACCCGGTTGAAGCAGGCCGCAGAGCAGGTCGAGGAAGCTCGGCGCATCGCCGATGCCATCATCGACACCGTACGAGAGCCCCTTTTGGTACTGGACCGCAACCTGCGTGTCGTCCGTCCGAACCGCTCATTTTGCCGAACCTTCCAGGTGCTGCCCACCAACATCGAGGGACAGCCTTTGTATGAACTTGGCCATGGGCAGTGGAATATCCCCAAGCTGAAGGAGCTGCTCGAGCAGGTGCTGCCACAGAATCAGAACTTCGAAGACTTCGAGGTAGAGCACGACTTCCCGCAGATCGGACATCGCCGGATGCTGCTCAACGCGCGCCGCGTTTTGCACGACGCAGGCGGCGAGCCCGCAATGATCCTTCTGGCGATTGAGGACGTGACGGACCATCCCTCGCCCTCAGGACCTGCAGGCAGCGGCGCAGCATGAGCAACCGGATCCTGCCGTCAGCGCCCGCACCGCGGCCCGAGGCAGGAGAGCTTTCTCTCGAGTCGCATGCGGTGAGGCTTGACAAGTTGACTCATGAAGAGGTGCTTGATCTCGTCCGTGAGCTGGAGCGTCATCAGCTCGAGCTCGAGGCACGGAACCTCGAACTCGAAGAGGCGAAACTCGCGCTCGGCAAGTCGGTGGATGCCCTGGCCACGTCCGAGGAGCGATACCGCGAGCTCTACGAGGCCGCACCGATCGGCTACCTCACGCTCGAGACGGGAGGGCGTATCCAGGCGGCGAACCGCGCGGCGGCGACGCTTCTTGGCGTGGAGCAACCAAGTCTGCTCGCGCTCCCGCTCTCCCGCTTCGTGACGCCCGAGTGTCAGGACGCATGGCATCACTATCGCCGGACGCTGTTGCGCGACGGCCACATGGAGAACGTGGACCTCGACCTCGAGCTAGGCGGCGGAAGGAGGATGCACGTCCAGCTCGCCGGAATGGTCCTCCGCAACCGGGACGGCGATCCGATCGGCCTCGCAATTGCGATCCTCGATCTTACGGAGCGGCGGCGAGCGGAACGCGCGGTCCGCGAGAGCTCCCGGCGAATGCAGATCATGACCGATGCGCTCCCCGTGCTTGTTTCCTACGTCGACCGCGATGAGCGCTACCGCTTCGTGAGCTCGGGCTACGAGACGTGGTTCCATGAGTCTCCCGAGCGACTGCGCGGGCGTAGCGTGCGCGACGTCCTGGGCGAGCCCGGCTACAACGCGATTCGCGACCACATCGATGCAGCGCTTTCTGGCAAGCAGACGCGCTTCGAGCAGGAGATGGTGTATCGGGATGGGACCAAACGGCAAGTGAGCATCTCCTACACACCCGACGTGGATGAAAGCGGGACCGTGCGAGGCTTTTTCGCAGTGGTGCAGGATCTCACGGAGCTCCGGCGGGCCGAGCGCGGGCTTCGCGCAGCGGCTGCGGAGGCGGCGCTCACGGAACAGCGCGAGCGGCGCAGGTTGGCGGCGGACCTGCATGACGATGTGGCCCAGCTCCTCTCGCTTGCTTCCGTGAAGCTCCGGGCAATCCAGGATGCGACCAGCGAATACGAGCGCGCGGGTCTGCTCGCGCAGCTTGCAGTCCTTGTCGGCGAATGCCGAGAGCACGTCACGTCGCTCTCCTTCCAGCTCAGCCCCCCTGTCCTCCATGACCTAGGCCTGCTGGCAGCCGCGCGGTGGCTTGCGGAAGATTTCAGGCGAAAGTACAACCTGGCTGTAAACCTGCTGGCGACGACGCAAAGCCTCGGGTTCCTGGACGAACCGACCCGCGTGACGCTTTTCCGGGCTTTGCGCGAACTCCTCATCAACGTGGCCCGTCATTCTCAGACCCTTGAGGTTCGGGTTGAGATCGGGTGGGAGCACGATTGGGCCTCCATCAGGGTCGAAGACTCCGGCCTCGGATTTGACCCAAGTGCCAAACTCAAGGGCTTCGGCCTTGTGAGCCTCACCGAACGGGTCGAGCACATGGGCGGCAGCGTCCGAATCGAGTCCACTCCGGGCAAGGGGACGCAAGTGCTTGTTCGCATTCCAGCGCCGCAGAGCGCAACGCGCCCCGAGGAGGAGCAAGGCGCCGAGGCTGCGCGATGACGACGCGCGTACTGCTTGTTGACGACCACCTGCTCATGCGGGAGGGCCTACGCGCGATCCTGGAGAGGGAACCCAGTCTCGCGGTCGTGGGTGAGGCTGCAAGCGGTCGTGATGCCGTCGTCCTCACACGCGCGCTCCGGCCTGATGTGGTGATCATGGATGTCGCCATGAAGGACCTGAACGGCATCGAAGCCACACGTCAGATCCGAGCCGAGAGGCCTGAGGCGAAGGTGGTAGCTCTTTCGAGCCACTCCGATC
The DNA here is from genome assembly GCA_003520425.1 of Deltaproteobacteria bacterium. GTDB lineage: Bacteria > Myxococcota_A > UBA9160 > UBA9160 > UBA9160 > UBA9160. The sequence goes on from DOUU01000393.1 coordinate 2,337, forward strand.
GCCGCTATGTCGCGGCGATCCTCGCGGCCGGTGCTTCGGGCTATGTACTCAAGGCGAACGCCTACGACGAGCTGCGCCGAGCGGTGGACGCCGCGACCCAAGGCAAGAGCCATCTCTCTGCCGAGGTGGCCGGCGCAGTGATCGAGACGGCCCTCGCGGTCCGCCCGCCCGCCGGATCCGCCTACGGAACCTTGAGCGCCCGCGAGCGCGAGGTGCTCCAGCTCCTGGCCGAGGGACACACGTCCTCCGAGATCGGGGGGCATCTCCATCTGTCGACCTCTACCGTCGAGACCCACCGGCGCAACCTGATGGGCAAGCTTGGCATTCACAGCGTTGCGGAGCTTACGAAGTACGCAGTGCGCGAGGGTCTTACGTCCCTCGAACCCTGAGGGACTCCCCGACCCGCGCTACCCCATCGTGCCGGCGGTGGAGCGGCTCTCCGCGCTCGACTAGTCGCTTGCTTCGACCGGCTGCACGGGATCTCCGTCTCGCACCGCCTGCCCGAGATTGATCGCCACCCAATCGTTTTCCGAAATGCCCTGCGTGATTTCCACTTCACGGCCGTTGTCCAAGCCGAGCGTGACCGGCGCAAGGCGGATTCGGTTGTTCTCCACGATCGGCACGTACACCTTGCCATCGCGAAATACCAGCGCGTCATCGGGAACCAGCGGCACACCTCCGCCCGACGAGACGTGCAGCTCCATGGTCGCGTACATGCCGGGGAAGAGCGCGGAATCTGAGTTCTCGAGATCCACTTCGACCCGCATCGTGCGGGTATCCGATGCCAGCGCCTCGGGGTGCCGGGTGACGGTTCCCCCAAATTTGCGCCCCGGATATTGGCTCGCAGTCACGACGGCTGGCGCCCCGTCTCGGATGTACGGCGCAAGATCCTGGGGGACATCCGCATAGACTCGGACTGGCTTCATGGTTGCAATGGCAAGAATCGGCGTGCTTCCGGCTGCTGGAGAGGTCGCCTGCGGGATGAGAGCGCCCGGGTCGAGGTAGCGCGCCGTGATGAGTCCATCCACAGGCGCGGTGATGATTTCATAGCGCTGGAGCGCCAGCAGCTGCTCGTAGTTCGCCTTGGCTTGAAGCATCTGGGCGTGAGAAGCATCTGCGGCCTGCCGCGCGACCGCGTCCTCCTTCACGAGCTTTTGGTAGCGGTCGTCGGTCACCCGCTGAAGCCAGTAGTTCGCACGCGCGTCGACCACTTGTTTGTCGAGCTCGGGCGATTCGAGCACCACCAGGACCTGCCCCTGGCGCACCCGGTCCCCTTTGTCGACCCGGATCTCCTTGGCATAGCCGGCAATTTTCGCGTAGATCCCGGTCTCGATGAAGCCGTGGACGCTGGCCGGGAGCCGAACCTCTTCGCTCTCCGGCGCGCGGCCGACCCGTCTCACGAGGACCCGCGGACCTTGCGACGCGCCGCGGGCCAGCGCTCCCCGTTCCGCCTCGATCGTGTGTGTGCGAAAAAGCAGCACTGCCGCGCTCACGGCAAACACGAGAAGTGCGGACACGATCCAGCGAAATCGCGACGCGCCACGATCCGGGCTGGGTTTCGGGGCTTGGTGTTCCGGGGAGCTCACGACCATCCTAGCATCGCGCTCGCTCAGACATGCGCCGAGGTTGCCGTCGCGATCTCCGCATCCCGCTCGCGCTTTCCCTTGAAACGGCCGCTAAAGAGCGAATAGACGGTCGGCACCACGAACAGGGTCATCACCGTCGCCAAGAGCAGCCCCCCGATCACCGCGCGACCGAGCGGAGCGTTCTGCTCCGCTCCTGCTCCGAGGCCGAGCGCCATCGGGAGCATCCCGAGGATCATCGCAAGCGCTGTCATGAGGATGGGCCGGAAGCGAATCCGGCCCGCCTCGAGTGCCGCGGCGACCGGGTCGTAGCCCTCCTCGCGCAGATCGTTCGCGAACGTGATGAGGAGATTGCTGTTGGCCACGCCGACGCCGACCGCCATGATCGTCCCCATCAAGGATTCCACATTGATGGTCGTCCCTGTGAGAACGAGCATCCACAGAACGCCCGCAAGGGCGCCAGGCAGGGCCATCATGATGATGAAAGGCTCAAGCCACGACTGGAAGTTCGCCACCATAAGCAGGTAGACGAGAATGATGGCGAGGACGATCCCGAGACCGAGCGTGGCAAAAGATTCGCGCATCGCCTCGACTTGGCCCCGAATGGTGATCTTCGTTCCGGGAGGAAGCTCTCCCAGCTTCCGAATCGCTGCCTGCACATCGGCCGTCGCGCCGCCGAGATCCCGTCCCCTCACTGCGGTGTTGACGTCGATCACGCGCTGCACCGTGTAGTGAGCGATCACCCCGGGATCGAGCGAGTGGGTGATGGCGGCGACATTTCCAAGCAACTGCGGTGCCCTCCCCTGTCCCACGGGACCCGGCGTGCTGAGCGGTGTATTCGCGAGGGCACCCACCGAATCGACGAGGTGCTCGGGCGTTTGGGAAATGACCTGGTAGTTGACGCCGCTCTTGGGATCCAGCCAGAAGCTCGGCTGGATCAAGGTATTGCCGCTCAGCGACGTCAAAAGGCTTGAAGCCACCTGCTCTTCCGTAATCCCGAGCTCCAGGGCTTTCGCCCGGTCCACGTCCACTTTGAACGCCGGGTAGTCCAGGCGTTCCGCGATCCGCAGATCCGCAATCCCCGGAATGGTCGCCATCTCCTTCTTGAGTTCTGAGGCGAGCCGGTAGTCGGACTGGAGGTCGTTTCCGGAGATCTGGACGTCGATGGCGGCCGGGAGCCCGAAGTTCAGAACCTGCCCGATGATGTCTGCGGCCTGAAAGTAGGTCTCGACGTTGGGATAGTCCCGGTTTAGCCGATCTCGGATCGCATTCTCGTACCCTGCCGTGGAAGCGTGGTCCGCCTTGAGCTGGATCAGGATATCGGCGTCCTGAGGGCCGATGCTGTCGGTCTGATAGAAGGCCAGGTCGTAGGAGACCGGCAAGCCGATGTTGTCGCTGATCCCCTCGAGCTCCTTTTCCGGGACAGTCTCTCGGATGGTGCGCTCCACCTGATCCACAATCCACTCGGTCCTCTCGATCCGGGTGCCGGTGGGAGCTCGAAGATGCAGTCGCATCATGCCGGCATCGACCCTGGGGAAGAAGTCCTCGCCCACGACCGGCAGCAAGAGGACGGAGGATGCAACCATCACCCCCACGCAGGTGAGCGCGAGGCCGCGGTTTCGCATGAACCTCTCAAGTGCGTCGTGATAGTGCTTGCGAGCCTGTTCGAAGCGGTGTTCGAATCCGCGGAGGAATCGGCCCCAGATTCCCCTTCCCGGCGCTTCGTTGTGGCTTTCGGGGAGCATGTATCGAGCCATCGTCGTGACCAGCGTGCGCGAAAGAAGATACGAGGTCAGCATCGAGAAGACGACGGCGAGTGCCAACGGGGTGAAGAGGAACCGCGCCACGCCCGTCAGCAGCACGACCGGAAAAAAGACGATGCAGATGGAAAGCGTGCCCACGAGCGTTGGGGTCGCGATCTGC
>DOUU01000351.1 GCA_003520425.1 Deltaproteobacteria bacterium
TCGCCCCTCCCGCCCAAGGAGGGCGCGAGCCGCGTGCCCCCTGCCCGAGGTCACCCGCTCGCCCACGTCGAGCGGCTCGAAGTTCCGCATGCTTAGCCCCCGCTTTTGAGCGCGGCTCAATAGTAATCGAGCAGCACTCAATAGGCAAGCGCCTTCGGCTGCCAGGCGGCCGGGGCCCTGCCGGGCAGAGGGCGCTCGAACCTGCGCGCCCTTCCCGTCCCGCCTTGACCCGCTCGAGGGCCGGCCGAGGCTCGCGGGGTGCGGGGAAGACCGCCAGCAAACACCCGGCCGTTTCGCGCGTCTCGCCGAGATGGGCGAGGCGCGCGGAGAATCCATCGCGGCCCGGCGCCAGCCGCTCTGCAATTTCCTAAGGGAACACGCCGCGACGTCGCTTCGCCTCGGCGACGCGGTGGATGCCGCGCATCAACGATGCCGTGCGCAGGTCCACGTTCTTCTCTCGCGCCACGGCGAGGACCTCGCGAAAGCTNNCGCTGCATGATCGTAATCAGCTTTTGATTCACCTCTTCCTCGGTCCAGAAGAACTGCTGGGCATCCTGCACCCATTCAAAGTACGACACAGTCACTCCACCGGCGTTCGCGAGAATGTCGGGAACGACAAACGTTCCACGCACGGCCAGGATGTCGTCCGCCTCGAGTGTCGTTGGACCGTTGGCTCCCTCCACCACCATGCGACAGCGGAGGTCGCCAGCGTTTTGCTCTGTGATCTGGTTTTGGATCGCTGCCGGAACAAGCACGTCACAAGGAAGCGTCAGCAGCTCCTGCGGCGTCACCGCTTCCCCTCCCGGATATCCCTCCAAGAAACGGTGCTCCTTGACCCAGGCCTCGAGCTTCAGGACGTCGAGGCCGTTCGGATCGTGGATTCCGCCCTTGACGTCGGAGACCGCAACCACCCGGGCGCCAAGCTGCATGCAAAGACGTGCCACGGTGCCGCCGACCTGCCCGAATCCCTGCACGGCAACGCGTGCTCCTTCGATCGGCATGCCGAGGTACTTGCATGCCTCCAGCATGCAGGTCACGACACCACGGCCGGTGGAGTCCTTGCGCCCAAGCGAGCCACCGATCTCGACGGGCTTGCCCGTCACGATGCCGGGAACCGTATGTCCCTTCTGCTGGGAGTAGGTGTCCATCATCCACGCCATCACCTGCTCGTCCGTCCCGAGGTCCGGCCCGGGGATGTCCCGGTCGGGGCCGATCATCTCGATGATCTCGGAGGTGTAGCGGCGCGTAATGCGCTGAAGCTCGGTACGCGAGAGGTCGTTCGGGTTGATCCGCACGCCTCCTTTTGCCCCGCCGAACGGCAAGCCGATGATGGCGCACTTCCACGTCATCCAGATCGCGAGGGCTGTCACCTCACCGAGATCGAGGTCCTCGTCGAATCGTGTCCCGCCCTTCGTCGGACCCATGCTGAGCAGGTGTTGGACGCGATAGCCAAAAACCGTATCCACGGTCGCGTAGTTGTCCCGCCGGAAGGGAAACGAAACCACGAGGGCACGCTGCGGCGTGCGCAACCGCTCCCAGATATTGTCGTCGAGCTGCATCAGGCCCGCGGCGCGGTCGAGCTGCGCCACCGCAAGCCGATACATCGGGGTATCCCACTCTAGACGGGCGGCGCTCATTCCATTCTCCTCCATGCGCAAACGACAAAGCTAGACCATATGGAGAGAGCGGCTCCGTTGCGAGGGGTCCCCGAGAGCAAGTCCCCCCGTACGCCACGACTCGAACGAGCTCTCAGGGCACTTCGCGGTAGGGCCGACCTGCCTGGTAGAGGCTGAGCCGCATCCGGATGGCGAGAGCCATGGACGTGTCTCCCCGCGCAGCGGCCAGCTTCTCGGCCCGCTCGGCCACTTCGACCGCAGCGGTGAACCGGCGTCCTTCCGCGTACGCAGCGGCAAGCGTGTCCATGAGCGAAGGCTCGACGCCCCCTGCTCGCCGATTGGCCTCCTCCGCCAGCTGGATCGCTCTTGCGCCGTCTCGCAGCGATGCCTCCGGGTTGGTCGCCAAGAGCCACGCGAGGTTGTTCTCGGCCACCGTATTGCCGGAGCTCCACGCCACCGAATGGGACCAAAGCGAGAGGCTATCGCGCCAGTGCGAGACCTGGATCGCCGCGCACACCATCAAGGCTGCGACGACCACCGTTGCCAAGAGGCCCACCACCCGGCTGCGGGCGCGCGACGAGGCGCAAAGATCCGCCCCGGTCCAGGCCACGAGGAGATAGATTCCGATCTGTGGGAGATAGGTGTAGCGGTCCGCTCGCGCCTGCGCACCGACTTGAACGATCCCGATCACCGGAACCAGCATCACGACGTACCAGAGCCAGCCGACCAACAGGTACGGGCGCCGGCGCCGAGAGAGAAAGGCTCCGGCGAAGAGAAGGACGAGGACGACCAAGGAGAGCATCACCTCCCAGGATGGCAAGCCGTCTCCGGGATACGGGTACGGGATCACGAGGCCCACCGGATAGAGCATTTGACCCAGGTAGGCGACGTAAGACACCACGGCATTCTCGATCCGCGCAGGAAGCGAGAGTTGCCCGGTCGGAAGAGCCGCATTCCCTTGCGCCAGGACCGTGACCGCGGACGACGCAGCTGAAAGCGCAACCAGAGGCACTTTCTCGGCGATCAAACGCAGGGCCACTGGAAAGCGCCTTCCCCCCGCTCGTCCGGGCCCGCCGGCGGCGTGTTCTTCCGCAAACCTCTCGAGCGGCCAGTAGTCCAAGAGCAGCAAGAGGAGCGGCAGCGTGGTCAGCATCGCCTTGGACATCAAACCGCACGCGAAGAGAAGCAATACGGTGAGATACCGCATTCGCGACCACGGATGGCGGACGTAACGTACGTACGCGCCCAGCGTCAGCATGAAGAAGAGCCCACTCAGCACATCCTTGCGCTCCGAGATCCATGCGACGGACTCTGCACGCAAAGGGTGGATCGCGAATACGCTCGCCACGAACGCACTCGCCCAGAGGGAACGCGTCATCTCTCGCAGGACGAGAAAGAGCAAGATTGCGTTTGCGCCATGGAGAAGAACGCTGGTGAGATGATGCCCGCCCGGATGGAGGCCGTAGAGCTGCCAATCCAGCATGTGGGAGATCCAGGTGAGGGGGTGCCAGTTGCGAGAATAGCTGTGGCTGAAGGCCCAGAGGACCCCGTTCCAGGTCAGCCCCTCTGTGACCATCGGGTTTGCATACACGTATTCCGGGTCGTCATAGTTGATGAATTGGTGCCGGATCGTCTGACCGAAGACCAGGAGCGTCGCCAGTGCGAGGAAGACGCAAATGCCAAGCACCTTCCCCCGGTCCCGGGGAGCCGTGAGATCGCCCTCGCTCGCGCTGGACGTGTCCACGCTCCGAGAAGAAGCCCTGCCCGCGCGCATCGGGGTCCCTCTCGCCGAGGCTTGGGTCTTGGTCGGTCTGCGGGCCACTCAGCTTCCTTGCCGCAGGCTCGTTTGATTTCGAGCCTTCTCGCTCGCAGGAGGCAACCGGTGGTCCATCGGGACGGGTCGATGCTTCACGAAGGGGATGAGACGCACGGGCTGCAGCGGCCCCGCCGAGCCGAGAAGGAGCTGCGAAAGCCGCTTCGCGCGACAAGCCGCGCGGAGTTTCCCACGCTTGCCTCCCCGCAGCTCGATGTGCCCGCCTGCATGACACCAAAGAGAAGACGACGCCTCCGCCGAGCGTTCGAAACTTGTCGCACAGCGAAAGACCCCCGATCGCGTGGGCAGGGAGGCCCCCCTGCTCACTGCTTGTTGGCCGTCAGGTCGGCCTCGTAGCTGCGCACCCGCTTGGCGAGGGTCTCGGAGAGCTCGTTTTCCCGCTGTGCACGGGCCAGTGCGAGCGCCTCGCGCGCCACCGCGAGGGCGTCCGCGCGCCGGCCGGCAGCCTCGTAGGCTACCGCCAAGGTATCGAGCACATTGGCGTTCTTGCGATTCGTTCCGCGAGCGGCGGCCTCCGCCAACGTGATCGCTTCCTCCGGCCGTCGCAGCCCGGGATCAGGCGCGGTCGCGAGGATCCAGGCCAGGTTGTTGGAGGGCTCGACCCAACCCGGCCGCAGACGCACCGCCGCTCGGAGCTGCTCCGCCGCCTCCGCCGTACGGCCCTCGCGCTGCAGGGCGTCCCCGAGGCCCGCATAAACCTCGGCGTCTTTAAGTCCGAGGGCAATCGCGCGCCGCAGCTGGGACTCCGCTTCGGGAAGACGGCCGGCCTGGACCAGCACGATGCCCAGGCGCGCATGGACCGATGCGAAATCGGGAACGTGGCGGAGTGCAGCCTCAGTTTCGGCCGCTGCGCCGGTCGCGTCCCCGCGTATCGCGAACGCCATGGCTCTTGCCGCGTGGATCTCGGGCTGATCGGTGTCGGCTGCGCCACCGGCGGCCTGCCCCAGCTCCGCCAGCGCCTCATCCGCCCGTCCCAGGTCGAGCAGTGCCTTGGCGAGGTTGATCCGCGCCTGGGTGAGGCTCGGATCCAGTCGCAGGGCGTCACGATAG
>DOUU01000166.1 GCA_003520425.1 Deltaproteobacteria bacterium
CTCGAGACCGGGAGGCTCGTACGGCACGAGCCGCTCTCCCGGGCCGGAGCCCTGTGCGGCGTGGGGCTCGACCCTGAGATCTGGCGCTGGATATTGGGCCCGATCTCGACAATCTACGGTGTACGTACAACTGCTCTTGCAAGAAATGGACTCGAAACGCTTGCCCTGGCTCCTAGAGAAGGCTAAAGCGCGGCAATAGGCGTCCGGGGAGACCTCACGGCGGCGGACACGATGTGGCTTGCCGGGATTTTGGCCGACGCCAGCAGACGATCGGTGCTGGTGCGCAAACTCTGTTTGGTCTTCTCGCTGCTGGTCCCCATCAACCCGCGTTTGCCGGCGTCATTTTTCTTCCTCTGTTGCCCTCCCGAAATCCGGGCACACCGGATCGTGATCTGATCAAGGGAGCCCCTGGGCACTCACCCGGCAGGACCGTTCCCTGCGCGCCGGGACAACGCGCGAGCACCCCTATTTGACAGTCGCAACCCGGCCAGACGCACGCGAGGCGCTCGGGATCGTCTCCCTCGTGCCTCGTGTGCCCGCACCAACCACAGGTCGCGGTCTCGACCATGAGGAACGTCCGCGCTCTAAACTACTGAGCCGCTCATTTATGCCGCGCCAGAAGGGCGCGCGCTGATTTATCCCACCCTGAGCGCGCCTCCTGCGTCAATCCGCCACACGCCCGAGGAAAGCGCGGCTCGTGGGGCTTCCGGGCTCCGAGGCATAGCTGATGCACCAGTGCCCGTCGCCGGCATCGACGGGACTCCAATCTGAATCCGTAGAAGGGATGACGATGGCAGAGAAGCCCGAGCAGGAGACGAAAGCGCTTTCCCGCTGGGACCCGTTTGGCGAGCTGGAGGCGTTCACCCGCTGGGATCCCTTCCGCGCGCTCATGGGCCGTGGGCGGCTCAGCCGCCTGTTCGAGGACATGTTTCGAGAACGGCCTTTCGCTCGCGGAGAGCTGCTCATACCGGTCTTGGACCTTAATGAAACAGACAACGAGTACGTGGTGACCGTCGAGCTTCCCGGCGTGCGCAAGGAAGATGTTTCCGTCGAGATCACGGAAGGCGTGCTCACTGTGCGTGGCGAAAAGAAATCGGAGCGCGAGGAAAAGAAGGAGCGCAGCTGCTGGGCCGAGCGCTCGTATGGTTCATTCAGCCGCTCGTTCACGCTGCCTGCAAACGCGGTCCCTGACCGTATCGATACGTCCTACAAGGATGGCATCCTCATGCTGCGGATCGAGAAGCGGGAGGAGACCAAGCCCAAGAGGATCGCCATCAAATGAGCCCGCCAAACAAGAAGGAGAAACCGGTGCAGGTCGAACAGCTCATGACGAAAGATGTCCGCGCGTGCAGGCCGTCCCATACCCTGAACTGCGCCGCGCAGATCCTCTGGGAGTACGACTGCGGCATCGTGCCGGTCGTAGACGAGGAAGGCTTGGAGAAAGTGATCGGGACCCTGACGGACCGGGACATCTGCATGGCGGCCTACACGCAGGGGCGGAGGCTGTCCGAGATCCAGGTCGGTTCAGCAATGGCGCGTACGATCCATTCATGCACACCATCGGCGACACTGGAAGACGCGATGCAGAAGATGCGGGAAGCGCAGGTGAGGAGACTGCCTGTCGTTGATCAGGCCGGGCACCTTCTCGGGATGATCTCGCTCGCCGACATTGCTCACGAGGCGAAGGTGCACGGTGGCCCCTCAGCGCTTGCAGCCGTCGGCGAGACGCTCGCGACCATCACCGGGCCGCGGACTCGGTAGCAGTCGGAGTCGGGGCGGGGGCGCTCAGGGCCAGGGACCTCAGGCGCCCGTCACCGCTCCTCTGCGACGCCCCGTTGACGATTCTGCGTCTCACCGACACGTCACGCCCCTTCGCAGATCGCCCAGCGCAAACCAGCTCCGCCCCACGCATCGCTTCTGTTCGCGTGGAGCAGCCGGCGCCATCGAGACGCGAGACGCGCATCCACAGGAGATAGACAAACCGTCTGTCGCTGATCTCCGGCGCCGGCTCTCGGTGACCTCGGTCACAGACGACCTGCTTCTCGCGCATGAGACTTCCCGCAGGCCCGCGCGGTTTTCCCAGTAGATCGCGAGGAGGGCTTGGCGTTCTCCAGGGAATCGCGAGGCCGCCGCTCAGCGAGTGTCGTCGTGGGTTCCGGTGCCGGCCTCCTTCATCGGTAGACTTTCCGTCCCCAAGACGGCGTCTGCTCTACGTAGCCGCAGTTATTGCGGGCCGCCAAACTCCTTGCAAGACACCGCTCCCGCCAGCACCAAAAGAGTCGTCGCTCGCCGGCTCGACCCGCACCCCCAGGGCTCCGGCTTCGCGGCGCATGGTCTCGAGCAGCCAGCGGACGCCTTCCTCCGGCGCTCGGTTCACACGGAAGTGACGGATTTGGGTCGGTGTCATCGCGAGCCGCACGAGCCGACCGCTTGCCTGGTCGAAGGCCGGAAAGTACATGAGCCCGAGGTCCGGGTGGTACGCCTCGTAGCCGCCGATGCCCTCGTAGTCGTTCAGGAAGTCGCCGCAGCCATAGAAGATGGGACGCTCGTGATGGACCTCGACAGCTTTCACGTGGTGCGAGGAGTGTCCATACACGACGTCCACTCCGGCAGTGTCGACGAGCTCCCGGGCGAAGGCGCGTTGCGACTTCGGGATGACGAAGCCCCAGTTTTCGCCCCAGTGGAGCGATACGACGACAAGATCCCCAGGTCGCTTCACGGCCCTCACGCGATCTGCGACCTGCCGCACCGAGCGGAGGGAGAGGTCTGCCAGCCAGTTCACGCCGAAGCGGCCCTTTCCGGCCGCCCACTCGCGGGGGATGCCGCTCGTCTCCAGGCCAAACGCGAAAACGAGCACCCGGCTCCTTCCGCCCAGCTCCAGGACCGCCGCCTCATCGGCCTCGCGATCGTCGCGGCCCGCACCGGCGGTCCGGATGCCGGCACCATGCAGAGTCTCGAGGGTCTCCGCGAGCCCACGCTGGCCCCAGTCGAGCACGTGGTTGTTCGCGAGCACGCAGCAGTCGATGCGGGCGGCGATGAGACAGTCCACGTTGCGGGGATGCATGCGGTAGTGCACGTCCTTGCCTTCCGAGGCCTCGTCGGAGAGGGTGACCGCCGTCTCCAGATTGACAATCCGCACGTCGGGCTTCGCGTGCTCGAGCACATCTAACGCGTCGCCCCAGACATAGGCCGGACCGACGGGCCGCGGGATCGGGCCCGTTCTCATCTCGGCGAGCTGGACGTAGCCCATCGCGGAGTGGACGGCGGGCTCGTACAGCTGTGGCTCGCTTGGATGCGCGAGGATCTGGTCGACTCCCCGGCCCGTCATCACGTCACCACAAAGGAAGAGCACCAACGCTGGCTTGCGCGGGAGGCGCATCGGGTCGGTAGCCATTTTTTCTCCCCTTGCTCGGCTTAGCAATGAACCTGCCGTGGGCGTGCCCACTTCTCAGGCTGCTGCCGCCGCGACTGGATGACGCAAGGCGCGCCGGGCTATCACAGATTCGAGCCGCGGCGAAAGTGATGGCGTATCGCAGATAGATGTAAAGCATTTCTTGTGCCAGTGACGAGTCACGCGCCGGTACGGCTTGCGATATCGTCGCAGCGAGCGCAAGGTGCGCTCCGGCGGCACGGCCCAGGCATTGCTGGGGATGATCCCCCTCCGAGAGCCTAATTGTCTCCGTATTTCCATGCCATCGCCGTGGACTTCGATGGTACGCTTACCGAGCACGGGAAACCCTCGCCGGAGGTCCTTGCCGCCGTCGCTGAAGCACGCCGGTGCGGCACGAAGATC
>DOUU01000209.1:0-175 GCA_003520425.1 Deltaproteobacteria bacterium
GAAGAAGACGTCGGGATTCTGGGCCGTTCCACGGAGCACAGGCCGGTCGGGGGAAAGGCGTCGCGCCCGGTGCGCGAGGATCATCTCCTCGCTGACGATCGCCCGCAGGTCTTCATCCGAGAGGGGCTCAATCGAGTCAATTTCATGCGAGGTCCGGAAGCCGTCGAAAAAGTGC
>DOUU01000209.1:185-2747 GCA_003520425.1 Deltaproteobacteria bacterium
GACGGCCATCACGTCGCTGTGGTCCCCGAAGATGGAAAGCGCGTGGGTCGCGACGGCGCGCGCGGCGACATGGATCACGCAGGGAAGAAGTTCGCCCGCGATTTTGAACATGCTCGGGATCATGAGGAGCAGACCCTGGGAGGCGGTGAAGGTCGTCGCAAGCGCGCCGCGCTGGAGCGCGCCGTGCAACACGGCTGCCGCCCCTGCCTCGCTCTGCATCTCGATCACCTCGGGCACGGTGCCCCAAAGATTGGGACGGCCCTCTGCGCTCCAGGCGTCGGCAAGTTCGCCCATCGGCGACGCCGGGGTGATGGGATAGATCGCGGCGACTTCAGACAGACGGTGAGCGACGCGTGCAGCGGCCTCGTTCCCGTCGATGCAAACACGCATCACGCCACCATGCCCGTCCGGGCAGGGGGGTCTGTCAGCCAGCCGACAGGCCTGCCCTGCGCTATGCATAACGATAAAAGGGGAGGAAGTCTCCTTGGCGGAGCTAAGGCCACCTTTCGTCTTGCCCTTCTCCGAGATCGCGCTTTCCGATCTCCCGCGCGTCGGCGGGAAGAACGCGTCGCTGGGGGAGATGATCCAGAGGCTCGCTCCGGCAGGCGTACGCGTGCCCGATGGATTCGCCATTACCGCCGACGCGTACCGGCTGCACCTGCGGGAAGCGGGGATCGAGGAGCAGATCTACGCCGCCCTCGCCGCGCTCGACCCGCGGGATGTCGACGCGCTCGCGCGCACGGGCCGCAGCGTGCGCGAGCGGATCCGCTCGGCACCTCTTCCCGCGGCCGTGGTGGCCGAGGTCGAGCGCGCCTACCGAGCGCTTTCGGCCCAAAGCGGCGAAGAGGCGACCGACGTCGCCGTGCGATCGAGCGCCACCGCAGAGGATCTGCCGACCGCATCCTTTGCCGGCCAGCAGGAGACCTACCTNNAACGTGCACGGCCGGACCAATCTTCTCCAAGCGATCCAGGACTGCATGGCATCGCTGTTCACCGATCGAGCCATCGTCTATCGATTCGAGCGTGGTTTCGCACACAAGGATGTGGCGCTCTCGGTGGGCATCCAGAAGATGGTCCGGAGCGATCTCGCCTCGGCGGGCGTGGTCTTCACGCTCGACACGGAAACCGGCTTTCGCGACGTCGTGATGGTCACCGGAGCGTTCGGTCTCGGGGAGACCGTGGTGCAGGGAAGCGTGAATCCGGATGAGTTCTGGGTGCACAAGCCGACGCTGCGCAAAGGCTATCGTCCGATCGTCCGGCGCGAGCGAGGGGAGAAGGCACTGAAACTCGTGTACGACCCGCGCAGCGCCGCCAAGCCCGTCAGGCTGCGGGCTGTGCGCGCCCAGGAAAGAGAGCGCTTCGTGCTCGACGACGACGAGGTGATCCAGCTCGCGCGCTGGGCGCTCGCGATCGAGGACCACTACTCCGCGCGGGCGGGCCAGCCGACGCCGATGGACATCGAGTGGGCGAAGGACGGCAAGACCGGAAGTCTCTACGTCGTGCAGGCGCGACCGGAGACCGTCCATTCCCAGCGAAAGAGCCTGGCCATCGAAGTCTACAAGCTGCGCGGACCCAAAGGCCGGATCCTCGCGCGCGGCAAGAGCGTCGGCGGAAAAGTGGGAAGCGGTCGTGTCCGCGTCTTGCACCACCTCTCCGAGCAAGCCGCCTTCGCGGCCGGCGAGATCCTGGTGACGGCGGAAACCGGACCCGACTGGGAGCCGGTCCTCCACCACGCCGCCGCCGTCGTGACGGACCGCGGCGGCCGGACCTGCCACGCCGCGATCGTGTCGCGGGAGCTCGGCATCCCCTGTGTCGTCGGGACCGAGCTCGGCACGCAGGTCCTCGAGAGCGGGGAGGAGGTGACGGTCTCGTGCGCGGAAGGTGACGTCGGCAACGTGTATGAGGGCCGCATCGAGTTCGAGTGCGAGTCGATCGATCCCGCGACCCTGCCGACTCCTCGTGTGCCGCTCATGCTGAACGTGGGCAATCCCGAGCGGGCGTTTCTGCTGGCGCAGCTTCCGACGGCGGGCGTGGGCCTTGCCCGGATGGAGCTTGTGGTCCTGAACTGGATCGGGGTTCACCCCATGGCACTCGTGCATCCCGAACGGGTGGTCGAGCGTGAGACGCGCCAGAAGATCGAACAGCGGACCCGAGGCTATTTGACGGGTCCGGACTTCTTCGTGTCCCGGCTGGCGACGGGGATCGCGCAGATTGCAGCCGCGTTCTACCCGCGGCCGGTGATCCTGCGATTCTCGGATTTCAAGACCAACGAGTACGCCGGGCTTCTGGGCGGCGCGGTTTTCGAGCCCGTCGAATCGAATCCCATGATCGGGTTCCGGGGTGCGTCGCGCTACTACTCCGACCGCTACCGCGAGGGCTTCGCCCTCGAGTGTGCCGCGGTGCGGCGGGTCCGCGAGGAGATGGGCCTCGAGAACCTGGTGCTCATGATCCCGTTCTGCCGCACGCTCGAGGAAGGCCGTCGCGTGCTGCTCGAGCTCGAGAAGAACGGGCTCGTGCGGGGCCAGCGGGGCCTCGCCATCTACGTGATGTGCGAGATTCCGA
>DOUU01000142.1:0-2407 GCA_003520425.1 Deltaproteobacteria bacterium
CAGGTTTGAGAAATAGTGATTTCCGAGAAGGTGGGTCTCTAGGTTGTGCGAGAGTGTCGTGAGCTGAGACGCGAGGGAGGCGGCGAGGCGCGTGCGCATGGCCCTCATGCTCGATTGGATCGATCGTCACCGGAAGGGCGTCGGCTGGGAATCCGGTCCCATCAGTCTGCGCGCGCAGACCTGGATCAAGCTTCTGCTCGAGCCGGGGGCGCTCCCCGAAGATAAGGCGATGCGCACGCGCCTAGCCGCCTCCCTCGCCTCCCAGCTCACGATGCTCTCGCACAACCTCGAGACCCACCTTCTNNTGCCTGGCTTCATTTCGAGCGAAGGCTGCGCGAGGAGCTCGCCGAGCAGGTCCTCCCGGACGGCGCACACGTCGAGCGAAGCCCGATGTACCACTCGATTCTCCTCGAATCCATCCTCGACCTTGCGAATGTGACAGCCGCCGCGCCGAGCCGCGCCCCGTCTGGCCTCTTGGAATCCTTGCGGGAGACAGCGGGGCGCATGCTCGGCGCGCTGGCGGTCTGGACCCACCCCGACGGGGAAGTCGCACTCTTCGGGGACTGCGCATTTGGAGTGGCTCACGGCCCTGCAGCTTTGACCCGCTACGGGGCCGCCCTCGGCATTGCTCCGCGGGGGCCAAAGCGGCCAGGCATTCTCGAACACGCCGGCTTTGTGCGAATTTCATCCGGACCGTTCACCGTGATCGCGTCGGTCGCAGGACCGATGCCCTCCTATCAGCCCGGGCATGCCCACTGTGATGCCTTGGCGTTTGAGCTTTCGGTCGGTAAAGAGCGGGTGGTCACCGATACCGGGGTCGCGGAGTACCTGCCTGGGGCGCTGCGAGATGTGAGTCGGGCGACGCGCTCTCACGCGACGGTTGAGGTGAATGGTGCGGACCAGGCCGAACTGTGGGCGGCCCACCGGATCGGAGGCCGACCCCGTGTCGTCCTTGTCTCCGCTGAGCCTGGACGGCGGTTCGAGGCGACCTGCGTGAGCTGGTCTACCCCGGATACGCTTCACCGGCGCGTCGTGGAAGCGAAGCCGGGATTTCTTGAAATTCGGGACACCATCGAGGGCAAGTCGCGCCCTGTGCGCTTCTCACTGCCTCTCGCACCGGGCCTTGAGCCGCGGATCGAGAAGCGATGCGTCCGCCTTCGACTCCGGGATGGAACCTGGCTACGGATCGACCTCCCAGAGAGCCTTCATTTTACGCTCGAGCGGGGCCTCTACTTCCCAGAGTTCGGCCGCACCCTCGAGCGGCCTGTGCTCGTCAGCCGTGCCGAACGGCTGGAGCGAGCCCTGTTCCGGTTTAGCGTCGCGGAGGTCCTTAGGATGCCCGAGCGCCCGAGAGGAGGGCTTTAAAGCCCTCCTCGTCCAGGACAGTGATCCCAAGCTCCTGTGCCTTCGCGAGCTTGCTGCCCGGCTCCTCACCGGCCACCACATAGTCGGTCTTCTTCGACACGGAGCCCGCCACGCGGCCGCCTGCGGATTCGATCCGCGCTTTCGCCTCGTCGCGCGTCATGCCTGCGAGCGTACCTGTCAAAACGAAGGTCTTGCCAACGAGGGGACCCGCGCGAGGCGGCGCGGGCGAGCCCTTCGGCCACCGTACGCCGAGCTGGCGCAACCGCTTCACCTCGGCCGCGTTCCGTGGATCCGCGAAGAACCGAGCAACGCTCTCGGCGATCGTCCCGCCGATTCCCGGGACCGCGTCGATCTCTTGAATCGAAGCGTGCATCAGAGAGTCAAGGTCCCTGAAGTGGCGGGCGAGGAGGTCAGCCACGGTTTCACCCACGTGGCCGATCCCGAGGGCGAGGAGAAAGCGCGGAAGAGTCGTGTCGCGCGCGCGCTCAAGGGCGGTGACGAGGTTTGCGGCCGACTTCTTCCCCATCCGGTCGAGACCAGCGAGGGTATCTGCATCGAGCGTAAAGATGTCAGAGACGCGTTTCACCATGCCTCGATCTACCAGCTGATCGACGAGCTTCTCTCCAAGACCGTCCACGTCCAGCGCGGCCCGGCTCGCCATGTGCAGGACGTTATTCTTGAGCTGCGCGGGGCAGTCGAGGTTTGTGCAGCGAGTGACCGCTTCCCCCTCGAGTCGGACGACCGTCCCGCCGCACACCGGGCACTTGGACGGCAGGTGGAAGGCGCGTGTGCCTCGCGGCCGCTTTTCCTTTACGACGAGCACGACCTGCGGGATCACATCGCCCGCCCGCTGCACGAGGACGGTGTCGCCCACACGCACATCCTTGCGCTCGAGTTCATCCTCGTTGTGGAGTGATGCGCTCGATACCGTAACGCCGCCCACGCGCACCGGACGAAGCTTCGCCACGGGGGTTAGGGCTCCGGTGCGGCCGACCTGCACATCGATGTCCTCTACGACGGTCGTCTCCTGCTGCGGCGGGAC
>DOUU01000142.1:2428-2669 GCA_003520425.1 Deltaproteobacteria bacterium
AGTCGATCGCGCTTTTTCAGCATTTGCGCGTGGTAAGCGATGGCCTCGTCGACGTCGGCGCAGAACTCGCTCTCCGGGCTCACCACGAAGCCCCACGCGTGCAGGGTCGAGAGGACCTTCATCTGTGTGCGCACGCCGGGTGGCAGACCCTCCCCGATGGCATACGCCCGAAATTCGAGAGAATGCAGACGCTCCCGGTCGATGTCATGAAGCTGACGGAGCGAGCCCGCAGCAGCGTTTC
>DOUU01000091.1:0-2144 GCA_003520425.1 Deltaproteobacteria bacterium
AGGAGCAGATCGAGCAGGAGGCCGACGACGTCGAGCGTCGGATCGACGCACACACCAACAGCTACGCTGAAGCACTCTCGCATTTTCCTCCTGCCGCAGCCTACCACATCCGGCCACACGAGTATCTGGAGTTCATCCGTCGGGCGCGACGAGCCGTCGACGTTCCCGTGCTTGCGAGTCTCAANNTGCAGGACGCGGGCGCGAGCGCGATCGAGCTCAACGTCTACTTTCTGCCGACCGACCTCAGCGTAAGTGGCGCTGAGGTGGAGCAGCGCTACGTCGACGTGTTGCGGGCCGTGAAACAGGCGGTCTCGATTCCCGTTGCGGTAAAGCTCGGCCCGTACTTCAGTGCCGTGGGACATCTGGTACGTCGCCTCGACCACGCGGGGGCGGACGGGTTTGTGCTCTTCAGCCGATTTCACGGGCCCGATATCGACCTTGGCGCACTCCGCCTGCGACGCGACTTGGACCTCAGTCGGAAGGCCGAGATCCGGCTGCCCCTGTTGTGGATCGGCGTGCTCGCGGGTCAGGTGCGCGGCTCGCTCGCCGCGAGCACCGGCGTTGAAACGGNNCGAGCATCGCTCGCAGCCAGCACCGGCGTCCAAGGCGCCGATGAAGTCGTGAAGTATCTGCTCGTGGGCGCCGACGCGGTGGCGACCACCTCGGCGTTGGTTCGTCACGGCGTGGGCTACATGAAAACGCTCCTCGACGGCCTTACAGACTGGCTCGCTCGTCGCGACATCGATTCCGTCTCGCGCATTCGCGGCCGGATGCGTCGTCGTGTGATGTCCGATCCGATCGCCTTCGACCGCGCCACCTATATTCGGGTTCTTCAGCATGGCATGCGCTACCCCGCCGGCGTCGAGGGCCCCCCGCGGTCGGGGGGCCTTGCGTGTTGATGGAGGGTCGCCGGGGTANNCAGATCGCTCCCGGGGACCTGCGGTGGACGTGTGACCCCGCGGGGCTCGGATGCGTCTCGACCGCCGAGGTTCCGGTTCGGCACGCGATCGTCGGGCAGGCGCGGGCGACCCGTGCCCTGGACTTCGGGCTGCTCATCGATCAGCCTGGATACAATGCGTATGTCAGCGGGCCGTCTGGAACGGGGCGCAGCACCTATGTGCGTCAGCGGGTCGCGGACGTTGCGCGCACCCGCGCGGTCCCCCCGGATTGGTGCTACGTGCACAATTTTACGGCTCCGGATCAGCCAATGGCCATGGCCTTCCCGCCCGGGCAAGGGAGGGGGTTCCAGCAGCACATTGCGGACTTGGTGGATGACGTGCGGGATGGGGTGCGGCGCGCGTTTGCGAGCGAGGCGTATGAACAACGGCGAACCGAGTTGGTCCGGCGCTACGAGCAACGCATCGCCGATCTGTGGGCTGCCCTTGAGGTTGAAGCCAAGAGGCACGCTCTTGCGGTTCAGCGGCGCCCCTTCGGCATCGTGGCGATACCGGTGGACCTTCAGGGGCGACCGATTCCGGAGGAGATCTTTCGGGCGCTGCCCGCGGCTCATCAGGCGCTGATCGAAGCGCAAATCAAGGCCTTCGGGGACCGGATCGGTGAGACCAGCCGCAAGGTGCGGGCGCTCGAGCGGGAGGCGCGATTCGCGCTCCGAGAGTGCGATGTGGATACGGCGAAATCAGTCATCGACGCTCCGGTGGCGCGGGTCAGGGACGCATACAGAGACCATGCCAAGGTGAATGCGTTTCTCGACGCCGTGGAGCAGGACATGCTCGACCACCTGCCCGAACTTCGCGCGTCGGTCGAAGAAGACGGATCTCCGGACACGAGGCTCGCGCTGCTGCTGGCGTTTGGCCGGAGGAGCATCTTCGCCCGCTACCGAGTCAACCTCCTGGTCGACCGCGGGGCCGAAACGGGCGCTCCGGTCATCGTCGAGCCGAACCCAACGTACTACAATCTGCTCGGACGCGCGGAATATCGGGCCGAGTTCGGAGCCGTGACGACTGATTTCACCATGATTCAGGCGGGTGCGTTGCATCGAGCGAACGGCGGATACCTGATCCTGCAGCTTCCGGATATGCTCCGACATCCGTTCGCCTACGAGGGGTTGAAGCGAGCCCTCCGACACCGGGAGGTCCGGATCGAGCCGTTGGGTGAGGCGCTCGGCGTTCTTCCGATCGCCACAC
>DOUU01000091.1:2161-2796 GCA_003520425.1 Deltaproteobacteria bacterium
TTCAAGATCCGCGCCGATTTCGACGTCGTCGTGGACCGGACTTCGCAGACGCAACAAGAATACGTCGGCGCGATCGCAGCCATGTGCCGTCGGGCCGGACTGCGCCACTTCGATGCATCCGCGGTCGCAGGAGTGCTGGAGCACAGCGCACGACTGGCCGGGCACCGGGAGAAGCTCAGCACGAGGTTTAACAAAGTCGCGGAGATCATCTTCGAAGCCGCCGCGGTCGCGCAACGGCAGGGTCGGACGCTCGTGTCGCGAGAAGACGTCCGCCAGGCAATCGAGGACAAGGTGTTTCGGTCCAGTTTGGTCGAGGACAAGATCCGCGAGGAGATCGTCGAGGGGCAGCTTCTGATCGACACGGAGGGCGAGGCGGTCGGACAGATCAACGGCGTTTCGGTGCGCCAGCTTGGCGACTATGCGTTCGGCCAACCGAGCCGGATTACGGCCCGGGCTTACGTCGGCGGCCGCGGTGTCGTGGACATCGAGCGAGAAAGCCGATTGTCGGGACGGATTCACAGCAAGGGAGTCCTCGTTTTGTCGTCATTTCTTGCGCGGCGCTTTGCGCAGGTGCGCCCGCTGAGCCTGTCCGCGTCGCTGACCTTCGAGCAGGTCTACACGGATGTGGAGGGGGA
>DOUU01000091.1:2816-12307 GCA_003520425.1 Deltaproteobacteria bacterium
TGACGTGAACGAGCAAGTCGAAGGGTTCTATCGAGTGTGCAAGGCCAAGACGCTGACCGGACGCCAGGGTATCATCATTCCCCGGCAGAACGTCCCTCACCTGATGCTCCGCGAGGAGGTCGTCGCGGCGGTCCAGGAGAGGCGCTTCCGCGTATGGGCCGTTCGCACGATCGACGAAGGCATCGAGATCCTGACCGGGACGCCGGCAGGCGCACCCGACGAGACAGGGGCATACCCGCCGGACACCGTGAACGGCAGGGTGGCGGCGCGGCTCACNNNGACGCACCGCCCGGGTCACCCGGGAGATAGCTGTCCCCGAAGCACCAATCGGTGCGGAAGCATCGCGCGGAAAGCCACACCCACTGCGGGAGCATCATAGGCGGTCGACAGAGTCGGCCGCCCGTTTTGGCCCTCGTCTGTTAGGGGGTCACGTGCGTGGTCGCCGGGGTGCGCTTCGCATGTCCGCCGAGGTGCGGTAATCTCGGGCCTGCCACGACGCGACCGGACCGGGACGCGGAGGATGCCGGATGCGCCTCCCGGCGCGGGCTAACATGGNNGCCGTTGACCATTTCGACAAGATCGAACGCGACTTCGGCGTCGTGCTCGAAAGTTGCCGGATCGACCGGACAATCGCGTCGATGGAAGAATACATCCCCGGAAGCGTCTGGGCTCGTGATGAAGCCGTAGCCACGTGCCGCATTATACAGCTTCACGCGACCGAGAAGTCCCCGAGCCACAGTGCGGACGATTTCGTATCCGGCCACCGCTGCGCCCGCCTGCGCGACACGGAGCCGGCGTGCCGGGCCCGGGGTACCGCCGGGGAGTGCCACCCCCAGGTGCGCGGCGATGGCCGTTGCGATGGCCTCAAGGCGTTCCAGCCGAGCCATCAGGTCGTCCGTTGCCGGGGTGCGGGCAGGCCACATCCTTGGAGTCCGCGGCGATCCTCCCTCGATTGGCTCATGATGTTCAGACCGCGATGTGACCATGACACTATTCCTCCCGTCGACGTGCAAGCCCAACCATCCAGGATCCCCTGTGCAGCTTCCCTCCTTAGCATACGCGGGGGCGCGCGCCATTGGACATCGGGTGCGGGTCCGATTCCATCGCCAGGGCACGCCAACGGCGAGAGAGCGTATAGACGATGTGTTCAGCTCCCCGGCGCGAATCGTTCAGAGCGCGTGCAGCGCTGCCTGGAGCTGCGTGTCCTGCCCGCGCTCCATGTCCGCTACCGTCAGGGCGACGGTTACGTCGGGCGCGATCCCGACGGCCTCCACGCGCTGACTTTTCGGCGTCACGATGCGCTCCACGGTCACGGACATGCCACCCTCGGGCAGCCGCACGAGAACCGATCCACCAAGAGCGCCGGCAGTCTTGACGCCGACGATCGTCGCCCGTCCGTAGTCCTTGAACGCGCCGGCGAGGATCTCCGAGGCGGATGCGCTGCCGTCATCGACCAATACGACGAGTGGGGTCTGGGGGAAGAGCGGGGGTCCGGAGGTCTCGATCGCGCTGGCCACCAGGTCCCGTTCGTGAATCCGCGCGAGCACGGTGTGCGGCGGGAGGAACAGCCCGCCGACGCTGGCGGCCTCGACGACCAGCCCGCCCGCGTCACCGCGTAGGTCGAGGATGACCCCCCGAATGGGACTACGCGCGCGCAAGCGTTGGAGCTCCTCGCGGAGTTGCTGTCCAGCGCCCCGGGCGAACTCGAACAGCGTGATGTACGCCACGCCGGGCGCGATGAAGCTTGTTTCCACCGGCACGACCTTGATCGGCGCCCGCGCCACCGAGACGTGCAGCGTTTGCGTCCGACGCTGCACGGTGACGGAGACCGTCGTCCCGGCGGGGCCGCGCAGCAGCGTGCTCGCGTCGAGCGCGGTCGCATTCCTTAGGGATTGTCCGTCGACGGACACGAGGCGGTCGAACCGCTTGATGCCTGCCCGCGCCGCCGGGGACCCCGGGAAGACGTTCTCCACGAACACCCACGAGATTCCGGCCGCGTCTTTCCGAGACGCGATGGTCACGCCGATGCCGCTGAAGCTCGGTTGCCCCAATAGTTGACGTTGGCTCTCGCGAAGCGCCACAGGATCGAGATAGTACGTGTGGCTGTCATGGAGGGACAAGAGCATTCCCTCCGTCGCGGCGTAGGCGAGCTGCGCTTCGGGCAATGTGCTCACTTGCGCCGCACGCACGAACTCTGACACGAACTGGGCATCCGCCCGCGCGTCCGGGGTGCCGGGGGCGATGTCCGGCAACACCCCGGCGCCCTCGTTGGTCGCCTGGCGAAGCGTTGCGATTGCGGCGTTGAGCAGCGGGACGGGTTGGATCGGGTCGACGTACGTGCGCTCGAGCAGATGCAGGGCCGCGATGACGAGCGAGCCATCGGCGCCCCACGCCGGCGACACGTTGGCGCACGGCATCACGAGGACCGCGACCGCGAGCAGGGCCGAGAGCCACGACCTCACAATCCCGGGTTGATGGTGCATCTCTCGCCCAGCGATAGCCCGTAAGAGCATTGCGAACCTCACGTAGGCGTGTGTCCGGCTATGGGAGCCATCCCGTTCGGTCGACCTCGTCACGACCCCGCGGGTGAGGACATCCGGCACGTCCTTTCCGCCGCTTTTCACAATACCCTGAGGGAGTCCAGGAGACTATCGGGCACACGCCGTATTGCAGTGACACGCCATCGATTCAAGTAGGATACAATTCGGACGTCGGCATCGGCAGCCTGGGGGACGTGCGATCGTGGTGGGCCATGGCCAAGGATTTTGGATGCTCGCGCCGGCTCTTGTCGCCCCGGCTTGGCTCCATACGCTCGGCGCGTGGTCAAGCATCACCATCGTTCACGTGCGAGCGGCCGTCGCCGAGTGGGGACTGTGGGCACCGCTCACATCGGTGCTTGTGATGGTCATCAACACGTTTCTGCCGTTTCCGGCCGACTTCCTCATCGCCGCCAATGGCGCTGTGTTTGGATTCTGGGGCGGCATTTCTGTGTCGATTGTCGGGGCGATGGTCAGCGCTTGCCTCGCCTTCGGGATCGCCCGTCTTGTAGGACGGGCGGTGGCCCTGCGGGTGGTTCCCTCCGGCGTGTTGGCGTGGATAGACCACACGGTAACGCAAGGGGGGTGGTGGGCCGTCCTGTTGGTGCAATTCAGCCCGCTGCCTTACAGTTTGATGAACTTCGTGCTGGGCCTGACTCCAATTTCCTGGGCGACATTCCTATGGGTGACGTTTCTGAGCATTCTTCCAACGAACATTGTCCTGTCTCTCCTCGGCTATGGCTTGGCCGAGACCCGCCCCATTTTCTATTGGACTGTTGTCGCGCTTCTATTGGTCGCCTTACTCACCATCTGGCTCCAGCACCGCCTCGCCCAGTTACTGAAGATCCCAACGAAATTGCCAAGCACGCTAGAACTTTCGGGGACGCCGCCCGCGAAGGAGGTAACCTGAAAGTCCTTGCGTCCGATCTCACACCATTGCGGACGCACTGCCGGATACACGAGTTGCCCGGGACGCTACAGACCGTTGCCCATGACTCGGTCCGACCTGCGCTCAAGGGGGTCGGCCGGTCAGGCGCCCCTGACAGTCATCGTGCCGGCACCTCACACTCCCGCCGGGGCGGCGATGCCGTCAGACTTTTTCCTCGGCTTCTGCTGTTTCCGCCCCGCTTGCCCCGCGGAGGTCGAGCAGCGCTTGAATGATGTCGCTCGCCGCGACAATGCCCACGAGCCGCCGGTCGTGCACGATGGGGATGCGATGGATCTTGTGGGCGAGCATCAGCGAGGCGAGCGCTTCAACGGAGGCATCCTCCGATGCCGTCACAGGGTCGCGCTGCATGACATGCAGAACCCGTCGTCCCAACCCTCCGGCGAGGTCGACGAAACTGACGATGCCGATGAGCGTGCCCGACGTGTCGACTACCGGTGCGCCGTGAATCCGATTGTGGAAGAAGCGATCGCGAACCTCGTCGACCGACATATCCGCGGTCACCGTCAACACGTCCTTGGTCATAATGTCATACGCTCGCATGTTCCGCCTCCCGTGAGAGGTACGGCATGAACCTCTGATGGTCTTGCGCAGCAAGGAGCTGGCGCGGTTCGGAAGCCGCGCACCACCGTGGATTTGCGCCGCCGGCGCCATGATGGTCGAAACTTCAATCATTCCAGTTCCATTCTGGATCCAGTCTCGGCCGGCTGGCTATCCGGTCCAGGCTTGATCCGCCCGAACCAGCGGGCACCCGATACCGATAGCACCGGCGCGGGCGGCCCAACGTACGGTGCTCGAAGATCCCTCGTCGTCACTCGCGCGCGTCACCGTCGCTCGGGCGACAAGTGCCGAGCGAACCAATCGGCCGCCAGCCGTGCCACCTGCTCGAGGGTGCCCGGCTCCTCAAACAGATGCGTCGCGCCGGGAACGATCGCCAGATCTTTCTCAACACGGAGCTCCCGTAGCGCTTCTCGGTTCCAGGTCAGCACGATCTCGTCCCGTTCGCCGACGATGAGGAGTGTTGGCGCGCGCACCTCCGCCAGGATCGCCTGGGCTAAGTCCGGACGGCCTCCTCGGGAGACAATCGCCCGCACGGCTGCGGGACGCTNNCGCGCCGGTGCTGGCGCCGAAGTAACCGATCAGGAACTCGCGGGTATCGCTTTGGGTCAGCAGCCAGTCGGTGGCGCCGGCCAGTCGATCGGCGAGGAGCGGGATGTCGAACCGCAGATGCCCGGTCACCGCGTCTGCCCGCTCCTCCTGCCGGGTCAGCAGGTCCATCAGCAGGGTCGCGAGGCCGGCCCCGCGGAGCGCCTCGGCAACCTGCCGGTTTCGGGGGCTGTGGCGGCTGCTTCCGCTTCCGTGGGCGAACAGCACAACGGCTCCGGCGCCGTCAGGGATCGCTAAGGTGCCGTCCAAAGTGACCAGTCCGACCGGAATCTGCACAGGACGTTCGTGAACACGAACCTGGTCGCGAGCGCTCATGGCAACATCACCTTCCTCTCGGGACCCATTCAAGTGTACCCTGGTGACGCCGAGGCGGGGATCGAGCGATCATCCGATGTTTCGCGCGCCGAGAGAATCGAGCCCGCGCCCGATGGCCGGCGGACGGGCGACTGGGTATTGTAAAAAGGCAAGGACGTGAGCGGCAGATGCGATGCGAGGGTGGGCTGGTATGGACGCGCGGGACATCATGACCAAGGACGTCATTACCTTCACCCCGGGGATGACAATCGGCGAGGCGCAGAGCGCCCTGCTGCGGTACCGGATCCATGGGGCGCCCGTGGTGGACGATACCAAACGGATGATCGGTATGGTCAGCCTTACCGACCTGTCCGCTGGGTTCGGGGAGCGGATCTCGGACGTGATGACGCCCGATCCGGTGTCGGCCGATGGGAGTACGCCCGTGGAGCAGCTCGCCGGGCTGATGCTCGACAGGATGGTACGGCGCATCGCGATCCTCGACGAAGGTCGGGTCGTTGGTATCGTCAGCGCGAGCGACATTATTCGGGCACTGCTCGATCTCCACGAGGAACGGCGCCCGGCGGCGGGGTCGCGCTGAAACTCATTCTGCTCGGCGACGTCATGCTGGGGCGGCTCGTGAATCGATACTTGGCCGCCGCGCCGTTCACGTATCCGTGGGGGGACACGCTTTCTTCCCTGCGGGCCGTCGACGCCGTGGTTCTCAACCTCGAATGTGTGCTCGCGGACTGCGGCGAGCCGTGGCCCAGTAAGGTCTTTCGCTTTCGCGCGGACTCCAAGAACGTGCGCGTCCTCGCGGAGGCCGGTGTTGCGGCCGTGTCGCTCGCCAACAACCACACGCTGGACTTTGGACGCGGTGCCCTCCAGGACTGCATCGCGACGCTTCTGGCCCACGGCATCCAGCCCGCGGGAGCCGGGGCATCCACGGACGAGGCGTGGCGGCCCGCCACGTTCTTGGCCGGCGGCGTTCGCGTGGCCGTGCTTGCGTTCACCGACAACATGCCGGAATGGGAGGCGCGCGCTGACGTCCCCGGCATCTGCTATGTGCCACTGAACTGGACCGACTCACGGTTCGGCCGCCTACTGACGGCGATCGAAGACGCGCGGGGCACCCACGACCTGGTCGTCATCTCCGCCCACTGGGGAGGGAACTGGGGATATGAGCCGCCGCCAGACCACGTGGAGGCCGCCCATCGGTTCGTCGAGCGGGGGGCCGACGTGGTGTTCGGCCACAGTCCACACATCTATCGCGGCATGATGCTCGACCAAGGCAAGCCCATCCTCTTCAGCTGCGGGGACTACGTCGACGACTACGCCGTGGACGATGTGGAGCGGAACGACGAGGCCTTCATCTGGTGCGTGGAGTTCGACTNNAGCGACGAGGTCGAACGGAACGACGAGTCGTTTATCTGGAGCCTCGAGTTCGAGGATCATGCGCTGCGCCGCGTCTCCTTGATCCCCACGATTATCGAGGAGTTTCAGGCCAGGCTTGCCAGGGGGAAGGATCGAGCTCGCATCGTGCATCGGATGCGTGCGCTCTGCGCCGCGCTGCGAACCGAAACCACAGAGGGGCCCGAAGGGATCGCGGTTCAGATCGACAGATGACGGGCGACTGCTCGCAGCGCCGGCCGCCGGCCGGCGCGCCTTGAGACGCCCAGCGAGGGGTTCGCATGGAGGGCGCGTCGCGCGAACCGGCGCAGGAAGCCCCGATTCTACACGTCGACGGTTCCCTGTATTCCGGCAGCGGAACGATCGTGCGGTATGCTGTTGCGCTGGCGGCATTGCTCGGCCGAGATCTGCGGCTGACGAACGTCCGAGCCAAACGACGGAGCCCAGGCCTGCAGCCGCAGCATCTCCGTGCGGTCGAGGCGGTCGCCCAACTCACGGACGGTCGCGCGGAAGGCGCGCGCGTCGGGGCCAGTGAATTCACGCTGCACTGCCGCGGTAGTCTGCACGGCGGTCGATACGCGTGGGATATTGGGAGCGCGGGCTCGGCGACGATGCTGGCCTTTGCCTTGCTTCCCCTAGCCGCCTTCGCGGACCAACCGAGCCATGTCGAGATTCGTGGCGGTCTCTTTCAAGACTTCGCTCCGTCGGGGTTTCATTTCCAGCACGTGCTCTTGCCGCAACTCGCCCGTATGGGGCTTCGGGCAGATCTTCGCATCGTGCGGCCCGGATACGTCCCCAGGGGCGGCGGCGTCGTTGAGTTGACCGTGGAGCCGGTCATGGGGCCCTTGCGGCCCGTGGTGCTCACGGAGCAAGGTCGGGTACGACGCATCTGGGGAACGGCGCTCTCGTCACATCTGGACCGGCAGCAGGTCAGCGACCGAATGGCACGACGCTGCCGCGAGCGGCTGGCGGCGGGNNGCTCCGCTTTGCAGGCCGGAGCGGCACTGGCGGTATTCGCGGAGTCGGACACCGGCAGTGTGTTGGGGGCGGATCGGGCAGGCGCACCCGGCCGACCGTCTGAGGCGATCGCCGACGACGTTGCGCGCATGCTGCTGGAGGATCTCGGGTCGGGCGCGACCGTCGATCGCCACATGGCCGACCAGCTCATGCTCTTCGCCGCGCTCGCGAACGGCACGAGCGAGTGGCTGATCCCTCGTGTCACGGAACATGTGGAGACGAACGCTTGGTTGCTCGAGAAACTCCTGGGGGCCGTGGTTGAGTCCCAAGACCGCCGAATGCGGATTCACGGGATCGGCTACCATCGTGCCGGGCAATAGCGACCTAGCTGAGCTTGCCCCCCTCCGAGTGCTCTTGCCCGCGGAAATGACGTTTCTTTCGCAGGAACGACTCCCAGGATACATCCGGGTCCGTCCTTGCCGTACTCTCCCGGCGGACAAGCGGCGGCAAGTTGAGCGCAGGTGCGGGTGGTCGTCCCCGCGCCTACGGCCCCGCGAACCGTTCCTTCTGCTGTGACACAGCGCGTTCAGGCCCGCCACCAACACGGCGTAGTGGGGATCGAACCCAAGAAGACGCCGTCGTGGCGGTCCTACTCGTTCCATCCAGCGGATCTATGATACTCTGCCGGCCTGATACCCGCAGGAGGGGCGCGGGTGTACCCTCATGATGGATGTATGTGCATTGATGCTGCTCGACCCCCCAGGGGACACGGCCGAGTGAGGAGGGAGAACGACCTCGCGGCGCAGTGGACGGAGATCATAAAGGCGGGAGGCTAAGGGGACGGTCGGCGGGAGGGGCGCGGCGGCGGCGCTGCCCCCCTCCGGGCACCGACGTGTAGGAGGTGGCTCCGCNNCGCGCGGGGCCGCCTGTCCGAAGCCGATCTCGATGGGTGTGCAGGTCAGTTGGTCGCAGCACACTTTGGAACTCAGGGGTCGGCGAATTGCATACTTGCTTCGCACGAACCGGGCGCGGCGATTTGGGAGGTGGACGGCGATGGCACGGAAACGGTCCACTCGCAGCAGGGCACTAGTGAGGCAACAGGGCGGGGCGACGACGAGCCTGAGCCCATGGGGTCCCTTCGACGAATTGGGTGCACTTCGCCGAACACTTGATCGATTCTTTGGAGAGTTCGTTCAGACGCCTTGGCCGACTTGGGGCCTGCGTGAATGGGGCCCGCCCGTGGAGATGTTCGCGACTGACGACGAGGTCGCTGTACGAGCAGGACTGTTCAATATTGATCCCAAGCAAGTCGACATCACGGTGACGGATGACACAATCACGCTCAAGGGCCAGGCTAAGCAGGAGGAAGAGGAGAAGGGCCGGACCTATTATCGACGGGAACTGCGGTACGGCGCATTCGCTCGCACACTGCCACTTGCGGCAAAGGTAAAGAGCGCCGAGGCCAAGGCGTCCTATAGAGACGGCGTTTTGGAGGTACGCGTGCCGAGGGTTGAACGAGCGAGGGCAACGTCCGTAAAGGTTCAGGCATCTGCGTGATGTCCCGACTTAAGTCGCATCGTAAGGGGCTCCGTTTGGCTCAGTTCTTCGTTCCCGCGGCGGAGTTCATCCCAGCCTATCTTCGGATGGGCCTGGCGGGGTTGCGCCGGCGTGCGTCGGAGGCGTTAGAGCTCTTGCACGCGTGCCAGGTATGTCCTCGGAACTGCCGCGTCAACCGCCTTGAGGACCGGTGGGCTGTTTGCCGCACAGGCCGGTACGCCCGGGTGAGCAGCGTGTTCGCTCACTTCGGCGAGGAAGACTGCTTGCGTGGCTGGCAGGGCAGCGGCACGATCTTTTTCTCCATGTGCAATCTGCGCTGCGTCTTTTGTCAAAACTACGAGATCAGTCAGCTCCACCGCGGACGCGAGGTGCTCCCGCATGAGCTCGCCCGCATGATGCTCGCCCTGCAGGACGAGGGCTGCCATAATATCAACCTGGTGACCCCCGAGCACGTGGTGCCGCAAGTTCTGGAGAGTCTTCCACTGGCGGTCGAAATGGGGCTCCGGCTGCCACTTGTTTACAACACGAGCAGCTACGACTCCGCGTACTCCCTGCGGGTTCTCGACGGGATCGTGGATATCTACATGCCCGATTTCAAATTTTGGGATCCGGAAAAAGCCAAACGT
>DOUU01000469.1 GCA_003520425.1 Deltaproteobacteria bacterium
TAAGCTGGTCTTGGGCTCGATGGCGGCGAAGCTTCTGGCGACGATCGCGCTTGGGCAACCTCGGCGGCTTTGGCGGAGGGACCGATGCATCCTCTTCACATCCTTTGGGCGGTGCTGACCGGGTTTGTGATCGGCCTCTTGGCTCGCGCCATCATGCCCGGCGCGGACCCCATGGGCTTTCTGCTTACCACGGCCCTCGGCATCGGGGGTTCGCTTGTGGGCGGCTTCGTCGGCGGCCTCGTCTCGAAGCCGAAAGAGGGTGCGCCGTTCCATCCCGCTGGCTTCCTGATGTCTGTGGTCGGTGCTGTGATCCTGCTCTTTCTCTGGCGTCACGTCCTTTGAGCGGCGTTGTCGCACCGCCAGCGGCGACGAGCCCCGACGACGCGGTGAGCGCTGCAGCCGTTCGCCCACAGAGCCCGTCAAGAGCCGAACGGTGTATCGCCGGCAAGCCTCGTCCACCGTCACAGCCGGCCAGCGTCTTCGCAAGCTCCTCGGCGTGGATGAGAAGAGACCTCCCGCGGAATCAACGGGCATCCTTCCACCTGATCCACTTTTCTGATCATCCTGAATCTCGATCGGGATTTGCTTTGCGTATCCATTGCCGCTGAGCTTCCAGTCCGCTGCGCATCGGAGGGCGGTGCGCCGCATCACGGCGACGATTTCAACCAGTCCCTAGGCTTTCGACATGGCCGAAGTACGTCGATACCAGGCGGCCGATCTGCGCGACGCCGAGAGGAAGCTCGCGGTCGATGCTGCGGAACTTGCCAAGCGAGGACTCCGACCCACGTGGATGGTGTGGTTCGACGGGCCGCGGGCGAGACAGCCGCGCCGCCCCGAGGGCGAGCTCGTCGTCCAGTTCGACACTCTAGGCTCGCGCACAGGCGTCCCCCCCCGGCTCCTCCGTGTCTTCCTCGTTTCCCTCGTCGTGAAGATGAGGGAACTCGTTCGCGCTTACGAGGAGACGCTCGTGCAGCTCGACGCGCTCGCCCAAGACACCTCGACTTCCGAGGCCCGCGGTTCGAGCCGGCCGTCATCCAAGCGCGCCACCTTTGAACGTCGTCGGCGGCGCATCGAACGCATGGTCCGCGAGATCGAGCAGGAGATTGAAACCCTGCAGCATCTCGAGCGGATGGGCCAGATCCGGCTGTAGAAAGCTAGGCGCTGCCGGAATGGAGGGCGTTCAAGCCAGCGCACGAAATTCCAAGCAATGCGCCAAGGTAAAGGTGCAGGGGCGTGGGCCCCGCCACACTCTGCCCCAAAAGCCGCACAAGCTCATTTCTTCTACTGCGAAGCAACGGCTTGACGCCCGCGGTCCGGATCTTCCTGCTTCGTCATCCTTCAAGCCGCGGCGCGAACCTCGCATCAGAGCCGGTGGTGGATGAATGTCATCCTTACACCCACCAGACGGCCCCCGAGAACCTCCCCCGAGTCTCGCACCTGTGCGATTTCAAAGATCTCGTGACTTCTGGGGTGCGACCATCGACTGCCTCGAAGCGACCATTCCCGTCTGATTGCGCAGAAGGCTCGAAGCCAATCTCCCATGCACTCCCCTTCTGGTCGCCTGCGCTACACCTCCGGATCCTATCGATCGGAGCCGCCATCAAGCACGATGAGCGACGCGGACTGCGAGATTTCGAGCGTATGGGCCCCTCCGAAGCGCGGCCTCACCCTAGGTCTGCTTCTCACCGTTTCCGCTACGGCCTTCGAAGCGCTGGCCGTAGCGACCGTGCTGCCTGCCGCAGCGACCGATCTCGGGGGTCTCGCCTACTACGGCTGGGTGTTCAGTGGCTTCATGCTGTGCAACTTGGTCTCCATTGCGGTGTCGGGGCGACTGGCAGATCAGAGGGGGGTGGGGCCGCCCTTCGTCGGCGGGAGCGCGCTCTTTGTGGCGGGCCTGATCATCGCGGGCGTCGCACCCTCTATGCGCGTCGTCGTCTTCGGGAGAATGGCCCAGGGGCTCGGGGCGGGTGCCATCTCATGCGTATCCTATATGGCCGTCGCACGGGGATATCCGGCGAGCATGCAGCCGCGCATGCTGGCGCTGCTCTCAAGTGCATGGGTGGTGCCCGGCCTCATCGGCCCTGCCCTCGCGGGAATGGTCGCCGATCACCTGGGCTGGCGCTGGGTCTTCCTGGGTCTCGCACCGCTCACCGCGATTGCCGCGAGTGCGGCACTCGTCGGNNCGTCGGCCTGCGCCGACTCGCTCCGCAGGAGGGGACTGCCCCCGATCCCGGCCGGATTGCGTTGGCGATTCGGCTCGCGATCGGTACAGCCCTCGCACTGATCGGCGTTGAAAGCCATTCGATTGGACTCACGGCGGTGTGCGTGCTCGTCGGAGTTCCGATCGGCTTCCCGGCCCTGCAGAGACTGCTCCCAGTGGGAACCCTTCGTGCGGAGGCCGGGAGTCCTGCTGCAATCGCCGCACTGGGCCTGCTCAACTTCGCCTTCTTTGGCGCGGAGGCCTTCGTGCCTCTCTTGCTAACAACGGTCCGGGGACAGTCAGCGACGGTTGCCGGCTTGGCACTTACCGCCGCGACTTTGGCGTGGACGGCCGGTGCTTGGCTGCAAGCACGCCTTTCGCTTCGCCGCGATCGGCGCCGGCTGAGCCGTACGGGCCTTGTCTTCACGGCCCTCGGTATTGCCGGAACCACGAGCGCGCTCAGGCCTGAGTTACCTGTATGGATCGTGGCTGTCGCCTGGGGCGCTGCCGGACTCGGCATCGGACTTGCGTACTCGACCCTCACCCTGATCGTGCTTGAACGCGCCACAAAGGGACAAGAGGGAGCGGCAGCCACAGCGCTGCAACTTGCGACTGTCCTCGGTGTCGCATTCGGCACGGGGGTGGGCGCGGCAACGCTTGGGCTTGTGACGGCAGCCGGGGAATCGCAGGCGTTCGCGATCGCCTCGATCGACGCCCTGATGGGAGGAGCCGCTGCACTTGGACTCGTCGCGACGGGGCGCTTGCCGGCGCGTCCACCCGAGACTCCGCCCTCAGCGGTCGCGCTTCCCGCTTCCGCTCCCATCCATCCGGTCTGACCTCGCCCGAGCTTGCGCCAAATCGACGACGTCCGAGGAAGCACCGTTCCCGGCCCAGCGCCGGCTTTCAGGGGCCCGCCTACAGAACCCGGTCGATGGCATCGACAAACGCAGCCTTGGGACGCGCTCCGACGAGCTGGCCCACCACCTCACCCCCGGAGAACACAAGGACCGTTGGCATCGCGCGGATTGCGTACCTCGCACTTGTGGATGGGTTTTCTGCCGCGTGGAGCTTCACGATCCGAATGCGACCTGCGTACGCCTGCGCGAGGTCTTGCAGGATCGGGGAAATCTGCCGGCAGGCGGGGCAATGATCGCCCCAGAAGTCTACAAGGACGGGAACCGTCGATTGCAGAACCTCAGTACCGAAAGTCTTGTCACTAACGTCTTGGATTTGTGCCAAGCAAGCCCCCTGGGTCCGTACCGCAGGTGTGTGCCCGAGGAAGGGCCCCTTCGCCGGGTATTTTCGCGCGGAAGAGCAACCCTACGCAACCACAAACCATGCTCGCACGTGTTCCCGGAAAACAATCACCGGGCCCCTCCGCCCCTCTCGGACAAGCGTGGAGTCTTCCCCAAGCACCTCTCCGACCGATTTCTGTGCGTGACCCAGGAGCGCAAAAAGGTGTAGGATGGGTCAAACGGGGCTTCGGATCTGAGGATTCATGCGCCCTCGCGTTGCAGCTGCGGTGACGCCGCAAAGTGGGTTTTGGCCTAGGGCGCCGAGCCGGGTTCACGCTCGGAGCATCGAAATCTGCGTCCTGACCCTTTGGATCGCTCTTTCAGCCGGCGCCGCTTCAGCCCAAGGCGTGGTACCGTCTCTCACGGCTCCCACCTGCGACTCTGCACTCTCTGGCACCTCCCAGACCTTCTCTTGGACTGCGAGTGGCACCGCGATCGCGGCTTGGTGGCTGTATGTCGGCTCGAACGCCGGGGGGAATGACCTCTTCGATAGCGGACGCCTCGACCCTTCCGTCCTTTCCATCCTGGTCTCCGGACTTCCCAGCGACGGCAGGCTTCTCCATGTGCGTCTTTTCTTCCTCCAATCCGGCGCCTGGCACTTCGTCGACTGCGCGGTACAAGCCGCGAATCTGCCGCCGCCAACCCTCTCCAGCCCAAGCTGCGGCTCGACCCTGGGCGGCGGTGCCGTGGTCTTCACATGGACGGACAATGGAGCGGGGGTCACGGACTGGTGGCTATACCTCGGAACCAGTCAGGGAGCGAATAACCTTCTCGACAGCGGACGCCTCGGCACCACCTCCGCGTCGGTCTCCGGCCTCCCGACCGACGGAGAGACGATCTACGTGCGCCTTTGGTACCGGACGCCCGGCCGCGCCTGGCACTTCAGTGATTGCACCATCACTGCAGCGAACCTCCCACCGCCCGCGCTCACGAGCCCGA
>DOUU01000208.1:0-2221 GCA_003520425.1 Deltaproteobacteria bacterium
GGACAAGGTCAAGCGCTCCGAGTCGGGCATGATCGTCGACCCCATCACGATGCGTCCCGAGCAGCGCATCTACGAAGCCCTCGAAGTGATGGCGCGCTACCGGATCTCCGGCGTACCGGTGACGCGCGAGGGCAAGGCCGTCGGCATTCTCACCAACCGCGACCTGCGCTTTGTGAAGGACAAGAGCCAGGAGATCTCCAAGGTCATGACCAAGGAGAACCTGGTGACGGTGCCTCCCGGTACGACCTTGGAGCGCGCCAAGGAGCTGCTCCACGAGCACCGCATCGAGAAGCTGCTCGTGGTCGACCACGAGGGCAATCTGCGCGGCCTCATCACGATCAAGGACATCGAGAAGAACGAGCGCTACCCGAGCTCCGCGAAAGACAGCCTCGGTCGGCTGCGCTGCGGCGCGGCCGTCGGCGTGGGGCGCGATCAGCTCGAGCGCGCCGAGGCGCTGATCGAAGCCGGAGTCGACGTCATCGTCGTGGACACCGCCCACGGCCACGCAGCGAGCGTGCTCGAGATGGTGCGCGAGCTGCGGCGCAGCCATCCCGACCTTGCGATCATCGGCGGCAACGTCGCGACGGGCGAAGGGACCGAGGAGCTCATCAAGGCGGGCGTTTCCGCCGTGAAAGTGGGCGTCGGGCCCGGGTCCATCTGCACGACGCGGGTTGTGACGGGCGTCGGGGTCCCCCAGTTCACGGCTGTCGCCGAATGCGCCCAGGTCGCAAGCCGCTTCGGCATCCCGGTCATCTCCGACGGCGGCATCAAGTACTCCGGCGACGTCCTCAAAGCGCTCGCGGGCGGCGCCTCGACCGTGATGATCGGCTCCCTGTTTGCGGGCACCGATGAGGCCCCCGGCGAGGTCGTCCTCTACCAGGGTCGCTCCTACAAGATCTACCGAGGCATGGGCTCGATCGGTGCCATGAGCAGCGGGCGCAGCCGGGACCGCTATTTCCAAGCGGAGGTCGAAGACAGCGGCAAATTGGTCCCGGAGGGCATCGAAGGCCGGGTTCCCTACCGCGGCAGTCTCTCCAACAGCATCTACCAGATGCTCGGAGGTGTCCGCTCGGGCATGGGTTACGTGGGCGCGTCGAATCTCTCCGAGCTCAGGGCCAAGGCGCGTTTCATGAAGATCTCGTCGGCCGGCCTCCAGGAGAGCCACGTGCACGATGTCATCATCACCAAGGAAGCTCCCAACTACTGGGTTGAGTAGACTCGCAGCGTGAAACCTTCGCGGATCCTGATCCTCGATTTTGGTGCGCAGTACACGCAGCTCATCGCGCGCCGGATTCGCGAGCAGCACGTCTACTGCGAGGTCCATCCCTACGACATGCCCCTTGAGGCGCTTCACGCCTTCGACCCGGCCGGGATCGTCCTCTCCGGGGGGCCGGCCAGCGTGCTCGATCCGGGATCGCCCCAGCTCGACCCTGCGGTCTACGATCTCGGCAGACCCATCCTTGGCATTTGCTACGGGCTTCAGCTCCTGGCCAGGCAGCTCGGAGGGCTCGTCGAGAAGGCGGAGCGCAGGGAGTACGGCCGCGCCCTTTTGAAGCTCGAACGCGAGGATCCGCTCTTCGCCGGACCGAGGGGACGTGCGGAGCGGGTGGTGTGGATGAGCCACGGAGACCGTGTGCTCCGCCTCCCTCCTGGCTTCACCGTGCTCGCGACCAGCGAGGGCTCGCCCTTTGCGGCGATCCGTCACGTGGATCGGCCGATCTGGGGACTCCAGTTCCATCCCGAGGTCTCGCACACCGAGTCCGGGAGCGAGATCCTTGCGAGCTTCGTGCACGGAATCTGCGGCTGCCCGCCGGCCTGGACCATGGAAGCCTTCGCCGCAGAGGCGGTGGAGCGCATCCGCAAGAAGGTCGGAACGCAGCGCGTCGTGTGCGCGCTCTCCGGAGGCGTCGACTCCTCCGTGGCCGCCGCCTTGGTGCATCGCGCGATCGGGGACCAGCTGGTCTGCATCTTCGTCGATCACGGTCTCCTGCGAGAGGGGGAGGCGGAGGAGGTTCAGCGGGTATTCCGCGAGAGCCTCGGCATCCGGCTCGTGGCCGTCGACGCGAGCCAGCGCTTCCTCGCCGCGTTGCGCGGCGTGATCGATCCGGAGCGCAAGCGGCGCATCATCGGACACCAGTTCATCGAGGTCTTCGAAGAGCAAGCCCGCCAGCTCGGCGACATTCAGTTCTTGGTGCAAGGCACGCTCTATCCCGACGTGATC
>DOUU01000208.1:2340-2681 GCA_003520425.1 Deltaproteobacteria bacterium
GGCGAGGTGACCCCGGAGCGGCTCGCCGTCCTCCGTCGTGCGGACGCGATCCTGATCGAGGAGCTGCGGCGCTCCGGCGAGTACGATCGAATCTGGCAGGCGTTCGCGGTGTTCCTGCCCCTCCAGAGCGTCGGGGTGATGGGGGACGAACGGACCTACGAGAACGCGGTCGCCCTACGCTGCGTGACCTCCGTCGACGGCATGACCGCGGACTGGGCGCGGCTGCCCTATGAGGCGCTGGAGCGTATCTCCGCGCGCGTCGTAAATGAAGTAGCCGGCGTCAACCGCGTTGTGTACGATATCAGCTCCAAGCCGCCCAGCACGATCGAGTGGGAATAGCA
>DOUU01000121.1:0-200 GCA_003520425.1 Deltaproteobacteria bacterium
TCGGCCTCGCGGTTCCACTGGTTCATGGCCGCCTGCACGCCAGCCCCCACGAAGCTCGAGATCGCCCGTGCCGCGTCTTCCACCCGTTTCGGCAGGGCCTTCTTCTCCTCGGCGCTGAAGTCCTCGAGCACCCAGTCTGCAGTGTCTTGGCCGGGGCGAGGGGGGCGACCCACGCCGAAGCGCAGGCGCGGGAAGTCGTC
>DOUU01000121.1:238-7973 GCA_003520425.1 Deltaproteobacteria bacterium
AGGTCCGTGGCGAGGTCGCCCATGGGAAGCAGGCGCACCGCTTCGGCCACCGAAGCACCCGAGAGATTCATGAATGTCTCCGGCTCGAGGAGGGCGACGTCGCACCCATCCACCTTCCCGCGGCCGAAGCGGCCCGAGAACTTCCGGCTCGAGAGGGCGATTCCGTGGAGCGCAGCGAAGGCTTCGACCACGCGATAGCCCACGTTGTGACGCGTCGCCGCGTAGCGGCGGCCGGGGTTGCCGAGGCCGACGATGAGCTTCACGGCGCGGTCGCCCGGGCGCTTCGGAGACTACTCCCCGCCCTTGGCCGGGGCGCTCTTCGGGGTCGGGGCCCCGGCCTTCGCGGTCGGCGCGGCGGCCTTCGCCGCAGCGGGGGCGCCTTCCGCGCCCTCGGCCGGAGCCTCGCCCTCGACTTCGGGCGCGACCTCCGCAGCCGCCGCCTCCGGCACGATCTCCGCAGCCGGTGCGACGACCGACACCACGGACAGATCGGGGTCGCTTAGGAGCTTGACGCCCTCGGGCAGGGCGAGATCCCGCACGTGGATCGACTGGCCGATCATGAGCGCGGACACGTCCACCGCGATCTCATCGGGGATGGCGCGCGGCAGGCATTCGATCTCGAGCTCGCGCAAGGCCTGGTCCAGGATGCCGCCACTCAGAGCCACGCCGGCGGCGGTGCCTACGACGTGGATCGGCACGGAGACTTCGATCGTCTTGGTGAGGTCCACCTCGTAGAGGTCGGCGTGGAGGAGCGCGCCCTGCACGGGGTGACGCTGCAGCTCCTTCACGAGCACCACCTTGCCCGCGAGGTCGCTCCTGCCCGAGACGGCGAGATCGATCAGGGTGTTCATTCCCGCATCGCTGGTCGCGAGGATCCGCTCGAGCAGCCGCGGGTCGAGGGAGATCGGCACGGATTCGCGGCCGCGCCCGTACAGAATCGCCGGGATCCGGCCGGAGGCGCGCAGCCTTCGACCCATCCCCTTGCCGGTATGCTCGCGAACCTCGACGGACAGTGCATGGTCACCCACGACGGACTCCTTGGCGCTTTCCCTAGACGAAAAGCGAACTCACGCTCTCTTCGTTGTTGATGCGGCGGATCGATTCGCCGAGCAAGGTGGCGATCGACACGACATGCAGTTTGCTCGATCCGCGGGCGTCGGACCGGAGCGGAATCGAATCCGTCACGACGAGCTCTCGCAGCGGGGACTCCTCGATCCGCTTGATCGCGGGGCCGGAGAGCACGGGATGCGTGATCGCTGCGTACACCGCCCGCGCACCGGCCTTCTCGAGAGCGCGCGACGACTCGGTGAGCGTCCCGGCGGTGTCGACGATGTCGTCCACGATCACGCAGGTACGGCCGCGCACGTCACCCACGATGTTCATCACCTGCGACACGTTGGCGGCCTCGCGCCGCTTGTCGATGATGGCGAGCGGGGCATCCAGACGCTTTGCGTAGGCCCGCGAGCGCTCCACTCCGCCGGCGTCCGGCGCAATGACGCACAAGTTGTCCCCGAAGCGCGCGCGGATCACGTCGAGCAGGATCGGAGTCGCGTAGACGTTGTCGACGGGAATATTGAAAAAGCCCTGAATCTGGCCCACGTGAAGGTCGATGCAGAGCACTCGGTCGGTGCCTGCCACCGACAAGAGGTCGGCCACCAGCTTGGCGGTGATCGGCATGCGCGGGCGGACCTTTCGATCCTGTCGGGCGTAGCCGTAGTAGGGAATCACCGCGGTAATGCGCCCGGCCGAGGAGCGGCGGAGCGCGTCGATCATGATCAGCAGCTCCATCAGGTGGGTGTTCTGAGGCGCCGAGGTCGACTGCAGCACGAAGCAGTCCATGCCGCGCACGTTCTCGTGGATCTCGACCGAGACCTCCCCGTCGCTGAACGTACCGACCTCGGCCTTGCCGAGCTCGATGTCGAGGTAGCCCGTGATCTCTCGCGCCAGATCGGGGTTCGAGCTCCCCGTAAAGAGCTTCATGTCTTGCATATCGGCCGTCGCTGCTTCCGCCTGTGGAAAGCCGATTGCGGTCGGCTGCTCCCACTCGATCGGAGTCCCATAACCATTGGGGCGGCAGGACTCGAACCTGCAGATGGCGGCTCCAAAGGCCGCTGCCTTACCAGTTTGGCGACGCCCCATCGGTGCCCTCGGCCTCGGCCGAGGGCTCAAATCGAGAAGTCACCCGGGCCCAGGCCGGAGCCTTGAGCGCAAGCCGTCCGCGTGCCTGCTCGGCGCTCGCCCCGTCCGTGAACAGGGCGAACAGTGTCGGACCACTCCCCGACATCCCCACTCCAAGGGCCTTGGAGGCGCAAAGCTCGTGCTTCAAGCGCGCGATCACTGGGCACAGCCGGGTGGCTGCAGGCTCGAGATCGTTTGCGAGGAGGCCGGCCCCAATCCGCTCCACCAGATCCCGAAGCCTGGAAAGCGAGCGCATCGTAGGTCCGCTCCCGGGGAGCGTCAACGCACAGCGCGCGCGATCGTAAGCCTCGAAGACCGCCTGGGTCGCAAGCGGAAGGCCGGGATGAACGAGCAGAATGCCGAGATCGGGGAACTTCTCGAGGGGCTCGACGCCCTCGCCGATTCCCGTGACCCAGGCGGCGCGCGGCGGGTCTACCAAGAAGAAGGGGACATCCGCTCCAAGCCGCAGGGCGACGGCAGAAAGCTCTGCGTGCGATAACACGGCGGGGAAGAGCCGTTTGAGCGCCCGCAGCACCGCACCCGCATCGCTCGAGCCTCCCCCGAGGCCCGCCGCCGCCGGAATGCGCTTGCGGAGAGAAATCGCCACGTCCGCGCCGATCCCCGCCGCCTTGAGAAAGGCCTGCGCCGCCCGCGCCGCGAGGTTGGTGGCGTCGGTGGGAACGTCGGGGACGTCGCCCTCGAGGGCGAGCCGCACCCGCACTTCGGGAGCCTCCCGCAGCTCAAGACGAACGTCGTCGACGAGCGCGATCGGCACAAACAGACTCTCGAGCTCGTGGTAGCCGTCGGAGCGTCGGCCTACGACACGCAGCCCGAAGTTCAGCTTCGCGGGAGCGCGCAGCTGAAGCGCGCGCAGCGCGGGCTCGCCGCTGCCCATCTAGCGGCTGGCTTCGACGAAGCGCATGCGGATCTCGAAGAGGAGGCTCTCGAGGAGCTTGGCCTCCTCCGGGTCGAGGTTGCCCCGTGTCTTCGTCTCGAGGATCTCGAGGATGTCGATCGTCTGCCGTGCGAGTGGGAGATTCCGCTCGCCAGCCTTTCCCGACTGCGCGTCGGGAATGAGGCCGAGGTGAAACAGCGCCGAGGTCGAGAGGGAGAGAATAAAAGTGGAGAAGTCGATCGCGGAAAGAGCCTCCTCCCCGCCCGGCTTCTCGCTCGTCCGCTCGTCATTTCCCATCTTAAGACCGCTCCTGTGCACCGGCCACACGACGCGATGACGCATCGAGCTGCGCCATCTCCCGGTAGGCCAGGGAAAACCGCTGCACCACCGTGATCGTTGCGCCGATGGCCACGATCCAGAGCGCAGGCACCATGAATCCAAGGATCGCGCCGGCGGCGAGAAGGCCAATCCGCTCGCCGCGCTCGAGGAGCCCTCCCTCCAACACAGGAACGACGAGCTCCGCCCGCGCCTTCGTGTAGGACACGAGCACCGTGACGACGAGCGCATAGCCCGCGAGCAGAACGAGCCCTGGCTCTCCTTTGCCTGCGTAGTGCATCACGATCCCGAGGAGAATTCCCATGTCGACCAAACGGTCGAGGGTCGAGTCGAGGAACGCACCGAAGGTGGAAGCGGTCCCCTGGTGCCGGGCAATCACGCCGTCCACGAGGTCAAAGAATCCGCCCGCGAGGATGAGGACCCCGGCCCAGCGGAACTGGCCGAACGCGAAGCCGACCGCCGCCCCCAGCGAGACCAGCGTGCCGAGAACCGTGAGCAGGTTTGGACTGAGCGGACGGCGGAAAAGGAAGGGCAAGAGCGCCTGAAGCCAAGCGTCGAGACGATCGCCGAGCTTCGCCTTGATCATGGCGTCACCCTAGCATTCAAGCACTGCCCTGGGGACGCCGAAGCGCCGGGCATGGCTGGCGTGCGCAAGCGAGTGTCAGTGGCCGCCTTTCTCGCGGCGGGACTCTTCGCCGCCGCAGGCCAGGCCGGGGAAGACCCGGCAGCGCGCCTCGCGGCTCCGGACGCCACGGCGGATCGGATGCCTGGCGAGCAGCGCGCTCGCCCCCGCTCACCGGCGGAGCGTGTGCCCGCAGCGGGCGGGGGCGAAGTCGGTCTTGCCCCTGCAACCCCGCCTCTCGCCGCCCGCCGCCCTTGCGAGCAGACGACGCTCGAGTGGCTGCAGCGCTTCGGCGCCGTGGAAGCCCGGCCGATCGTTCCGAGCGAGAGGGGCGAGGACCCCTTCTAGTCCTCCGCCGCGCACCGGCCGCCGACCCTCGCGCGGCGCGCGTCCCGCTCCTTGCGCGCCCCCCTGCGTCCCGGAAAGCCGGGCCGGTGCCCAGCTGCAACACGATCCCGTGTCCACTCCTTCGCCGAAAGGGAGCTTTTCGTCGGGGCCAAACCGTTCCTGACTCGGCCTACCGGGGCTTTCGCTCCGCCCGCCCTGCTTCGAGCCTTTTGCGTAAGCGTTGCACACGCGTGCTCCCCCTTGGCCTCTGGCCGATGCGCGCGGGACCCCCGCTTGTCACAGGAGCGCGAACGCTCGTATCATGCGCTAGCCCAAGGAGCGCCTGAGGATTGCCCCTGCACGCGGCTTGCAACCCATGACCGAGCCGTCCGCCAGAGCTGCGCTGGGATCGGCCCCGATTCCCGGGCCGAGTCCTGCCGGTCAGTCGGTCTCCGACGATTCCGACTATGAAGCGCTGCGCCATGAGGTGATGAAGGAGCCCGCGAAGGGCGAGTTCACCGATTGGTCTCGGGTGGTACAGCTTGGCTCGCGCATCCTTCGAGAAAAGTCGAAGGACCTCCCGAGCGCGACGTATCTCGCCGTGGGCCTCTTGGCAACCGAGGGCTTCGCGGGACTCATCGATGGCCTGCGGATCGTGGAGGGGCTCTTGCAAGCGCACTGGGACGGGGGATTCCCCCCAGTGCCGGCGCGCCTTCGGGGCCGCATCAACGCGATCCAGTACCTCTCGGATGCCTGCCAGAAGGCCCTCGGGCTAAGGGGCGACCCGGGCCCTGCGGATCGGGAGGCGCTTCTTGCATGTCTTCAGGCGTGCAGCGACCTCGAGAAGGTGCTCGTCGAGCGCTTTGTGGATGGACCCGTGAGCGTGGGGAGCCTGACCAGCGCTCTGCGGGAGATCGTCGAGCGGCTGCCCGAGGAGGGGAGCGCCCCCAAGGCCGCGCCGGCCGCCCCCGCCCCACAGCCCTCCTCCCTCGCCACGGCCGGGAGCACCGCTGCGTCGAGCAGTGAGATCCTCTCCCGGGCGCATGCCGAGGAGGCGCTGGCGAGGAGCGCGGAATTCCTCAGCGAGAAGGAGCCGACGAGCCCGCTTGGGTATCGGCTCTCCCGGCTCTTGCGCTGGGGTGAGGTGACCTCTGCACCGCCTGTCGTCGACGGCAAGACCCCGCTCATCGACCCCCCCGCGGAGCGGATCTCAGGGCTGCGACGCCTCTTTGAAGCCAGCGACTGGGCGGGGCTGCTCGCGAACTCGGAGGAGGCATTCCGGGAGCGGCCGGTCTGGATGGACGCGCAGCGATATTCGGACCGAGCGCTCGTCGGGCTCGGCGAGCCGTACGTGGCTGCACGCCAGGGGCTCCTGGAGGAGGTGCGCTCGCTGCTGCGTCGCCTCCCAACCCTACCCTCCCTATGCTTCCAGAATGGCACCCCGTTCGCGGACGCCGACACCAGGAAATGGATCCTGGAGGAGGTGGGCTCGGAGGAGAGCGCGCCCTCCCGACTTGCAGTAGCGGCCGCGCCGGACTCGGCGGACGTGGTCGCAGCGCGGGAGGAGGCCAGGGAACTCGCGCGCAAGGGCCGACTCTCCCATGCTCTGGGAAAGCTCGAGGAGGCGCTCCTCAAGGACGGGTCTGCGCGAGGCCGTTTCCTCGCACGCCTTGAGCTTGCGGCTCTTGCGAGCGACGCCGGCAAGGAACGCGTGGCGGCTCCGCTTCTCGAGGGGCTCGACCAAGAGATGCAGCGCCACGGGCTTGAGCAATGGGAACCCGGGCTTGCCTTGCGCGTGCTCGAGGCCCTCTACCGCTGCCGCAAACGCTTGGCCGAGCGGAGGGGCGGGACGCCCGAGGACGCGGCCCGTGCGGAAGAGGTTTTCGCGC
Organism: Deltaproteobacteria bacterium; assembly: GCA_003520425.1. Classification (GTDB taxonomy): domain Bacteria; phylum Myxococcota_A; class UBA9160; order UBA9160; family UBA9160; genus UBA9160. The sequence continues at coordinate 6,486 of DOUU01000121.1, forward strand.
GCCTGTGCCGGATCGATCCGGCCACAGGCGCGGCGCTCGAATGATCGGGAAGGTCCCCTTCCACAGGAGGATTCGGCATGGCAAAGGAAGCCTCGGTCGCTCCCAAGGAGCGCATCAACATCGTCTACAAGCCGGCGACGAACATGGACGAGGACGTCGAGCTGCCGCTCAAGCTCGTGGTCATCGGAGACTTCACGGGCCGCGAGGATTCGACGGCCCTCGAAGATCGCAAGGTCATCAACATCGACAAGGACAACTTCAACCAGGTGCTCGGGGAACAGAGGATCACGATGTCCTTCGGGGTTCGGGACCGGCTCACGCCGAATGCCCAGGAAGGCGACGAGATCCCGGTCAACCTCGAAATCCAGAATCTCAAGTCCTTCCAGCCCGAGCAGGTCGTGAATCAGGTGCCGGAACTCAAGGCCTTGCTCGAGATCCGCGACGCGCTCGTGGCCATGAAGGGCCCGCTCGGCAACGTGAAGGCCTTCAGCCAAAAGCTAAAGCAGGTCCTTGCCGACGACGCCGCCCGCGAGAAGCTCATGCGAGAGCTCAAGCTCGACGAAGGCTCGAGCGGCTCTGAGAGTTAGCGCCCGCCCTCCAGGGCAGGGAACGGGAAGGAGACCCAGCCAATGGCCGAAGAGCAGACGCAACGAGCGCCGGGGGGCGCGGGGACGACCACCGAGCAGGTGTCGCTCCTCGACGCCATCACCGCCGAAACCAGGATCAAGCCGAGCAACGAGAGCTATCCGCAAGTCAGGCGCGGCGTCGAGGTGTTGCTCGGGGAGCTGCTAAAGCCCAAGCACGCCAAGGAGCGCATCGACAAGGCGCTGGTGGACGCGCTCATCGCGGAGATCGACGCGAAGATGAGTGCCCAGCTCGATGAGATCCTCCACCACCCGGACTTCCAGAAGCTGGAGTCGGCCTGGACGGGCCTCAAGCTCCTCGTCGACCGCACGAACTTCCGCGAGAACATCAAGATCGAGATCCTGAATGTCTCGAAGGAAGCCTTGCTCGCCGATTTCGAGGACTCCCCGGAGATCCCGAAGTCGGGGCTCTACAAGCAGATCTACAAGCGGGACTACGGGCAGTTCGGTGGCCAGCCTACGGGCGCGATCATCGGCAACTACTCCTTCGGACCCGGCCCCCAGGACGTGAAGCTGCTGCAGAACGTGGCGGCCGTCGCGACGATGTCGCACGCACCCTTCATCGCCGGCGCGGGNNCGGACTCGACGAGTTCGCAGGGCTCCCGAACATGAAGGATTTGAAGGCCGTCTTCGAAGGCCCTCAGTACATGAAATGGCGTTCGTTCCGCGAGAGCGAAGACGCCCGCAACGTGGGGCTCACCTTGCCGCGCTACCTCGCCCGCCTGCCGTACGGGCCCGAGACGGTGCCGGTGAAGGCGTTCAACTACACGGAGAAGGTGACGGGCGACCACGATTCCTACCTGTGGTGCAACTCCGCCTTCACCTTCGCCACGCGGCTCACGGA
>DOUU01000022.1:0-465 GCA_003520425.1 Deltaproteobacteria bacterium
TGGTCCACGCCCTCGCACCCCCCATTCCGCCGGCCGCGAGTCCCGACTTTGTGGCCCTCCCCCCTGACTTTCAGGAGCAGTACCGGGAGGCTGCGACGAAGAACCTTTCCGAGACAGCGGAACGGGTCCGCGCCCGCGGCATTGTGATCTCGACCGACCTCGAGGTGGGCCCCGCCGCGCCCACCATCCTTGACCTCNNCTTCTCCTCGGGAGTACGGCCGAGCGCGTCGTCCAAGGCGCGCCGGTCCCTGTGCTCGTCGTCCATCCCGACGACGTCGACAAGCACCGGAGCTTCAAGACCGTGCTCGTTCCGACGGATTTCTCTGAAGATGCGGGGCTCGCAATCCGCGAGGCGCGTCGCCTGCTGCATGCCGCGGAAGACGGGGCGCGGCTCATTCTCCTGCATGCCTACCACCTTCCGGTCGAGTTCACCGCGCTCGGCACGGTCCCTGTGACGCCGCGTCT
>DOUU01000022.1:488-6017 GCA_003520425.1 Deltaproteobacteria bacterium
AGGCTCGCGAAGCGGGCGCAGATCTCATCGCCATGGGTACGCATGGGCGAAGCGGCCTTCGCCATTTTCTGCTCGGAAGCACTGCGGAGCGCGTCGTCCAGCACGCCCCTTGCCCGGTGCTGACCGTTCGACGCGCGTCGTAGCCAAGCTCTCATGAGACCCCGTGGCGCGTCGCGTGATTGGCGCGGAGGAGAAGAAGGAAAGCGTCCCATGAGGCGCCCGGNNGAGCTGAACGGGGTGCGATTCCTGCGGCATGAGGCGCCGGCCTTCCCAGGCCGGAATGTTGGCTAGGAAGCGATGAAATTCCTCAACCGGGCCCGGTCGAGGCCAGGACGCATGGCTCGAGACGGGCAGCGCTCCTGCCGCGACTGAGCGCGCGAAGAGCTCGCGACTATCAAACCGGCCAGTCCCAAGAGGACAAGAAGACCCGATCCCGCCTCGGGCACAGGAGTGCCGACAGTCGTGGTCGACAGCGGCGCCGAGCCCGTGAAGCGGTTCAAATGCCCGCCTGAGAGAAAGGGCACAGCCACGCCCATGACGACCGCCGATGATGCAAGGAGCCCCACGGGCGGAGAGAAGGTGGCCTCGCCCTCTGCATCGGCAATGGGAAACGGATCCAGGAAGCTGACGTCGATCCGGCAGCCATCACATTGGCCAAGACCGGCTTCGGCGTCGGGCTCGGGGTGAAGAAACAGGTTCGGGGCGGTCGGAGTAGCACCGGCTCGCAAGTTGCTTGCGAGAAGCTGGAACGGTGCCGGAAGGTCGCCAGGCGGTAGCCAATCCACCGAAGGGGGCGACTGAGGGGTAGGACCCTGGGGCGAGCTTCCGATGGTCCGGCCTGCGCTACCGAGTTTCGTGGGTCCATTGGCAGCCCATGAGAGGAGGAGGATCAGCAGCACCGGCGTGAGGATCTGACGCCTGGAGAACATGGTGCCCGCCTTTCGGGCTCAGGCGGCGGAACGCTTTCCTGCCGCCCGGACCTCTTCCGCCGACACCCTCCAGTTCCGGCTGTAAAAGTATTCGGGTGATGCAGATCACAACTTGAGTGGAAATCCCCTCATTTCATTCGGCGGCCCCCGAGGTGACAACCCTCGGCACGCGAGTGCCGCGTTTCGTCACTTCCATGGAACCTTGGTGGGAGTTGTTCAGGGGGAGCCCCAGAGAGGGAGTCGGGATGAACGGGCCGAAGTCGAAAAGAGCCTCTAAAGCGACGCGGCTTCCGACCCGTATCTTCGTCTTTTCGCCGGCCCTCTGTGCCAGGTTCCCCGCCTTGGCACAGCGCAGGGTGACTGCTCTGCCGCAGAGCGAAGGCTGCGAAGACCTGGCTGAGCTAGGCACGAACGCGCCACAAGTGGTCAAGCGGCTCTTCCCTGATTACGAGGAGGAGTACCGCCGCCGGAGCTGGAGAATGTTCCCGAGCATCGATCGGGTGTACGTCAACGCGAAGGCGCGAAGGAACCTGGCGTGGAGTCCGAGCTACGACTTTCGCTACGTGCTCGATCGGCTGAAGGCGGGCGAGGACCCACGGAGCACCTTGTCCCGATTCGTCGGCTCGAAGGGCTATCACCCCGGGAAGACGTTTGCCAAGGGACCCTACCCTGTCCGCTGAGGGCGCACGAGATGAGCAAGCATCATGCTGGCCCGTTTTGCACCTGTGATTCTGCCGCGGATCGCAATCCTGATACCATGCTTCCGCGACAGCGTGGCTCGTCCCGAGGCGCGTCTCAGACCACGCGATAGACCTTGTACTCGACTCCGTGGGGCATGAGGCGGCCTTCGGCAACGAACAAGGTGTGGTTCAGCCAGCCATAGCGCAGATCGCCGGTCTCGTAGCGTGGAGTTGTACGGAAGTACTGATCCCCGTAGTCGGTGCTGCCGCCGGTCGTAACGGCGCGTTGGACCTTCTCATTCATGTCGAGCAGGCCGGTGTACGCGGTGTAGATCGCCGCGCCATCGTCAGTGAGGAACTGGCCACGCACATCCAATCGTCCCCATCCGTCGGGGCCGACGAGGAGCCAGTCGGCGCCCCCGGTCAATACCTTTCCCTTGAGACGCTTTCCATCGATGCTGCCCCCGGTCACCTCGAAGACCAGGCGCGTGCCGAACGGGCCTGTACCGATTTGCACTGGATCTTTGAGCGTCGCGTGGCAGGTGAACTCGTATTCGAGATCCATGCGAACCTTCCTCCGCATCTGGAGGGTGCGAGTGGAGATCAAACGGCCTCTGGAGGAGCTCCTGCTCGTTGCCGAAGTTCCCGGACCCCCTCACCCGAGCGCAGAATAGCTGCTTGAGAGGATCCTCTACCCTTCTCAGGGTTCGAAGCAAGCGTGCCGCTACGCGGGGCTAGGAGCCGACCACGAGTATGGGCCATAATTTCCGGACTGCGGATAGTCCAGGATGCTCACCCAAGTCACCTCCGGCGGAGTGCGCTACGTCGGCCAGCGGCTCGGCCTGATTTTTGTCTTCGCCTGCATCCTTTTTTCGTGCGCAGGAAGCTGGAACTGGACGCGCGGCTGGGCCTACGTGGTGACCGTTTTGGTGCTCGAAATAGGCACCCTCTGTCTCCTCGCCGCACGGGCACCGGAAACGCTGAACCAGCGCGGCGCCAGGCACTCAGGGATCAAGTCGTTCGACAAAGTCTTCGCAGTACTCTGGTTGTTTTTCGCTCTGGGTACCCCCGCAGTCGCCGGACTGGACGCTGTCCGCTTGCATTGGTCGAGCCTGCCCCGATCGATGTTCTACATCGGCCTCGTGATCCTGGTTCTGGCTTTCTTTTTCGGCACCTGGGCAATGTTGGAGAATGAGCATTTTGAACAGTTCGTTCGGGTCCAGGAGGAGAGGGAACATCGCGTGGTGACCACCGGACCCTATCGGTTCGTAAGGCACCCCGGATATCTCGCAGCCATCCTTGGAGCACTGGCGACACCCCTCATGCTGGGGTCGGCCTGGACATTCATTCCAGCGGGGCTGGTGGGCTTGCTCTTCGTGGTGCGGACGCGTCTTGAGGACGAGACGCTTCGGCATGAACTCGACGGGTACGAGGCGTACTCCGCGCGAACTCGGTTTCGGCTTCTGCCCTCTCTCTGGTAGGGAAGCGGGCATACGCCCGCACCCTGGCCCCCGTTCTCATTTGCACCGGATCGATCTTCGGGTCCGCACTGGGCCGGAAAATTCCGTGCCAGAGCCCGCAGTTTTGCGGAGCGCAAACTGGGATTACTCACCACACGTAGGGAATCAGCCGATACCGAACCTTCTCGCAGTATTCCTTGTATCCAGGGAGATTCTTCGACAGATACCGCTCCTCGTCCAGAAGCCGTGCCACAATGACGGCGCTGAGCGGGAGGACGAGGACCAGTGCCCACAGCGAGCCAAGGGCCGGTGGAGTGGCCAAGAACAGCAGCAGCGAACCCGCGTACATCGGGTGCCGGACGATGCTGTAGGGTCCGGTCGAGACCACGCGCTGGCCTGGCTTCACCTCGACCACCCTGGAGGCGTAGCTGTTCTCGCGGGCTGCGAGGAAGGTGATCAGGATCCCCACCACGAGGACCGCATCGGCGACCAGCACGAGGGGTCCCGGGATGACCGAACCGTGGTGGCGGCGTTCAATCCCCGGGACAACCCACATGACGCACCCGAGGGTGATCGCCAGGACTTGAATGATCCTCTGACTCTTCTCGGGCTCGCCCGCCGGCCCGAACTGGAGGCGACTCTCAAGGAGAGCGGGATCGTGTTTCAAGAAATAGAAGGTGCCCAAGAGCGTCAAAAGGAAGAAGAGGATCCAGTAGACCCACGCCTCCCAGAAGCGCAGCGACCCGGCGGGCAGGAAAAGCAAAAGGGCGAGGATGAGCTGCCATCCGACGGTCCAGGCGAGCGCCCTTCTTCTTAGAATCTTCGGGTCCAAGTCTGCTCCTGCACCCCGGCCCGGCGGCGGCAGAGGGACTGTGCGGATCGCCGCCAGATCGGCTCACTCAAGAACACACGTTCCGTCTAACACTGGATCAGAGCTTCCTGCCCGGCATCATCACCCAGTGCAAGGCATTGCTTCGGCAATACCCAATCCGCGGCGAGCGCTCAGCCAGTAAACAGCGGTGAATGATACTTGGCGCGGTGCTGTTCACACTTCGGGAGGAGCATCATTGGTGGGGGCTCCGGCGGTCGAGCCTTCGCCGAAGAGTGACCCGCCACTACGACTGGAGGGCGAAACGGATGCGCTGGCGACAACCCGTGCCTCGATTTCATAAAGCGGCTTGCGTGGTGAGGGGCAGTCCGAGAGGGCGATTGGCGCGGCTGGGGCGCTCGCCTGCCCGCCGCTACGCTCGGTAACTGTGATCCGCCATGCGGCACCGAAAGATGTCCCCGCCATCCAGCAGCTTCTTCGCTCTCTGCCGGATGTCTGGCAGGACTCATGGCGAGAGGACGTAGTCGAACGTGCCCTCGACTCGGCTCGTGATCTCGCCTTCGTCGCCGAGGAGGATGACCAGATCGTGGGCTTTGCAAGCGGCCACGATACGGGCTTCCGGGCATATCTAAGCGAGCTGGCAGTATCCCGCAGCCATCAGCGCAAGGGAATCGGGGCGCAGCTGGTCCGTCGGATCGAAGCCGAACTCACCGCGCGAGGTTGCGCAGTTCTCATCGCGGACGTCGATCCTCCGGCAGAGCCTTTCTATCGCAAACTTGGGTGGCGGGCTCCGCGGGCTACTCTGCTTGGCCACCGGGTCCGATAGGACTTCTCTGGGCTCTAGAGAGGGCCCATTCTGTCCTGCAGGGTCAGTCACGGTCGGGCGCGCCGAGCGGAAAGAAGGAGCGGTAGGGTCGCGCCTCATCGACCGCGCGGGCAAAGGAAGGTCGCGCGTTGAGACGGTTGCGATAGGCGCGAACATTCGGGAAGCCTTCGCTGATCGGATGTGTCCAGTCCGCGTAAAACAGCGCAGGCGCCGCCGCACAGTCCGCGAGGCTGAAGCGGTCGCCGACCGACCATTCGCAGTTCGTCATTCGTTGCTCCAGCCAGCCATAGGCCGTTTCGAGCATCGCACGAGCGTCCGCCACGCCCTTGGCGTCGCGCGCTTCCGCATTGCGCAGAGCGTCGGAGACGATCGTCTGCATCGGTGTCTGAACGTAATTGTCGAAGAAGCGATCGATGAAGCGCACCTCCAGTGCAGCAACCCGATCGTCCGGGATCAGCCGCACGGGGCCGGGATGATGCAAGCCAAGGTACTCGATGATGATCGTCGCTTCGGCGATCGGGCGGCCCTTGTCCAACAGCAGCGGGAAGCGTTTCAGTGGCCACAGTGCCTCGAACTCGGCAAACGTCGAGGGATCAGATTTATCGAGCATCCGGAACGTGAATGGCGTTTCGTTCTCGTAGAGCGCAATCAACACCTTCTGGCAGTAAGAGGCGAACGGGTGGGCGAAGAAAATCGGCGGCACGGTCGATCATCTCCTCTCTGCGACAACGCCGAGCGGCGATCGTCTTACGATCACTCCTGCGGATCGTGAGCGCCGGAGAACCATGTGGGCGAACGCGGCGAA
>DOUU01000022.1:6121-6302 GCA_003520425.1 Deltaproteobacteria bacterium
CATCGGACCCGGGAAGCCGTAGAAACCGTAGCCGCGGAAGCCGTAGCCACGGAAACCATGGCCGTGGAAGCCAAAGCCATGGCCGAAGCCGCGACCTCCAAACCCACCGTGAGACCCACCGCCGAACCCGCCGTGGAACCCACCATGCCCGCCAAAACCACCGTGGAACCCACCGCCGCCG
>DOUU01000417.1 GCA_003520425.1 Deltaproteobacteria bacterium
GCGTTCCGGGGTGGTGTAGAGCACGATCGCGTGCAACGCATCCTCGCTGCCCGCACACTCCCTATTCCACTCGCGCGCCGCGTGGAGAAACCGCATGGCGGCTTCCCCGCGGTTCACGATCGCAATGCGGCGGAAGCTCCGCTCCACGCCCTACCCCAGGGCCGCGCGCAGCGCGGCGACAGCGTCGGCGTCAGGCGCAGCCGGGACCGACACCGTGCCATAGCCCTCGAGCCGTACCCACTCGCGCCCGGTCTCATCCACCACTGCCGCGTCAAAGCCGCCTCGCCCGTCTTTGCGGACCACTTNNCGCCGTCGGTCGAGAACCGGACGCGCGCGATCCGCTCCGGCAAGGCCATCCCGCGCCCTCCCTCGAGCTCCTGCACGCCCGCCGTCTGAAGGCAGAGCTCGAGGAGGCGTGGTGCGGTGCGCAGGGGCGCGGATGCCGGCGCATGGTTTGCGGGAAGATCTGCAGCGAGCACGCCGACCGCGGCGGCCCCATCGCGCCACACGCGATCGAGAACGCGATAGGCCGGCCCGTGGAAGTAGAGGCGGTAGATCGCGTCGCGCCCGGCGAACGCGGTGGAGGGCACCCCCGGAGCGTGCACACTGCCGAGCCCGGGAGAGAACGCAACCGGCCGCGATGCGAGCCGCACACTTCCGGTGAAGTGCACCGTCGTCCGCGCCTCCTCCTGTCCGACGAGACGGCGCTCGCCGACGAGCTCGCAGTCGACGCGCAGTTCGTCCCCCTCTGCATACGGTCTCGCGCGCACGCGAATCGCGCGAGACTCATCCCGGTAGAATTTGAACGGCGCGAGGAACTCCACGCCCTCGACAGCCACCACGCTCCACTCCGGTCGCAGCAGGGCCGCCACCTCGGCAAATAGCTCGATCCCCATCACACCCGGAAGCACCGGTGTGCCGTCAATCCGGTGGTCGTACAGGAAGGGCTGCACGGCTGGATCGAGCAGGACCTCGGCCTCGAGCGTGCCGTCGGCGTCGACGCCAGTGACCCGGCGAACGAGGGGTCCCACGTGGAGGGCGTCGAGCGTCTCCGCGGCGCCGCCCGCCGGAGCCCAAGGCTCCGCGAGTACCCCGAGCCTGCCGGCGACGAGGATCTCCGAGGCCCCCGACACGATCTCGCGACGCACGATCGGGACTGCGATCTCGGGCGCGAGCATGTCGATGCCCGCCTGCTCCATGATCTGCGGGATCGAGCCCCGCGATGCCATGCCAATCGTGCTCCACGCCGTCCAATCGAGGGCCACGCCCTGGGTGCTCGGCCGGCTGCTCCGCAGCGCCGAGGTCAACTTGCACAGCAGGTCGTTTGCGGCGGCGTAGTCCGTCTGACCGGCGTTGCCGAAGCGGCCCGCGATCGAGCCGAAGACCACGGTGACGCCAATCGACGTAGATCCCAGGCCGTGCAGCAGGTTGAACCAGCCATCGCTCTTTACGTCGAAGACGCGGTCGAACTCCGCCGGTTCCTTGTCCGCAAGGCGGCGACTCACCTCGAGGCCCGCTGCGTGGAGAAGGACATCGATCCGCGCGTGCTCCGCACATACCTCCCCTATCACCTTCGCGACGGACTCACCGTCGCAGAGATCGACTGCATGCCAGTGCGCCCGGCCTCCGGCGGCTTCGACGGCACGGATCGCCTGTAGGGCTGCGTGAGCGCGTTCGAGCTCGGCGACTTCGCGCTCGACACGAGCAGGTGTCGCCCGCTCGCCCCGCGCGCGCATGCGCTCGAAGAGATCCCGCCGCAATCCGTCGCGATCCTTCTCGAAGCGCGCGAGATCCGGGTCTGCGGGATCCGGCGCAGAGACGCGATCGAGGAGGTGGAAGGTACCCCCCGAGGCCGCGGCGAGATCCGCCACGATCGCCGACACGATGCTGCCCGCTGCGCCGCTCACCACAAGGACGCTCTCGCGGCCGAGCGTCACACCGGCGTGCCCCGCAGGCTCGCCGCGCCATCCCACGCTCCAGCGTCCGCCCTCCGCGTAGCCCACCTCGACGGCGCCGGGATCGCGCTCGGTCTCCGCCAGAAGCCGGTCCGCGAGCGTCAGGGGCTCAACACCAGAGCCATGGTCGACCACCTTCGCCAGTGTCCCGGGGAACTCGCGCCGATAGGCCTTCGTGAAGCCCGCAACCGCGCCCCCCAGCGGATGGATCGCGCCCGCTGCGTCGTAGCCGAAGCGGCCCCCAAGGCGCACGGCCGAAAGCAGGAAGGGCGCGGGCGCAGACGGATCCCCAACCAGGGCGCGCATCGTCGCGTAGAGGAGCTTCGCGCGAATGCGGAGCGACTCGCGCCAGACCGCGAGCTCTGGGGCCGCCGAGCCCAAGTCGGGATCGAGCGCCGGGAGCCAATAGACACCCTGCACAGCCCCCGCCAGGGAGAAGGCGCGCAGCCGCTCGGTCAGCTCGGCGGCGGACGGCGCGTCGTCGACCACCAAGACTTCGGCGCCGCGCTGCAGGAGGCTGGCGGCGAGGGCGGTGCCCACGCCTCCGCGGTCGGCAGCGACCACGAAACGGCTTCCTGCATCGATGCGAACTCCGGTCGGTCGGAATCCGTCGAGGGGTGGACGCGGGACCGCGGTCACCACACGGCGTGGCATCTTGTCGCTGTTCACCATCTCGCCCGCCGGTTCCGTCGCGGCGCTGTCCATCGCATCCGGCGCTGCGCCCGCTCGCGCGGTCGCGCTCGACGCCGCGAGATCCGGCCGGCGATCCCTCACGAAGCCAATGACG
>DOUU01000173.1:0-14065 GCA_003520425.1 Deltaproteobacteria bacterium
TCGATCGCACCGTAGTTTCCGAAGAAGGGAATGCTCCAGGCGAGTGCCGAGGCGATCCAAAAGCCGCCCCCGACCACAAGCAGTGCGCGCCGGGTGCTCGGGCCGATGCGATGGGTCGGCAGCGCGAGCTCGCGATCCTCGAGCATCATGTCGCGGAAGAGCGTGTGCACGAAGACGCCCTGGGTCGGGCCCCGCCCATCGACGCGGGAGCGCGCCCAAGGGAAGCCGAGCCGCTGGGAGACGCCGGGGAGGGTGTCGCCTTCGCGCCGCGCGCTCGTCAAGTAGACCCCGCGCAGGAAGGGCGTCTCGTCGTAACGCGACGGCGCGAACGCGCGGCGCAAGAAGACCGCGAGTACGCGCGAAAGCTCGTCGAGCTCCTGGGGGAAGACGAAGAGTTTGCGCCGGCGCTGGGGATCGGCCTCGCGCAGCAGGAGCTCGGGCAAAATCGCTTCGAGCTGCGCCCGCACGGCGTCGAGACCGCGCGTGGCAGCGTCTCCGGCGTCGGCGAAGCGTCGCTCCGGGTTCGTCCAGCCGAAGAGCTCCCCGAGGCGGCCGGGCGGCAGAGCGCTCGCGAACTCCACAAAGCCATCCACCAGATCGACCTTGGTGAGCGCGATGTAGATCGGTGCGTCCACGCCGAGCTCGTCGGTGATCTCATTGAGCGTGCGACGCAGCTGGCGGGCGTTCTCCTCCACGTCGCTCACGCTCCGCCCAAGCAGGCTGGTCGCGGGGACGGCCACCACGATGCCAGTGACGGGCACGCCCGGGCGCACACCGCGCACAAGACGCAGCAGCGAGCGCCACTCGCTCCGGTCGGCGGCTTCTTCCGAGCGCGAGTAGCGACCCGCGGTGTCGAGCAGGATGGCCTCGTTCGCGAGCCAGAAGTCACAGTCGCGTGTCGGTCCCGGAGCCGGCAGCCGCGCAAACTCGGCGGGCAGCTCGAGGCCCGACTCGTGGAGCAGGGCACTCTTGCCGCTGCCCGGCTCGCCGATCACGAGGTACCAGGGCAGCTCGTACATGCCCTCGCGGCCAAGCCGGGACCTGCGCAGCTCGTCCATCACCATGCGGAAGCGGTCCGACAGCTTTTCTTGAGAGGCGCGCGCGGCTTCGCTCGCGGACGGGGCTTTGGCGGCCTCCTCGTCCACGCCGCGCGCGCGTCGCTGCTCGCGCTCCTGGCGGAACAGCATCACGACGAGCACGATCACGAGGATGATGAGTGCCAAGCCGAGGGCCACGATGATCGGGACGAGCCAGCCCCCGCCGAGAATCAGCCGCAGGCCTGCCGCGAGACCGACGAAGACCGTGGCGCCGCCCGCAGGGATCGCCACCCTCGGGCTCGAGACGACCTCCAGCCACTTCGAGAGGTTCATGACACTGGCGGCAGCGGGACGCGTCCGGCTGCGGAGCCGAGCACGCTCCAGAAAGTGGCGAAGACCGCGAGGGCGGCGAGGGCGATGGCGAGAAGCCACGGCCAAAGGCGCCCTCCGCGGGCGGGCGGCAGGCGGATCGCCGTGTCGTAGGCCGGGGGTGCGAGCCACTGCTCGCGGCCGAGCTCCGTCGCACGCCCGCAGACACGCAGCAGCTCGTACTGCTGGTGGACGATCGCGCGGCGGTCGCCTTCGTGGCCCATGTACTGACCCTCAAAGCCGAGCAAGAGACACAGGAAGTACACCTCCCGCGCCGCCACCTGATCGGGGCGCAGATGGGCCAGGTGATCGTAGAACTCGTTGCCGGCGCGATTGGTTCGGAACAGCTGGAGCTGGAGGGGCTCGCGCTGCCAATCCTCTCGGCCCGGCCAGCTGGACTTGAGCACCATCTCATCGGCCCACGCGACCAGGGCGAAGCGGGCCTCTTCGAGATCCGCCGGCGGGACGCTCCGTGCGTCCGGATCGCGAAAGACGCCGTCGAGGAGTCCCAGGACCTGCGCCCGGAGCGGGCCGGGCTGCACGGAGGCCGAGTCCGGAGAGAGCTGAAAGAGCAGCAGGGAGTCGAAGAAGTCGCCGGCGATGCGTCCGAGCGAGCGCACCATCGCTCAGCCCTGCGGGATCACGACGTACAGGCGCACGTCGGCGTTCTCGAGCTTGCCGAGGGAGAGGGCAAAGCAGAACTCGTCCTTGACCTTGGACCAGGCGGGTCCATGGGGGTCGACCTTGAAGTACTCAAAGCCCGTGCGCGCCGCGATCTCCGTGGGCGCCGCCGGCATGGGCTCCAGGCGCAGGCCCTTCGTGTTCAGCATGACGAGGGGCGGAACGCCGCGGCAGGAGCTCGCCTTGCCGTACTCGGCCACGTGCTGGGCGAGCTGTTTGGAGTCCATCGGTGCCTTGATGGCAAGGAAGAAGGCGTTTCGCGGGTCCACGCGCTCGAGATTCAAGTCGCTCGTCACGTAGTACTTCTTCGCCGGGTCGAAGGGCATGGGAAGCTCGAAGAAATTGGTGGGCACGGCTTCCGCGAGCTGCGCATCGATGAACTGGATCAGGGCATGGAAGCAGCCGTAGAGATCCTCGTGGTTGTAGAGCGGAAGCTCGGCGGCCTCCATGGACTGGAAGGCCGCGAGCGCCCCTGCGGTCTCGACGAGGGCGGTATAGAGGTGGAAGGGGCGCGTGTCGCCGGTGGAGAGCAGGTGGCGCAGGACCGGCGTCATGCGCGCCAGGGTGTATCGCATCCACATGCGCGGGAGGTCCGCGATGGCGATCGTAGCGGTGCGCCCGGCCACCACGCGGACCCGCGCGGCGATCTGGCTCACGCAGCGGCTCACCTCGTCGAAAAGCGGCGCGAAGGCCTGCATCGCGAGAAGCGGCGGGCAATAGCTCGGGGAGAGCGCGAACGGGGTCTTGAGCTCCCCGGTCGCACGGATCTCCGCGATCTTCATCGATTCGTGGATTTCGAGCTCGTGCTCCTGACCGTCGAAGAAGAGCCGCAGGTTCGGGTAGACGAGGTCGACCGGCGTCATGTACCCGCCGCGCTGGAGATCGGGCAGCTCCTCGGCCTGTACCCTCCAGCGCACATCGCGTGCACCCTCTCCGAGGGGGGCGGCGTTGGGTTCGCTCGGTGAAACGTGTCGCAAGCCGAGGTAGAGCGAGAGCCGCTCGGCTGTCGGGTTGAACTCTCGGGTCTCGACGAGAGCGTTGCCGGGGTAGCGCACGATGGTGCCACCGGGCAGCACCGCGTCGAGAGCCAGGAGGGCGACACGATGGTCGTTCAGCGCCTCCTCATCCACCTCGAGCCTGGCGACGCCCCAGTGGAACGGATTGAGCGCGCGCAGGTGGTAGTGGAGGCGAGCCTCGCCGTAGAGCTCGCTCTGCTGCAGGTGCTGGGGTCTCAGGAACATGCCCTCAGACCAAGCCACGGGGTTGAGCGGGCGGGTCGTCATGGCGCGGCGCGGCCGATCACTTGACCAGGAGGTCCCGCGCGGAGAGAACGACCGTCGGCCGGCTCTCCTTGGCGCATTTGGCCGCGATCGAAGCCTTGCGAGTCCCCGGCGGATCACCCGGCGCACGGTAGTAGTCGGCCACAAGGCCCACATGGGTCGTCGCCAAGGAGAACTGCTCGTCGAAGGTCACCTGCTGGCCCGGAGCCACGGTGATCTCGCGCGGCTTGCCCACGGCCCCGGCCAGGGTCCCGCCCCCCAGCAGATCCTCGACGTTCGCAGCGTCGAACGCGAGCGCGGACTCGAGCGGGTACACGTAGAGCACGACCACGTGGGACTGGCCGTCGTAGTAGTTGAGACTCGGGCTCGCATTCAGCGTAAAGCAGACCTGCGTCGCCGTCGGGGGCGGCGGCTTCGAACAGGCCAAAGCGCACAGCGCTGCGGCCGCGCCGAGAAGTACCCGGCGCAAGGGCGCGCGAAGTCCGAGGCGGCCTCCCCCAAGGCCACGCGCAACATGAGCTCGCTCTCGGCCACCGACCCGCAAGATCCCGGACATCTCGTCGGCCTCTTTCGGGTTTCGAGGGCGACGCTTCCCCCGCTCGAAGCGGCCATACCTTCGCCCGAGTCGCGCGCTGAAGTCAACCCGCAGGCAAAGCCCGCCGTGCGATAATCGCAGCCTGCTCTCCAGATTCAAAGGAGCGCCCATGTCGAGCGCGACGTTGCGCATCGTCGCTTTGGGCGACTTTGACGGTCGCTCGCAGAGCAAAGCCTCGCGCGTCCCCGTGGACAAGGAGCGCTTCGACGAGGCCTTTGCCCGCATCAGTCCTCGGATCGAGTTCACGGTGGTGAATCGGATCGGGGGGGCGGCCCCTCAGCTTGAGATCGCCCTCGCGCCGACCGCCCTGCGTGAGCTCGGGCCGGCCGCGCTGGTAAAGACGGTCCCTGCCCTCTCGAAGCTCGGGGAGCTCCGCGGAGCGGCCGAGGCCTTGGGCAGGGGTGAGCTCGCAAGGGATGCGTTCCGGCAGAGGGCTTCCGCGCTCGCGCCGCCGCCTCTCGCCGAGATCCTGGTGCGTCTTGCAGAGGGAGCTCCCCGGGCGCCCGGCGCTCCCGCTCCTGCCCTCTCCTCGGCAGCCCCCGCCGCGGGCGTCGATTCCATTCTCGACCTTGTGGAAAGCTCCGCCGCGAGCACGGCTGGTGCGCGTGAGACGGCCCGTCGCCTGGTCGATGCCTTGACCACGCGGGCGCCCGCCGGCCCCGGCCCCGAAGCGAGAAGCGGCGCGGGAGCCGCGGCTCTAGCCCTCGACCAGGTGGTCTCGGCGCAGCTCGATGAGATTCTCCACGCGCCGGCTTTCTCGAACCTCGAAGCGCTCTGGCGCGGCGCAAAGCTCCTCGTCGACAGGACCGATTTCCGAACCCCCATCACTCTCGAGCTCCTCTCGGTGGGCGCCGACGCGGCAGCCGAGGCGATCGATGGCCTCGCTGAAGGCGAAGACGCCGATCTGCTCCTCGCGGCGTTCGAGCTCGGCGTGGGCGCGCAGGACCTCGAGCGGGCGCAGGCGCTCGCGGGTGCTGCGGAGCGCGCCCAGACCCCCGTCGCGGTCGGCGTCGCCGCCGGCTTTCTCGGGCTCCCCTCGTGGCGGGGCGTGGCCTNNAAGGCACGCCTGCCCCAGCAGACCTTTGACGAGCCCGAGTACACGGGATGGCGTTCCCTGCGCCAGCGCGACGAAGCGCGCTGGCTTGTCCTTCTGGCGAACCGGATGGCGCTGCGCATGCCCTACGGCGCGGCGGGGGAGGCCGTGCGCGGCATCGCCTACGAGGAAAGGGGCGCCCTCCCGGGTCTTTTGGGGAGCCCGGTGTGGGCCCTCGGGAGTGTGGTCGTGCGGTCTTTTTCGCGCACCGGCGCGTGCCTTCAGATCTCGGGCTCCCACCACGCGCTCGTGCCGGATCTCGCGCTTCTCGCCGGCCCCGAGGACGCGAAGCCCTCTCCCGTCGAGGGGGTCTTCGGGAACGAACGGCGGGAGGATCTCGAGAGAATCGGCCTTTCCGTCCTTCAGCTCTATCAGCGCGACGTGGCGTTCCTCGGCAGCGTGCGCAGCTTCCGCAAGCCCGAGCGCTACCCCGACGCCGAGGCGACGGCCGATGCCGCGCAGCAGTGCACGCTCGCCTATCAGCTCTTCGCGTCGCGTCTCACGAAGTTCCTCGGACGCACCGTCTCCGACCTCGTGGGCACGGGTGGGATCGAGACCGCCACGGAGGCCCTGCGGCGGGCGATCATCGGCTTCCTCTCGACGCCGGAGGCGCCGCTCGGTCCCGAGCGCGTGGGTGTCGTGATGAAGCCAAACCCGAAGGACGCGACCGCCACCGACGTCGCAGTGCGGGTGGGACCCGATATCACGATCGCCGGGCGACCGGTGAACGTGCTGCTCCGCTTCTCGCTGCGCCTTTAGTCGTCTAGGCGGCTGCGTGCTGGGCGAGGAGCTGCTCGACCCGAGTGCGAAGGGGATCCTCGAGGGCGCGCGCCGCGCCGACGTCGAGCACCTCCTCGAAAGTCCCGAGACCGGCGAGCTCGGCGGCGTCGATCATCACCTGCGCCGAGGGCCGAACCGAGGGGATCGCCGAGCGCACGACCACGACCGGGAGCTCGCCGAGCGGGGCGACGCGCCGAACCTCGACTGCGTAACGCAGACCGGAAAAGAGCTTTGGGATGCCAGGCGTGCGCTCGAGCAAGAGGTGAAGAATGCACGCGTTCAAGACGAACTGGTGGATTTCGGCTTCGTTCCGCTGCTCCTCGCCGGCCAGCATCTTGTGGAGGCTCTCGAAACGACATGCACCGGGGTAGCTCAGCACCCAGGTGAGGGGCGAACTCACCCAAAGCTTCCTGCCGCCCGAGGGCGCGGTCCAGAGCTCCTCCCAGCGGGAGAGCTCGAGCTTCACGCGGATCGCGGGCACCGGGCTCGTGAGGTGCCCGCGGAGGCGGAAGGGCCTCTCGCTCACCTTGGCCCAGAGCTGCTGGAGCTCCTGAAACGCACGCTCGGCCTCGTAGTAGGACTCCGTGCTCTCGCCTTGGATGAGATTCCCGAGCAGGCGCTTCGGGCGTAGAAGAGGCGCCACCGTGTCGAGATACCCGCGAAGCTCGCTCTCCAGGAAATCGGCGAGGGCGCGGGTCGCGCGCCGAAGCTTGAGCAGGCGGTCGAGCGTGATGCTCGGATCCTCGGCCATTTTCTCACCACTCCGCGGTGTCTCGCCGAACCTTATCGCACCGGGACAGCCCTTCCGCCACTCCCGTCGCAAGCGTTTTCGGACGGCACGGCCACAGCCGCTGCCGCTCGGATCCCTCAAGCTTCGGGGGCTGCTGCGTCCCCGCTTCGGATCGGAAAGCGCAGGGCGGCTTTAAGGGCCTTCGCCGACACGGGTCGGTGCCCGGACGTGTAGGGAGGCGCCTGTGACAGATGACCAAAGAGCCCCGGCGCGCTTCCCACCCGGCAGCCGCGCCCCGGCAAGAAGCTTGGTCCTAGCCCGCTTGCCAGTCGTCCTGGCTGGTGAGCCCGCTCTTCACCCAAGTCCAAGTGATCTTCTGGTAGGTGAGCGAGACGTCTTCGAGGTGCGAATAGCTGGCTTTGGTTTGGTCGGCGGTGATCGGGAACCACTGCTTCATGTTCACGATTTTGGCGTTCGTGAGCTCAATGGTGTAGTACTTTTCCTGTCCGCCCATCGGGTTCACACGGTAGAACTCGAACTTCACGTCTGTGAGCGTCTCTCCTGTGCTCAGCGCTTGCAAGAGCTTCGGGGAGGCCTGGTCGATGCGCTTCGTAATCGTGATGGGTTTGTGAATGCGGCGTCCGCTCGTCTGGCCCGTCGCTGCGTCATAAGGGATCATGATCTCGTTCCCGAACATCTGCACCAGGCACGAGTTTTCGCGACCCTTCTGGTCATCCTCGCCGGGCCACGAGCCGTGGCCCGAGATGACACCCTGCGTAGCTCCCGTGAACCAGACATAAATCGGGTTCGGCATGAGACCTTACCTTGTATCTTGAGAGGAGCGACTTCCCGCGCTTCTCACGGCATCGGAGTTGCGGTATCCCCGCGCGTTCGCCCTGAACCACTCAGGGTCAACGCTTCCAGGATGGCTCCCCAGGTCGTTGGACCTTCTCCTGAATGCTGCATGGGATACGCCGGCTCCGAAGGAGGTGTCAAACAAAATCGCACAAGCGCATCGAAATTCCGCCGGACGAAGCGCTGGCCACGCGGATTGAAACCCGAGGGCCGGGAGGGGGCACTTAGCGCGTTGCGCCGGAGCCGCGCTCCCGACCCACATGACGTGCGCGCGTGCGATTCGCACCGCGAGTTCCCGGGCGCGCTCGTGAAGAGGGATGGAAGGCCCCTTCCCTCGTCTACGCCTGGGGGGCTTGATCATATTCCCCATCGCCGGGGAGCGCCTTCGACCACTTCTCGTTGGTCTTTACCTGGTCGCACTCGGACTTCCCGATGGCCGCGCCCTCGCCCTCGGTGGAGCGCCCCTTCGTCGGGAAGGTCTTGTACATGTCCGGCGCCTGAGAGACCTTTTTCCGCTCGGCCTTCGCGTTGGCGGCGTCCGAGAATTTCCGCTGGGTCTCCGCGATCGTGCTCGGGTCGGTGCTCACGTTCACGTCCTTCATCGCATCGGAGAGCTTGTCGGCCTTGGTGAGCGCGTCGCGCGCGGTGTCGACTCCGTCCTGCGCGCTCTGGCGGAAGGCGTCCATCGAGTGGAAGACGCCCCCGAGCTTGTCATTCACGAAACCCATGCCCTTGTCGACGAGAAGATCCCAGACCGGGAAGAACGTGTCCCGGAAGAGCAGGGCGAGCATCCACGGCAACATGCCGAGGTAGATCTCCATGGTCATGCTGCTCTGCTCGTAGGCTTGCTTGCGCCCGCCTTCCAGCTTCTTCCACACGTCCGACATCGCGAAATCGAGCGCGGGATCGAGGTACTTGCCGAACTGCTCGTTCAGCAGGTTCTCGCCCCGGTCCTCGAAATTGCCGGGGCTCAGATTCACCACCTTTTGGTCGTTCATCTTCGGGGCGAACGCGAACTCGCGCACCTGCTGCAGGAAGCTCACTTGCGAGACCAGGAGATTCACGAGCTTGTCGAGCAGTCGCTTTCTCGCGGATACCTTGAGCTCTTCGACGTCGATCGGCTGCGACGGGTCGCGCTTGAGGAGCGCCTGGTACATCGCGAGCAGGAACTCGGCGTCGATCGCACAGATCTCCGAGATCAGGGTGTCGAGAATTCCGGGCAGAGGGTCCACGCCGAGCGCCTTGCAGAACGACGTGGTGATGAGGTCCGCGAGAAACTTGGCGGGCTTCTTCGGCTCCCCCTTCTTGGGCTCGGGCGCTGGCTCGATCACGAACGCCTGGTTGAGATAGCCCTCGGTTTGGCGCGCGGGGCCCCGCGTATCGGCCAGGAAGTCGCGCACATCCTTGTACGCTCCGTCGGCGCTGTGCGTGGCTGAGTCGAGAGGGCTCACGCCCGTGTTGGTCGCGAGGGAGGGCGCGCCGGAATCCCCTCCACCGGGAGGGGCCTGGTACCAGGGCGCAAACAGGGGAGTCCAGCGTTTCTGGATCGCGTCGATCGAGAGCCGATGGCAGGCCGCCATCACCTTGGGCTCGAGCGCCCCGGCGATCCCCGTAAAGATGCCGAGGTACACATCGAAGGGTTTGAAGGCGATGCCCTGCACGATCGTGACCGCCTGGCCGAGGCCGCCCGGCAGCGACCCCGCGACCGCCGAGACCCCCGAGAGCAGGCCCGCCGGTCCCTGGTCCTTCGGCGGACCGTCGTTGAGCTTCTTCAAGTACTGGGCGTAGTCGAGCCGCGCTTGGCGCAGGTCGATGCCCGCCTGGTGCATGTCCTTGTAGGAGACCTTGGGACCTTTCACCTTGTCGGCGGCCTGCTGGATCGCCTGGCCGAAGGGGTTGCAGTCGCCGGGGGTGGGCTCGGTTTGCTTGCCCCCCTGGCCGCCCAGAATGTCGGCCGCGGCGCCGACGATCGCCCCCACCCCGGTCTTGCCCTTGCCCTTCTGGCGCTCGTCGAGGGTCTCCTGGAGTGCGGCCACAAAGCCGGCCAGCAGCAGGGCCTCACGCTGGAGCGCGGCCCGCTGCATCGCGCCGTGAAGCGCCGTCTCCTTGGAGGCGTCATACGCCAAGTCGTCTTTGACATGACCTTCGTAGCGGTTCGAGTAGTCGGGATGGACGTAGCCCAGGTGGATGAACTCCGTCGGGTACGCCGTGTCCCGTACATTGCCGTCGTGCGGCTGCGCGGCCTGCGAGCTCGCGCCTTCCGCGAGACCGATCGGCGTCCCTTTGAAAAAGCAGAGGGTGGCCGGCGGCGGAGCGGCGGGCTTCTCGGCGCCCGCAAGGGCTCCACTCACACTGTCCAGCGTATCTGTGATTCCCATGATCGCGCTCCCTAGTCGTGGATTTGCTTGAGCTTCGCCCGGGTGGCGGCGTCCGCTTCTCCGGTGGTCTGAAGGCCTTGCGCTTCCTGAAACTGCCGGAGCGCCGCTTTCGTCGAATCGTCGAGCTCGCCGCTGTTGCCGGCAGGAAAGCCCAGGTTCGTGAGCCGCTGCTGCACGCCGGAGACCTCCTCGATGGGATCGAGGTCCCCGATCTGGATCGGGATCTGTTCCTTCCCGCCCTGCAGCGTGAGCGTGCCGCTGCGCGCTCCAGGCGGAATGGACTGCTTGATCCAGCCCTGGGCGTCGGTCTTGCCGCGGGTGAGCTGGCCGTCGATGTTCAGCACGTAGTCCTCGTTCGCCCGCGGCTCGCCGAGCGCCAGGAGCTGCAGCCGGAACTTTGCGGGCACCCCCTTCACCTTGAAGCGGTGGCGGGAGCCGGTCGCGCCATCTTCTTGCTTGAGCTCCTTGTCGGGGATGAAGATCTCGTCGCCCTCGAAAAGCTGGTGCGGGGTCTTGCGCTTCTCCCGCAGCGCGGTGTTTCGCGCGTGATTCCACACCGTGTCCACGAAGAAGCCGTTGTCCGCGGCGATGCTGGTGGCGGACTCGCCTTTGCCGACCGTGTGGATGGGCATGCCGTCTCCCGACTCGCTTACGTTCGTTCCCATGCGTCTTTGTCGAGGCGCGGGAACGTGATCTTGCAGCTGCCTGGATCGATCCCCTCGATTCGCGCAACCCCCTTGTGGTCGAGGGAGCCCCGCGCGATCTGCGTACCGTCGGGGAGCGTCACCTCGTAGCCCTCGCCGGGGACGGGCTTGCCCTCCTCGTCCACGAGCTCGATCTCGATCCATGTCTTTTTCGGATCCTTCTGGCTCTCGGGGGTCGACTGAAAGGGCGTGAGGCTGCGCTTGCCGTACTTGCCGGTGCCCGTCTGCTGCTGGTACGCCTTCGCCTCCGCCATCTTCCCGGGGTCGGCGTCGTCGGCGGGCTCGGCCTCACTCGGAGCGAGGGGGGTGACGGGGGTTTCTGCGGAGCCTTCCCCGGCCGGGGACCCCGGGCCCGAGTTGATGAGGGTGAGGCCGTTGACCATGACCATGCCGGCCGTGAGAGAGACTCCGGCGGGGTCGATGACGACGGAGTTGCCGCCCGTCTTGAGCGTGAGTCCGATCATGGACTCGATCACGACCTCCATTCCTTTCACGTACAGAGTTCCGGCCGTCGACTCGGAATGGTTGGTGAACTGCTCGATCCGGTCTCCCACCACCGTGAGCGAATCGCTCCCATCGATTTGTGTGGCACGTTTGCCGAACACCTCGAGGTGCTGATCGCCGCCGATCGCGGTCTTGTCGTCGACCCCGACCTTGGTGTTCCGCTCGTTCTTGATGAAGGCATATTCATTCTGCTCGACCGTGCGGTGGTATTCCTTCCCGACACTCTCGTAGCGATTCGCCTGGACGCGCATGTCCATGTTGCGCTCCGCGAACAAGAAGAGCTGCTCCTCTCCGCCCTTGTCTTCGAAGCGGATCTCATTGAATCCGCTTCGGTCGTAGCTGTTGGTCTTGATGACGGTCTGCGTCTTGTGCGTCGGCAGCTCATACGGGGGCATGTTGTCTTGGTTGTAGACCCGGCCCACGATGAGGGGCTGGTCGGGATCTCCTTCGAGGAACGCCACCACGACCTCGTGGCCCACGCGGGGCAGGGCGAGGAAGCCGAAGCCTCCCCCCGCGACCTGCTGGCTCACGCGGACCCAGCACGAGCTCTGCTCATCCAGCGCTCCGTAGCGATCCCAGTGGAAGTGAAGCTTCACGCGCGCGTACTCGTCGGTATAGATCTCCGAGCCGGCGGGTCCGACCACGGTGGCGGTCTGGGTGCCGCGAATGTACGGCCGCGGTGTCACACGCGGCGGGCGAAAGGGAACGTCGTAGGGAATGCATCGGAACTCGTTGGCGTACTCCTCCTCACCCGCCTTCGCCCGTTCGCCCGCGTACTGCTCGAGGTTCTCGGGCTCGTAGCCCTCGTGGCGCACCTCGGTGAGGAGATACTCGACGTTGAAGTCCGAGCGGGAATGCTCGTCCAGGGTGAAGCGGTAGCCCGGAGTCAAACGCTCGACGGTGCTTGAACCACTCGCCGTCTGACGCGGTGCCTGCTGCTCCTCGAGCCGCACCCGCGCCCACTGCTTCCCGAGATCGGCGGTGGCAAAGGCCCCCTGATCGTACTCATAGACCTCGAGCTCTTCGAACTCCTGCGCCTTTTGCTTGGCGTCGAGGTTCGCCTTCGGCATCTTGAACGAGAAATTGCGCAGCAGCACCGCGCCCGGTCGCACTACCTCTCCCCGGCGGAAGTTGCGGACATGGTCGCTCGTGACGTCCATTCCCGCCGCGTCGCGGAAGGGGATCTTGGCGTCGCCGTCGATCGGCACGTGCGCCGCCGCTTTGTCGCCGAGCAGGAGGGCATGGTCGCCCTGCTCGTGCGCGAAGAAGTAGAAGATGCCTTCCTCCTCCAGCAGCCTCGAGATGAACGCCCAGTCACTTTCGCCGTACTGCACGCAGTACTCGCGCGGCTTGTAGCTCCCGAGATTCACCTTGCGCCAGGAATCGCTCGGAAGGCCCGCGTCCGTCATCACCTGCTCGACGATCTCGAGGACCGACTTGTTCTGAAAAATTCGGGTGTTCACGCGCTGCAAGAGCAGCCACTGACGGGGCACGAGCTCCGCGTAGTAGCGGGTGAAACGCTTGCCGACAGGGCCCTGCTCGAAACGGCAGATGATGCCGTTCACGTAGCGGTCATTGTTTTCGGCGCCGATCAGCAGCGTCGCCTCCTGCCCGATCACGGCCTTGAAGTCGACGCTGGCGTCGTCGGACACGAGCTCGAGGTCGAAGTGGTAGAGCTGCGAAATTCCCTCTGTACCGCGAAAGCGCAGGATCCGAAGCTCGTTGTTCTTGAGCTGGCCTACGCCAAACTCGAATCGGCTCTCGCTGGCATGTCGGAAGATCGCCATCTTGACCTGCTTCCCGGCAGCCTCGGGATTCGCGATCAGTCGGTCGCAAACTCGAACCGAAATTCACCTTCGTCGGTCGCCCCGAGCTCGACACGCTTGGGCATCTCGCCTGCCGCCATCCTTTCCAGGAGCTTGAGGCTGATCTGCGGCAGGATGGTCTGATCGATCAAGTGGTCGATGTTGCGGGCGCCGCTCTCCGAATCGGTGCAGCGCCGTGCCAGGGCGTCGCGCGCCGCGGGCGACACCTCGAAGGCGATACCGTGGCTCTCCTCGAGTCGCTTGCCCACGCGCCGGAGCTTCATGTCTGCGATGAGACGCATCACCTCCGGTCCCAGCGGAGAGAACGGAATGATCGTCATCCGGCCGAGCAGCGCCGGCTTGAGCCACTTCTGCAGCGTCGGCCGGATCAGCTCGACGAGCTGCTCGCTCGAAGGCGGCTCGTCGGACTCGAAGGCCTTCATGATGAGATCGCTCGCAAGGTTCGAGCCCATCATGATCACGGTATTCTTGAAATCGACGATCCGGCCCTCCCCGTCGGCCAGCATGCCCTTGTCGAAGACCTGGTAGAAAAGATTCATCACCTCCGGATCTGCCTTCTCGATCTCGTCCAGCAGCACGACGGAGTAGGGCCGATGGCGCACCGCCTCGGTGAGGACCCCGCCCTCGCCGTAGCCCACGTAGCCCGGCGGGGACCCGATGAGCTTCGAGATGGAGTGCTTCTCCATGAACTCCGTCATGTTGACGGTGACCATGAAGCGCTCGCCCCCGAACAGNNCCTCTTGCCCACGCCGGAAGGACCGACCAGCAGGAAGACCCCGATCGGTTGGCTCGGCGCCTGAAGACCAGCCTTGGAGGCTCGGATCTTGCGTGCGATCGCTTCGATCGCCTGGTCCTGACCGACCACTCGTTCGCGGAGTCGGTCTTCGAGCGAAAGGACCTGCGCGAGCTCGTCGCGCATCATCTTCCCGGCCGGGATCCCGGTCCAATCCGAGACCACCTGACCGATCACCTTCGGCCCGACGTGGAGCTCGACGAGGGGCGTTTCGCCCTGCATGGCTTCGAGCTCAAGGGTCGCTTTCTCGATGGCCTCGCGCAGCTCGGGGGGCGTGCGCAGGGGCTGCGCGGACTCGCCCGCGCCCGCTCCGCCCGGCCCGCGCCCCTCGCTCCGCGCCTTGGCCTCGGCCAGCTCCTTTTGGAGCGCGCGGATTGCCTGCACCGCCTCAAGCTCCCGGGACCAGCGGGCGTGGAGCTCGGCTCGCCTTCGCTCGGTCT
>DOUU01000173.1:14190-14351 GCA_003520425.1 Deltaproteobacteria bacterium
AGCGTGCACGCGGCCTCGATCGCCCGGTCGAGCACGCGCACGCCATGGTGCTGCTCGAACTTCTCCTTTACCCCCCGGAGCATCGTCACGGCGACCGCCGCGGAGGGCTCGTCCACGTGGAGCGGCTGGAAGCGCCTCTCGAGCGCCGCGTCCTTCTCGAT
>DOUU01000494.1 GCA_003520425.1 Deltaproteobacteria bacterium
TCGCGCTCGGCTGCTTTGCCTTAGGACTTGCACCCACATACGTGATCGGCGCCCTGCGCGCTGTCGTGACGCAGCTGAGCGGTGCGACGCTACCCGATGGGCATGCGCCGTGGTGGCTGCTCGTGCCGCTGCCGCAGCGCCAAGCGTCCTATTCACCGGTGCTCTTCTTCATCGCGATCGCCACGATTGTCACGCTCACGATCCTTACGGTGCGGCTCTTCTATCACCAGCGCGTACGCCGCGCAGCGCCCTGGGATTGCGGGTTCGGCAGTCTCAATGCCCGCATGCAGGACACCGCCGAGGGCTTCGGACAGCCGATCCGCCACATCTTCGGTGCCTTCTTCGCGATGCAGCGTGAACTGCCCTCGCCGTTCGACCGCGCTCCCCGCTACCGTGTGAGCCTTGCGGATCGAATCTGGCAGGGTCTCTATGTGCCACTCGGTGCGCTGGTCGAGCGTGTGGCCGACGCGTTCGCCATCGTGCAGCAGGGGCGCATCGCGACCTACCTGCTGTACAGTTTCGTCACGCTCGTGGCGCTGCTCGCCCTGGTGCTATGAGAACGCTCGATCTCATCACGCAGGTACTCGAGATCATCGCTGCCCTTGCGGTTGCGCCCCTCTTTGTGGGGTGGATCAACCAGTGCCGTGCGTGGCTGCAGAACCGCCGCGCCCCGAGCCTGTGGCTGCCCTATCGCGGCATCCGCAAGCTCTTCCACAAGGATGCCGTGATCGCCGAGCGGGCATCCGGCCTCTTTCGCATCGCACCCTACATCGTGTTCAGCGCGATGGTCCTTGCGGCTGCCATCATTCCTTCGATGGGCACGGCGCTGCCGTTCACCACCGCCGCCGATGCCATTGCGCTCGTCGGGCTTCTCGCGACCGCCCGCGTCTTCCAGTCCCTCGCAGCCATGGACATCGGCACGGCGTTCGGTACGCTCGGCGCGCGCCGGGAGATGATGGTGGGGTTCCTGGCCGAGCCCGCGCTCCTCATCGTCATCTTCGTCGCCTCGATCATCTCGGCAACCACCGCACTGCCGGCCATCACCGAGAATCTCGCCACGCAGCACCTCGCGCTCTATCCGAGCCTTGCGTTCAGCGCCATCGCGTTCACCCTCGTGCTGCTTGCGGAGAACGCGCGCATCCCGATCGACAACCCCTCGACGCACCTTGAACTTACGATGATCCACGAGGCGATGCTGCTTGAGTACTCGGCGCGGCACCTCGCGCTCATGGAGTGGGCCGCGGCCTTGAAGCTCTTCAACTACGCCTGCATTGGCTTTGCGCTCTTCGTACCCTGGGGCATCTCCACGAGCGAAGGCACGCCGCTGACACTCCTCGCCTCCATCCCGCTCCTTGCGGGAAAGCTCCTCATCGTTGGAGCGGGACTGGCGCTCGTTGAGACAGTCTCGGCGAAGCTACGGGTCTTTCGGGCACCTGAGTTTCTCGCCACGGCATTCCTCTTTGCCGTGCTCGGCCTCCTGGTGCATCTCCTGCTCGGAGCCTGACCGCGATGACCGGCCTGCCCTTTGACCTGCAACTGCTCAATCTCTGTGCCGCGCTGCTGCTGCTCGTGTCCTTTGCCATGCTCACACAGCGCCGCATCGTCAATCTCGTCAATCTCCTCGCATTCCAGGGAACGCTCCTTCTCGTCGCAACGCTCCTTCTGGCCTGGCGCACCGGTCAGCGTCATCTGTACCTCTCCGCCGTGCTCACCCTCGCCCTCAAGGTGACGTTTCTCCCCTGGATGCTGCACCGCCTCATCCGTCGCCTCGAGGTCTACTGGGACACCGAGCCGCTCCTTAACATCTCCGGCACGATGCTGGTGGGGCTCCTCGTTGTCGTGTTCGCCTTCGGCCTGGCCCAACCCATCTCGGCGCTTGCAAGCACAGCCACGCGCAGCTCGATCGGGATTGCCATCGCCGTCGTGCTCCTGTCGTTCATCACGATGATCACGCGGCGTAAGGCCATGTCACAGGTCGTCGGCTTCCTCTCCATGGAGAACGGGCTCTTCTTCGGCGCCATGAGCGCAACTTATGGCATGCCGATGATCGTCGAATTCGGCGTGGCACTCGATGTGCTCGTCGCCGTGATCGTGCTCGGCATCTTCTTCTTTCAGATCCGCGAGCAGTTCGACAGCCTCGACCTCCACCATCTGGAATCGCTCAAGGAAGGCGCGACCGTCGCGCAAGCGGACTCCATCGTGGAGGACAGCTAGCGTGGAACTCCTCCTGCTCCTGGCAACGCCCGCGGTCGGTGCGGTGCTCCTGGGCATCTGGGGCGCGCGGCGCTGGGCGCCCGAGCTCAACGTCGTCATGAGCCTCGCCACGTTCCTCGCCGCCTGCGCACTCACCGCGCGCGTGATCGGTGAGGGCAACCTGCTCGTCGCGCACGAGCAGTTCTTCATCGATCCGTTCAACGTGTTCCTCGTGACGCTGACGGCATTCGTGGGGCTTACGACCTCGCTCTTCTCGCGCCCGTACATGCGCGTGGAGATGAACCACGGACGCGTGAGTGCGCCGCGCCTGCGCCTGTATCACAGCATGTATCAGCTCTTCATGTCGACGATGCTGCTCGCGCTCACGACCAACAACATGGGGCTCCTGTGGGTGGCCATGGAAGCGGCGACGCTGTCGACCGTTCTGCTCGTGACGCTCTATCGAACAGCAGCGAGCCTTGAGGCGGGCTGGAAGTATTTCATCCTCTGTGGCGTTGGCATCGCGCAGGCCCTGTTTGGCACGATACTGCTGTACTTCGCAGCGGAGCGCTTCCTCGGTGCCGAGGGGGTGAGCGCGCTCTTGTGGACGCACCTGAACGGCATCAAGGGACATCTTGAGCCAGTGGTCTTAGGTCTCGCCTTCGTCTTTCTGCTCGTTGGCTACGGCACCAAGGTAGGTCTTGCCCCGCTTCACAACTGGCTGCCCGATGCGCACGCGGAGGGCCCGACGCCGATTTCGGCTGTGCTGTCGGGGCTCCTGCTCAACGTCGCCATATACGCTGTCGTGCGCTGCAAAGTGCTGGTTGAGGGATCCCTGCACTCGCAGCTCCCCGCGAAGATGCTGATGGGCTTCGGACTGCTCTCGGTCGTGCTGGCAGCCTTCTTGCTTTGGCGCCAGCGTGACGTGAAGCGCCTCTTTGCCTACTCCTCCATCGAGCACATGGGGATCATCACCTTCGCCTTCGGGATGGGCGGAGCGGTCGCAAACTTCGCGGCCCTGCTTCACATGACGGTGCACTCGCTCACGAAATCCGCGATCTTCTTCGCCGTCGGGCACGCGACGCAGAAGGCAGGCTCCCAGCTCATCGACAACATCCGCGGCCTCATGACGCTCTCTCCGACCATCGGTTGGGGCCTCATGATGGGATCGCTCGCCATCCTCGGCATGCCACCCTTCGGCGTATTTGCCAGCGAGTTTCTGATCTTGACCACCGCCATGCGCGAGCAGCCCTGGGCGACCCCGATTCTCCTCGCGGCGCTCGGGGTCGCCTTCGCCGCGATCTTTGGCCGCGTGCAGCCGATGGTGTTCGGTGAGACCCGTGCCGGTCGCCTCCCGCATCCGCCCGCGCTGCTGCCGGTATTCACGCATCTGGCCCTGGTACTCATCCTCGGTCTGTATGTCCCGCCGTATCTGGCCGACTGGTATCGCGCGGCCGCGCGTCTCATCGGGGGCGGGTGACGTGCCGCTACGGAGTTACTTCGCGCGCAGCCGCGTGCAGCCCGGCGCGCCGGGGATGCACTCCCTGTCCGTACAACCGGGCGAGTGGCGCGTGGCCGCGGAGGATCTGGCCGCTGCCGGGGCCCGTCTCGTGACGCTCTGGGCGCAGCGCGACGGGCGCACGCCGCCGACAATCCATGCCGCTTTCCTCGTCGAGCACGATGGACTGCTCCTCAATCTGGAGCTGCGCGACCCAGACGCGCCGTATCCGGGACTCGACGACTTGTTTGTCGCCGCAGCGCGCCTGCAACG
Source organism: Deltaproteobacteria bacterium (assembly GCA_003520425.1). Classification (GTDB taxonomy): domain Bacteria; phylum Myxococcota_A; class UBA9160; order UBA9160; family UBA9160; genus UBA9160. The sequence continues at coordinate 3,965 of DOUU01000494.1, forward strand.
AGCGATCGCAGACTTGTCCGGGCTGCGCTCGAGTGATCCGGACACGCGTCCCTGGCTGCGGCACGTCGCATGGCCGTCCTCCTATCGCCCGCTGATCGATCCCCCGCGCCCGCCTACGGATCGTCCCCTGCAGCCCGAAACCTACGAGTTCGTGCGGGTGGATGGGGAGGGCGTTCACGAGATCCCCGTAGGTCCCGTGCACGCGGGGACCATCGAGCCCGGGCACTTTCGATTCTCCGTGGTCGGTGAGAAGGTCTTGAGGCTCGAGGAGCGGCTCGGGTACGTCCACAAGGGGATCGAGCGACGCTTCACGGAGCTGTCGATCCTCGACGGCCATCGTCTGGCGGCGCGCGTGTCGGGCGACTCGGCGGTCGCCTACTCCTGGGCGTACTGCCAGGCACTCGAGGGCATGACGAGCACGAAGATCCCGCCCCGTGCGGCGTGGCTCCGCGCGTTGTGCCTGGAGCTCGAGCGCTGCGCGAACCATCTGGGCGACCTGGGAGCGCTCGGAAACGATGCCGGCTTTGCGTTTGGTCTTGCGCAGTTCTCCCGACTGAAGGAAAAGCTCCTGCGCGCGACTCAGAAAGCGCTCGGGGCCCGCTATCTCATGGATGCGATCGTGCCGGGCGGGACCGCGATCGACTTGAGCGGGCCCGACGATCTCATCCAGTGCGTGCGCGGCATCGCGGCTGAGACGGCAACGCTGCGAACCGTCTACGACGAGCATGAGGGGGTGCGCGACCGATTCAACGGCGCCGGTGCTGTCGTGCCCGAACTCGCCGCGCGTCTGGGGCTCACCGGGCTTGCCGGTCGTGCGAGCGGGCAGGCTTACGACCTGCGGGTCGATCAGCCGTGCGAGCCCTATGGGGAGTTCTCGGTCGAGAAGGCCGGAAGCCGCGAAGGGGATGTCGCGGCACGCGTGTCGGTTCGCTTCGATGAGCTGAAGGAGTCCTGTCGCCTCATCGAGCACATCCTTGCCGTGCTGCCACCGGGACCCTACGTCGCCCCTATTTCCGCCCCGCGTGATGAGATGCTGGGTATCGGCCTCGTCGAAGGCTGGCGGGGGCCGGTGCTGGTCGCACTCGAAGCCGGCCCCGCGGGGACGATTCGCCGCTGTCACCCGCACGATCCCTCTTGGCAGAACTGGCCGGTGCTCGAGCACGCGATCATCGGCAACATCGTTCCCGACTTTCCCCTCATCAACAAGTCCTTCAACCTCTCCTACAGCGGACACGACCTGTAGCCCCATCATGCTCAAAACCCTGCGCCAGATCGCCTCGGTCGGAATCGCCACGGAGCGCGCTCCACAAGCCGACGACTCCCTGCGCCTTCAAGAGAGCCTGCAGGCGCAAATCCGCGCCGTGCTTGGTCGGGCGCTCTGCATCCGCCAGATCGATGCAGGATCCTGCAACGGGTGCGAACTCGAGATCCATGCGCTCAACAATCCGCTCTACAACATCGAGGGACTCGGCATCCGCTTCGTCGCAAGCCCACGCCATGCGGATCTCCTGCTCGTCACCGGCCCGGTCTCAAGGCATATGGAGGTGGCGCTGAGGCGCACCTACGCCGCAACACCGGATCCCAAGCTCGTGGTCGCGGTGGGTGACTGCGGGTGCACCGGCGGGATCTTCGGGGAGAGCTATGCGAGCTGTGGCCGCATCTCGAACGTCATCCCCGTGGATGTCGCGATCCCAGGCTGCCCGCCCAGTCCGACGCAGATTCTGCGCGGTATCTTGGCCGCGATTTCAAGCAACGCCGGGACAGGCGCAAGCGGCGATCGCGGGTGAGATAAGACAATGCGCCCCAGCCTCGTACTCGAAAGCCCCTTCGCGGAAGACAGTAGCACGCTTCGCTTCTTCGAGCCGCCCGACATAGACAGGTTCTCACTCTGGATGCGAGTTTGCGCAGGCGCTTACGACAAGCCATTCGTGCTCGATACTGGCCCGGAGCGCTTCTTGCAGTTTGACCTGGACGCGGTTCAAAGCGCGATGCGAGCGGATGATCCGGACCGCTTAACGCTCGCCTATACCCGCAAGATGATGTCGTTCCTGCTGTTCAAGCCCTCGCCTGCTCGCATTCTGCTCCTGGGCTTAGGCGGCGGGTCGCTTGCCAAGTTCTGTCATCGACGACTTCCCGGAAGTGTCATGACAGCTGTCGAGATCAGCGGCGACGTCATTGCTTTGCGTGAGGAATTCTCGGTTCCAGCGGATGACGTGCGCTTCCGCGTCGTGCACAGCGATGCGGCGGCCTATGTGGCACAGGCCTCACCGTGCAAGGACGTGATCCTCTCCGATGCCTGTGATCGACGCGGCATCGCTCCGCAACTCGATTGCCTGGAATTCTATGCCAATGCCCGCCGGTGCCTGAGGCCGGGCGGGATATTCGTCATCAATCTCTGCGGTGACCCCTGTAGCCGCGGGGCACACCTTCTGAGACTCCGCCAGGTGTTTGGCGATGAGATCTTCACACTTCAGGTTCGACGCAACGACAATGCGATCGCTCTCGCCTTCAACGGGCGGCGACCCAAGCTTCACCCGGGTCGCCGCCCGTTGAAGGCGAG
>DOUU01000490.1:0-135 GCA_003520425.1 Deltaproteobacteria bacterium
CTTGGCGCTCGGGGCGGGCAAAGCGGCGGGGGCGACCGTGACGCTCGTCCCCGAGGAGTTTCCTCCCGGACCCATCCGGCTTGGCGACGTGGTGCGCATTCTCGAGGGCTCGATTGTGAAGCGGCTATCGGCGGG
>DOUU01000490.1:204-4774 GCA_003520425.1 Deltaproteobacteria bacterium
GCGCGGGGAGTGAAGGTGCAGATCGGCGACAAGGATGTGGGCTACGAGCTGCGCTGCGGCCAGCCGCTCGCCTTCGATCGGGACTACACGCGGGACCTCGGTGTGGGGGCCGTGCGCACGCTCCTTGCGGGTGGAACGAGTGTGCTCATCACGCGGCAGGGGGGCCGGATCGTGCCGATCCCGTTCGACGCGCTGATGGACCCCACGACGGGCCGGACCAAGGTGCGAATGGTCGACACCTCGACCGACGCCTTCGCGTGTGCGCGCGCTCTCCAAGTGCGGGTGGAGCGTGCGGACCTGGAAGACGCCGCCCGGCTCACGGCTCTTGCCAAGGCCGCGATGCTCTCACCCGAGGAAGCGCGAGCGCGATACGCGGTCGGCCTTTAGTGGAGGCGCTCGAGGGCGCGCTCCCCGCGACGCGAAGACGTCGCCCGCCTTGGATTCCACCTTTCCTCGGCCCGGTGCCGGATCTCGAGCCCGCCGAGCTGCGCACCCTCGGGCTTGTGTCGCTGGCGCTCTACTTCGAGCAGTACGACTTTTCGATGCTGACTTCGGCCTGGGCGCACATCACGGCGAGCCTCGGGATTCCAGAGTCGCAGTTCGGCACCGACCTCATGATGATCCGCCTCGGGGCCCTGCCCGCCCTTGGCATCGCGGCCTTTGCCGACCGGATCGGTCGGCGGCGCCTGTTCCTCGTGTCCCTCGTGGCAAGCAGCGTCGGCACGCTTCTCACGGCGTTTTCCCGGACGCCCTTTCAGTTCGTGGCCCTTCAGATGGCGACCCGCGCCTTCATGACCGCCGGCACGGCGGTGGCCTTCGTGATCCTCACCGAGGAGGTGCCGGCACAGCACCGCGGCTGGGCGATCGGGATGCTGGGTGCGCTCGGCTCGTGCGGCATCGGCTTCGGTGCAGCCCTGTTTGCCGCAGTCGACGTCCTCCCCTTCGGCTGGCGCACGCTCTACGGGGTCGGTGTCATCCCGCTCCTTTTGCTCCCTCGCTTTCGGCGGGGAGTCCGGGAGACGGCACGCTTTGAGCGGATGGAGGCCGCGCGGCGGGGCGAAGGCGCTTTGCCTGCGCGCCGTCGGGGCACGAGCTTGACGGCCGCGCTCGCCACCGCCGTCCACCTCGCGCGCGAGCATCCGCGGCGCCTTGCGATCGTGGCAGGAGTTGCGTTCCTTTCCACCGCCGGCGCGGTCTCGGTCTTCCAGTTCACGAGCTTCTTCACGCGCACCGTGCACGGCTGGGCGCCCTGGCAATACTCCGTGATGGTGTTTGTGGGCGGCGGGATCGGAATCATCGGCAATATCGTGGCGGGCAGGATGGGAGATCGGTTCGGGCGGCGCCTCATCGGCGCCGTGACGATGGGTGCGTTCCCGGTCTTCGCCGCCGTCTTCTACAACGGTCCGGGATGGAGCCTTGCGCCGTCCTGGATCGCCTTTGTCTTCTGCGTGAGCGCGAGCAACACCGTGCAGCGCGCCTTCGCGAGCGAGCTCTTCCCCACCGCCAAGCGCGGTACGGCCTCGGGCGTGAATGCCTTGTGCGAGACCCTCGGGGCGGCGAGCGGCCTTGGGCTCTTGGCCCTCGGCACGCAGGCGCCGGGCAACGTCGCACGCATGACGACGCTCCTCTCCCTCTCTCTTGTGGCGAGCGGACTTCTCGTCGTCCTCCTCCCCGAGACGCGGCAGCGAGAGCTCGAAGCGATTAGCGGCGCCTAGAGCCCCGCCGAGGCGTCCGGGCAAGCCGTCCTCTGCTATGGGCGCTTTCGCGCCGGTAACGCCGGTCACTCCCCTTCGGGATCCGCGCAACGCGTGCCGTGAGACAAGTCACTGAGCGCACCTCCCGCCCGTCCGAAACCTTTCCCTGAGATCGGACCCACAAATACGGCCGGTACAATCCCCCAAACGCCGGCCTTAAAGGCCGGCCCCGTCCGCCGCGGGGCCGGCCACTTGTGCGAGATCGCGGCCTCCTCCTACGCGGCCCCGCGCGTTTCGAGCTCGACAAAGCGCCGGTACGCCCCGCCGGCGCGAGCCATGAGCTCCTCGTGGCTGCCGCGCTCGACGATGCGGCCCCCCTCGAGGAAGGCGATCTGGTCCGCCGCTCGCACCGTGGAGAGGCGGTGGGCAATCACAAGGACGACCCGGGAGCGACTCGCCTCCCGCAGGGCGGCGACCACTCGCCGCTCGCTTTCCGGATCGAGCGCCGACGTGGGCTCGTCGAGGATCAGGATCCCTGCCTCGCGCACGAGGGCGCGGGCGATGGCGAGGCGCTGCTTCTGACCTACCGAGAGCTTCCCTCCTGCGCGACCCAGGCGCGTGGCATAGCCCTGGGGAAGCCGGCGGATGAACTCGTCCGCCCCCGCCATCTGCGCCGCCCTTCGGATCTCGCTCGGAGAGGCCTGCGGTCGCCCCATGCGGATATTCTCCTCGACCGTGTCGTCGAAGAGCACCGTCTCCTGAAACACGAAGGCGATCTGTTCCCGGAGCGAGGCCCGGCTCGCCTTGGCGACATCCAAGCGATCGAGCAAGACACGGCCTCGCGTGGGATCCAAGAACCGGGGCATGAGGTACGCGAGCGTCGTCTTGCCGGCACCGGCCGGCCCCACGAGCGCCGTGATCTTCCCGACGGGCAGATCCAGGGACACGCTCCGCAGGGCGGGCGTCCCGTCGGGATAGTCGAAATCGACGGCATCGATCGCAACGCGCTCCTTCACCCTGGGAAGGGGCCGCACGCCCGCTTCGTCCCTTTCCCCAGGCAGGTCCATCAGGAAGAAGACGCGGTGCAGACCCGGCGCGGAGCCCTGAATACGAATCCACAGCGCCCCGATCTCGACCGCGAAGAAACCGATCTGGACGAAATAGGTGAACAGAAGCGAGAAATCACCGACGCTGATCTGTCCCCGGATCACGAGGTCGATGACGTAGAGGTAGGCGCGCGCTCCGATCACGACTCCGGGGATGAGGGCCACGAGGAAGGTCAGGATCCCCACGAGAAGGTAGGAGCGGAACTTCGAGAAGCTCTCCCAGGAGTCGAGGCCGAAGCGCCTTTGCTCGCGTCCATGGCCGCCGAGGCTTTGCACGGCCAGGATGTTCGTCACTCCCTCCTCGACGGTGGACGTGGTGGTGGCCCCGGCCTTCCGGCTCCTTTCCCCGCGGCGGCGAACCAACCCGGCGAAGGGAACGGAAACGAGGATCGAGAGCGGGAGGAAGGCCAGGGCGGACCAGACCAGAAAGGGGTGTGCGCCGAACACAAGCCCGAGCACCCCGGCCGACAAGAGCAGGCCGAGCGGCGCGGCGATCGGCGTCAAAAGGAGCCGGTAGCAGGTGTTGGTGATGGCGGGCGTGTCATACATGACGCGATAGACCGCGTCCCCGATGCGCTCGTCGTCGAAGGCGGTCATGGGGAGCGCCTGGATGCGCTCGAAGAGCCGCGAGCGATAGTGGTGGTTCAGGTCCTGTGTCAGGCGCAGCGTGAAGTGGAAGTCGAGAAGACCGAGAAGGCCCCCCACGAAGCTAAACCCAGCGTTCGCCTCGTTCTCGCTGTTGGTCGCGTTGTCGAATCCGCCGGAGAGATAGGCCTCGACCTGATCGTTCTCGCGCAAGGCGGTTCCGATCGCGCCAATCGCGAGCAGAAGCGCAAGCTGTGCCCCCGTCGTCCAGAGCAGGATGGAAAGGGGCGAGGCCCCGACGAGCAGGGCCACCGCCGGCCGCACGAAGAACGGATAGGCCGCCACGACGTCCGCCAGCGGCCGGCCCTGGATCACATGGTCGATCAGGATCTTCACCGGCCACGGGAGGAGCAGCAGGGGAAGGAGCGAGGCCACGGTGATCCCCACCTTGATTGCGAAGCGCCCGCGGAACGGCTGGACATAGCGCAGCGCACGCGCGAAAAGGCGCAGCGTTTCGCGATGGCTGATGTGCTCGCTCTCTTCCAGGGGCCGCCTCACGCTTCACCCCGGGTGTCAAGGCTGGCCAAGTGGTGGAATGGCCCGCCCCGCGCCAAGAGCTCCTCGTGCGTGCCCTGCTCGACCACGCGGCCCTCTTGCAGCACGACGATTCGGTCGGCGCGGCGGATCGTGGAGAGCCGGTGGGTGATCAGAAAGATCACCCGGCCTTTGCCCCAGGCCGCGAGGTTCGCGAGAACGCGAAGCTCCGTTTCGGCGTCGAGGCTCGCCGTCGGCTCATCGAGCACGAGGATCGGCGTGTCCTTGAGGACGGCTCGGGCGATGGACAGACGCTGGCGCTGTCCCGTCGAGAGCTTGGCTCCCCGCTCGCCAAGGGGTGTCTCGAAGCCCTCGGGCAAGGCGGCGATGAACTCGTCGGCGCAGGCGATGCGCGCGGCCTCGCGCACCGCCGCATCGCTCGCCTGGGGGACGGCGTAGCGGATGTTCTCCCGCACCGTCGCACCGAAGAGCACATTCTCCTGCAGTGCGATGGCGATGCGCGAGCGGAGACTCGCGACGCGAAAGCGGCGCAGGTCCACTCCGTCCACCTCGATCCGGCCACGGTCGGGATCGAAGAGGCGGAGCAGGAGCGCAACGAGGGTGCTCTTGCCCGCGCCCGTCGGGCCCACG
>DOUU01000490.1:4889-8318 GCA_003520425.1 Deltaproteobacteria bacterium
GGCGTGGAAGAGCTGCCGGACGGCAGCGGAGCCGTCGCCAAATCGCTCTTTGAAGACGTTGTAAAGGCCAAGGTTCCAGGCGGAAAAGCCCATCGTCGCGAAGATCTGTCCGGCGAAGAGCCCGGCCCCCGCGTGAGTCGCGAGGGTTGCGACGCCCTGGCCGGTCAGCATCGCCACGCCGATCGCGAGGAAGGTGAATACGTTGAAGAAGGCGAAGCGGCTTCGCGCGTCGTAGGCCGCGGCAAAGGCCGAGCGCGATTCCCGCTCGAAGCGCACCTGCTCCCTGGATTCTGCGCCGTAGGCCTTGATCACCTTCATCCCCGCAATGGTCTCCTGGATCCTCGAGGTGAGCGCGCTCGAGGCCTCGCGGGAGCGCCGAAAGCCGACGCGCAGGGGGCGCGACATGCGTTGGCCGAGCCACAGACAGGGAAGCCAGGTGAGAGCGAGCACGAGGGCGAGCCGGAGATCGAAGACCGCCACGATGGCGAGGGAGAGAAGGAAGCGCGCGCCCGCGTAGAGCGGCGTCAGGAAAAGCACCACGATCAGCTGCGTGACCACGGCGCTGTCTTAATAGAGGCGATAGATCGCGTCGCCCACGCGGCTTTCGGCATGAAAGCGCAGGGAGAGGGTGTGGATGCGACCGAAGAGCTCGACGCGGAGCAGCTGGTTGATGCGCTGCAGGATCCAGACCTGGTAGTAGAAGAGACCAATGAAAAGCGGCGTCGCGACCGCCGCCATCGCCGCGCCGAACCACACGAACTCAAGGGCGATCGAGTGACGCAGCTCGGGGGAGAGGGCGGGCACCGTCACGCCGAGGGCGGGGTCGACGGAGAGGATTCGCGCCTCGAGCGCGGTGAGGGGTTGCCCATTGAGGACGCGCGTCCAGACGATGTCGAAAAGCACGAGCCCGATCGGGAAGAGCACGAGCGCCGTCGCGGCGTAGGCTGCCAGGATCGCGAGAAGGTGACCGCGGACCGCACGCAACCACGGGAGACAGCGCAGGAGAACACGCAGCACGAGGCGAAACCGAAGGCTGTCCTCGCGGCCGCCGCCACCGAGGTCGCGAAGATCCCCGCCCCGGGCCTGCGGCACAGTGCGTACTGCCATTGTTCTCCGACGCGGCGTCCTCGCGCGTGCGGAGCGAGGCTAGCCCGCAAGGGGTGCCCCTGCCGGATCGGAGCGCCGCCCGAGGGGGTCGGGAATGGTTCTCTCGGAAGGGAGCTAATTGGACCTTGGCGGACCAGATTGGCTCCCTTAGGCTCGGCGGATGCTCGAGCTCGCCTTCCGCCCCGACCGCCGCAGCTCCGAGCCGCTCTACCGACAGCTCGCGCAGCACCTGCGAGGTTTCATCGAGGCGGGGCGCCTTGGCGCCGGGGAGAAGCTGCCGGCGACACGGGAGCTGGCGTGCGTCCTCGGGCTGGGACGCAATACCGTGACGCAGGCTTACCTCGCGCTTGGCGAACTCGGCTTCGTGACTTCCCACGTGGGTCAGGGGACGTTTGTGGCTGCGCCGCGCCAAGGCGAGCCGCGGCAGCGCACAGCAAGGCTTGGCGGCTCCGCTCTCTTGCCACACGGGGCACTCCCTTCGCCTCCGCCGCGGAGCTTCGCCTGGGGAGGGCTCTTCGCCCTCCGCACAAGGGACTATCCCCTGCCCGCGACGCTCCGCCGTGTGGAGCTCGGTCGCCTTTTCCCCTTCGACTTCCGAGGAGGACAGGTCGATCGCATGAGCTTTCCCGCCAAAGAGCTGGCGCGGGCGTGCGCCCGGGCCCTTGCGCGACATGGCCCGAGCCTTGCCGGCCATCAGGATCCGCGGGGCTGGCCGCCCCTGCGCGAGGAGGTGGCTCGCGCGCTCGTGGCCCGGGGCATCGTGTGCGAGCCCGCCGACGTCCTGATCACCGACGGCGCGCAGCAGGCGCTCGACCTCGTGGGCCGCGTGCTCTTGGATCCCGGCGACACGGTGGTGCTCGAGCAGCCCGGATACTTTGGCGCGGCGCTCGCGTTTCGGGCCTGCGGAGCGAACCTCGTGGGCGTCGGAGTGGATACGGGCGGCCTGCGCACCGCAGAGCTTGCGCGGCTCTTGCGCGCGCGCCGCGCGAAGCTCCTCTACACGACGCCGGCGGTCCAAAGCCCGACGGGCGCTGCCCTGGAGGAAGGGCGCCGCCACGCGCTCCTCGAGCTCGCCGACCAGCACCAGATGCCGATCCTCGAGGACGATTACGACAGCACGCTGCGCCTCGGCGGTACGGTGTCTCCCGCGCTGAAGACGCTCGACCATGCCGGCCAGGTCATCTACGTCGGAACCTTTTCGAAGGCCCTCTTTCCGGGACTGCGGGTGGGCTACCTCGTCGCCGCCCGCCCGCTGCTCGAGCGCATCGCAGCCGCACATCTCGCTGCGAGCTTTCAGACCTCGACCCTGGCCCAGGCCGCGCTCCTCGAGCTGATCACGGCCGGCGCCCTCGAACGTCACGTCCGGCGTGTCCGTCGCCTGTACTCCGAGCGCCTGGCGGCTCTCCTCGAGGCCGTGGGCCGGGAGCTCCCCGAGGGCACGCTCGCCACCCCGCCTGCGGGAGGGACGGCGCTGTGGATCCGGCTCCCGCCTCGCGCCGACGCCGATGCAATCTTGGCCGCAGCGCTCGAGGCGGGTGTGGCGTATGCGCGGGGCGACGCGTTCTTCCTCNNCGCTCTTGAGGCGGGCGTGGCGTATTCGCGCGGCGACGCGTTCTTCCTCGATGGCTCGGGCGGCGACTTCCTCTCACTCGGGTTCGCAAGTCTCTCGCCGGCGCGCATCGCCGAGGGCGTCGCAATCCTCGGTCGGATCGTGCGCGCGCACAGCGGGCGGCCGGCCCAGGGCCGCCCCTCCCGCAGTTCGGGGTCACGGGCGTGAGGGCAGTCCCCGCGTGGCGATGCCCGCCGGGCCGTGGCCGCCCTCTGAATGAAAGGATCCTTGGATGAGCCTAGGGCCGGTCCTCCTCGTTCTCCTCGGCGCGCTCCAGCTCGCGAACGCACTCTGGATGATGGTCGCACCCGAGTCTTGGTACGCGGTCTTGCCTGCGGGCGTCCCCGACACGGGTCCCCTGAACGTCCACTTTGTGCGCGACCTCGGGTGTGCCTTCCTTGCGACGGGGATCGCCCTTGTCTGGGCGGCGGCAACCTCCAAGGTCGCAGTGCGGTTTGCGTGCATCGGGGTGGCCTCGGTCTTCGGCATGGGCCATGGCGTGGTGCACCTGCTCGATCTTTCCCGGGGCGCGTTGGGNNCCCCCGCCACTGGATGCTGGACCTGCCGAGCGTCTTCGTGCCCGCGCTCCTCCTCCTCGCTCTCACCCTGCACTCGGCACGCGAGGCCGCAAGGCCCGAAAGGAGATCCCCATGAGACTTGCCGCCATCGAAAAGCCGCCCACGCTGGTGGCTCGCATCGCCTATTGGCTCTGC
>DOUU01000490.1:8349-17378 GCA_003520425.1 Deltaproteobacteria bacterium
CTCGAAGCTCCGCTGCGCCATCTCTCAAAGACCTGGGTGGCCATGGTGAACGGCTGCTCCTTCTGCGTGGACATCGCAAAAGCCTCCGCAGTCCTCGAACACATCTCCTTGGAGAAGTTCCAGTCGCTCCCCGACTGGCGTACAAGCCCGCTCTACGACGACCGCGAGCGTGCGGCGCTGGCCTACGTGGAGGAGGCGNNTTCACCCCGACCTCGGCCTCCTGGCTCAACGCCGTCGAGAACTTCTACAACCTGATGAACGTGCCGCTCGAGATCGAACAGGACGGGCTCTGCGCGATCGCGCAGAAGAGGGTTGGCGCATAGGTCGGTTGCGGAGGAACGAAGCGCGCGGATCCCCCGTCGCCGAGCCGCTCGAGAGCTCGACCTTGGAGGCGGGCCTCTCCCACACGGCAGCTCCTGTCTTCAACTTCGACGAAACGAAGGGAGCCCGCGTTCTTCGAGAACCGCCAACGTCTCTCCAGCCCACCCGACGCCGTTTCGATCCTCGGGGTCCCGGCGCGGGGGACACAAGGAGGGAGGAGCTTGCGACCGCCGCCCTCGCGTCGTCAAATGGCGCATGCAGGCGGGCTCGGGGATCCGAGCGAAGGGCGGTCCGCGCTCCAGCTGTCCCACGACCCTTGCCGAGCTAACAGCAGACCCCCCGCCGCTGGCTGCGGGCCTCGAGTGCGCGCCGCGCGCGGGATGAATCGCAGCTTCCATCCCACGCGTGTGTCGGGCCCCCGCGCAGCCGAGCGGACGGCATCCCGGTAAAGCCGGCCAAGAATCCCCGCAGCGCAGCGAGCGTCCTCTCGAGCGCCCGCCTCATGCGCCCACCGCGTTCGCGCTGTGCACGGGCTCCGGCCTTGGTCCACGGAGCATGTTCCACCACCCGCGCGCAGCGTCGAGGACGACAACCGCAACGAGCGCCATGAAGATGCCGGTCACCGCCGCGTCCAGGCGGTTGTTGAAGATCACGTGCTGTGTTTCGGCGATCTTTTCCGGCGGGACGGCCTGCGCGGCGAGCTGACCCGCCAGGTAGTCGGCTTGCGCCAGGAACCCGATGCGGCGATCGGGGTGGAAGATCTTCTGCCAGCCGGCCGTCATTGTCACGGAGAGCAGCCACACAAGCGGCAGGAAGGTCGAGATGCCAAAGCGCGCGCGGCCCGACTTCACGAGAAGGGTGGTTGCCGCAGCGAGTGCCGTCGCGGCCAAGAGCTGGTTGGCGATGCCGAAAAGGGGCCACAACGCGTTGATGCCGCCCAGGGGATCCACAACGCCTTGGTAGAGAAAGTAACCCCAGCCCGCGACGATCAGGGCCGACGCCAGCGCGTTCGCTGGAAACGACGAGGTGCGACCGAGAGGCCCCCAGAGGTTGCCGAGCAGGTCCTGCACCATGAAGCGCCCCACCCGCGTTCCGGCGTCGAGTGTCGTCAGAATGAAGAGCGCTTCGAACATGATGGCGAAGTGGTACCAGAGCGCCTTGATGCCCTGGCCGCCGAGGACGCTGGAAAAGATCTGGGCCATGCCGACAGCGAGGCTCGGGGCACCGCCGGTCCGGGACAGAAGCGTGCGCTCGCCCACCTCACGGGCGAGGCTGCCGAGCAGAGCGGGATCAAGCGGAAAGCCCCACGCGTGGATGGCGTGGGCCGCGCTCTCGGCGCTGTTCCCGATGAGCGCCGCAGGCGCATTGATGGCGAAATAGACCCCCGGGTCCATGACGGCGACCGCAAGAAGCGCCATCACGGCCACAAAGCTCTCCATCAGCATGGCCCCGTAGCCGACGAGGCGCGCATCGCTCTCCTTGTCGAGGAGCTTGGGCGTCGTGCCGCTCGCGATGAGCGCGTGGAATCCCGAGATCGCCCCGCAGGCGATGGTGATGAAGCAGAAGGGGAAGAGCCTCCCGGCAAAGACGGGACCGGTGCCGTCTGTGAAACGCGTGAGCGCCGGGAGCCTGACGTCGGGCCGCACCCACAGCAGGCCGGCTGCGAGGAGGAATACGGTTCCGATCTTCACGAAGGCCGAGAGGTAGTCGCGAGGCGCGAGGAGGAGCCACACCGGCAATACACTGGCCACGAAGCCGTAGCCCATGAGCGCAAGGGCGATTGTTCTCTTGTCGAGGTCGAAGAACGCGCGCAGCGTCTCGTGGCTGTGCACCCAACCGCCGCCCACGACCCCGAGCAGCACGAGGGCAACCCCGCCCGCGGTGGCTTCGAAGACGCGGCCGGGCCGGATGCGCACCATGTAGATGCCCATGGCCACGGCGATGGGGATGGTCGACGCGACCGTGAAGGCGCCCCACGGGCTCCCGAAGATCGCGTTCACGACGACGAGCCCGAGCACTCCGATCAGGATCACCATGATGGCGAGGACGCCGACGAGCGCCGCCGCCCCGCCCACGGGGCCGATCTCTTCGCGCACGATCTGGCCGAGGCTTCTTCCGCCGCGGCGCATCGAGCCCACGAGGACCGTGAAATCTTGCACGGCCCCCCCGAGCACGACCCCGATCACGAGGTAGAGCGTACCGGGGAGGTAGCCGAACTGCGCGGCGAGGATCGGGCCTACAAGAGGTCCGGGCCCCGCGATGGCGGCAAAGTGATGGCCGAACACCACCCAACGGTTGGTGGCAACGAAGTCCTTGCCGTCGGCCATTCGGTGCGCAGGTGTCGGGCGCGAGTCGTCGAGAGACAGTGCCTTCGCCGCAAGGTAGGCGGAATAGAAGCGGTAGCCGACGGCGTAGACCGCAAGGGCGGCCAACAGAAACCAGCTGCTCGAAAGGGTCTCACCTCGAGACACCGCAATTCTGGCGAGCGCGACCGCCCCGCCTGTCGCGACCGCAACCCATCCCAAAATGGAGAGCGGGTTCATGCGGCAGGGATTCTAACCCGGTGCATTCGCGCACCGCGGACATCTTGCTCCGAGTGCTTGAGGTCGACGGACTGCGCGATCGCGCAGGCACGAAGGCGCGATCCACCTTCGACAGGAGAAGCCGCGTGCTTCTTGAGACTTGGTTCCGAGTCGCACGGGTGTTCCCGGCTCGAGCCCCGCCCCGCCCTTCGGCGGGGGATTCGTGGCGATCGTGATCTCACCGGTTCCCTGGGGTCGTGGGGGCGCGAGGAGCACCGAACGATGGGGCGCCGCCCAAACCGCCGCGCGCAGAGCCACGACCCACAAAGAGAGGCGGCCATCTCGTGACATCACGAGATGGCCGCGCTCTCGGACCCTGACTGTGGCGAGCGTTACGGGCGCTTGCGGCTTCTTCCGGAGAGGGCGAGTCCCACAAGGCCCGCGCACAGCAGGAGCGCGGTCCCCGGCTCCGGTACGGCGGTGGCGATGGCATGGCCCACAAGATTGATGGTGCCGCTCGAGGCCAACGCGCCGATGTTCATTGCGAAGGGCTGACTCCCCGTGAACGAGGAGGAGATCGGGTTTGCCAGGTTGCCAAACGTGAGCGCCCCGAGCGTTGTGGGGACGGTCTCGTTGACGGGCGTCGAGGCCGGAAGGCCCAACAAGATTGCGCAGGCTCCAGTCCCGCTGCAGTTGACGGTGCCCGTCGCCACGATGTTGGCGGTGCCGCCCGCGGGTATCGTGTTCCCCGTCAGTGTTCCGCTGCTCGGCGCAGCCAGATTGGCGGCGACGCTACCGCTCAGCCCGAGCGTCGAGAGACCCCCAGACCCAAGGTTCGTCACCGTGGCGAGGGACTCGAGGGTGACTGCACCGTTGACAATCGCCCCGCTCGCGTTCGTTGTGAACTGCACCACGGCGTCGCCCGTCACCAAGGCCGCTGTGTTCACTGTGAGAGGGCTTGTCGCGTTGAACACGCTCCCCGTGAGGTCATAGGTGACGGTGATCGTGCCCGCGTTCGCAGTTTCCGTCGCCAGCGCGCCTAAGCTTAAGACGACCGCGAGCAGCAACAATGCTCCGTTCTTGGAGATGCCCATCATCTTGGTCTCCCCGGCTGTTCGCTTGCCGGTCGTCACGCTCTGTGGTCGACGCGGAGCGAGTGCCCGTGAAAACACGCAGCATCTGTGCCGTGGATCACAATCCGAGCCCAAGCTCCAATAAAACTCATTTCGATCGATGACTTACCTCATTGGCCCGCGACGCAGGGGACCGGCCCGCGGGAGCCTCTTCCCAAGGGCGGGGCGGTAGAGTGTTCCCAGGAAATGGAAAGGCACCCCCTCATACGCACGGCCCTGCGTACCCGTCCCGCGAACCCCGCGGCATCGTGGAACCCCCCGGCGCGGACGTGAGGGGAAGATGGGAAATTTCATTCGAATCAATGAGTTACGCCGTGAGGCGCAAACAAAGGGGATCCCCTTTGCTCGAGCATCTCCGCAGGTGAGGGCAGTGCCGAAGGCTTCGCGAGAGCGCTGCGCAAGGCGGTAGTCCTTCGGATTCCACAGGGAGGCGCACCACGAGCTCAAGGACCGGGGGGTTGTCCGTGTGCTTTGGACGGGGTCTGACCAACGCCCATACCCCCGGGGCCGTGTGCCGCCGGCCTTCTCCCACCTTATGTTGAGATCCTCGAGGCAGAGGTGCGGGGAGAGAC
Organism: Deltaproteobacteria bacterium; assembly: GCA_003520425.1. Taxonomy (GTDB): domain Bacteria; phylum Myxococcota_A; class UBA9160; order UBA9160; family UBA9160; genus UBA9160. Next base: position 12,898 of record DOUU01000490.1, read on the forward strand.
CGGCCGGATGAGGCAAGAGCTCAGAAACCTTGGGCTCCGTGTATGCGCGCTTGCCGTGGTGGTGCTGGCCTTTGGCAGAGTGGACTGCGGAGCCACGCAGGCCACGGGTCAAGTTCCGCCGAGCCCGCAGCCGACCGATGAACTGCGCGAGCTCGACTCGAGCGGATTTACCGCGCTCGTGGAATCGGTGGAGCGCGCGCGGAGACTGCGCTTTGTGCGTTGGCCGCAGCTCGTCGTGCTCGATGCAGGTGCGCCCGAGTTCGCGTCGCTCGAGCAGCAGGCTCGGGAGCTCGCTCCCATTCAGAGTGCAGTGGCGCAGACGTCGCAGGGCTCGCCTACCGCAGCGCAAGCGCCCGATCGACGCCGCGCCCCTGCATTTCCCGACTTTGACCGTGCCGAGGTCGTTACTTCGTTTCCGCCGGAGCCTGGAGAAGTGCGCCGTGCCCTCGCGCGCCTGCTGGACGGTCAGCACTACCCTCGCCTTGTGGAGGCGGCACCACGACTCCCCGGAGACACGGGAATCACCATCCGCGCGCTCCTTGCGGCGAGCGCGACTTTCACGGCCCAAGGCTCTTGGTTCCCCGGCGGGCTGCGCCTTCCAACNNCTTCCAACCGAGGGCCTCTTCAAAACCGCGAGAATCGAAGGAGCCAGCCAAGGGCGAATTCAGTTTGACGCGGCGAGTGCGCCCGTCCAAGCCGCAGTGATCCTCTTGCTCGCCCTCGACGATCCGGAGACAGCCTTCCGAAGTCCACCTCTCTCGACCAAGCAACTCTTTAGCCCCGCAGCGTATCTGGCCTCGGATCGACCGATCCGTCTCCTTGGCGCTCTTCCCAGCCTTCCCGGCTGTAAGGTCGTCCAGGACGAGACCTTCGGCGTGCTGCGACTCCTCCTCGGACTCTCGGCCGCCGGCGCCAGCGTGAGGGGGGAGAGCTTGGGACGATGGAAGGGGGACCGGTTTGTCCAGCTCACGTGCGACGATNNCAGCGGGGAGACGGCGCCTCGCGATTTCGAGGCAGAGCTCGATGCGCTTCTCCCCCGGAATCTCGCACGACCCGTGAGCTCGACGATTCTCGGCCCGCGGATCAGCGCTTGGAGCGGTCTCGATCCCGAGCTCGCTACGGCATTCGCAAGAGGGCTTGCACCCCACGAGGTGCATGACTTTGGCGAGTGGTTGCCCTAGCCCCCCATCCGCCCTCGTCCCGCGCTCGAGGTCCTCTCGTGCGGACCGCGATCGCGCTGGCCTTTGGCGGCCCCAGCCAACGCTTCCGTCTCTTCCATTTCGAGCGGACAACGTCTCGATTCTCCGTCGCTATGCGCGCGACGAGAAGGCCGTGGCCGTCGAGAAGCCTCCCGCTCTAGCCGACTCCGAGCGCGGCGCGGGCCTTGGCGCGGTGCCCTCGGGAGTCTGGGCGTTGGGCTTCGTCAGCCTCTTCATGGACGTCTCTTCGGAGATGATCCATGCGCTTTTGCCCCTTTTTCTTGTGAGTGTGCTGGGCGCGAGTGCGATCAGCGTCGGCCTGATCGAGGGCGTCGCGGAGTCCACGGCCTCTGTTGCGAAGCTCCTCTCCGGCGCACTCTCCGATCGACTGGCGCGCTACAAACTGCTCGCGGCCCTGGGCTACGCACTCTCCGCGGCGACGAAACCGGCCTTCGCGCTCGCCCCGTCTGTGGGATGGGTGCTGGGCGCGCGCTTTGTCGACCGCGTTGGAAAGGGCATCCGAGGCGCCCCGCGCGATGCGCTCGTGGCGGAGCTCTCGCCGCCGCAGGTGCGCGGGGGAAGCTTTGGTCTGCGGCAAGCGCTCGACACCGTGGGTGCGATCGCCGGGCCACTCCTTGCAACGGTGTGTATGGCCGTCGCAAAAGGAGCCTTCCGGACCGTGTTCTGGCTCGCCACATTGCCCGCCTTCATGGCGGTTGCGCTGATGCTCTTCGGCGTGAGAGAGCCCGAGGCCACCCGCCCCGTGCGGCCGGCGGAATCCCTGAACCCGGTGCCCGCCTGGCGAGGTTTGCCCGCAGCCTACTGGTGGGTCGTCGCCATCGGGGGCGTCCTTACACTCGCACGATTCAGCGAGGCCTTCTTGATCTTGCGCGCCCGAAGCGTGGGCCTTGACGCGGCGCTGGCGCCGCTCGTGCTCGTGGCCATGAACGTGGCCTATGCCGGATCTTCTTATCCAGCGGGCCGGCTTTCCGATCGGGTGCCGCGCCTTCGTCTGCTCCGGGGAGGCTTCGCCATCCTCGCGGTCGCCGACCTCGTTCTTGCCCGGGCGGAGGGACCCGTCCTCGTGTTGTGCGGTGTCCTCCTCTGGGGGCTTCACATGGGCGTCACGCAGGGCCTCCTCTCTGCCCTCGTCGCCGATACCGCACCGTGGACAGCCCGGGGCACCGCCTTCGGCATTTTCAATCTTGTTCTCGGATTGGCGCTGTTCATCGCGAGCATCTTGGCCGGCTGGCTGTGGCAGTACCACGGTGCTTCCTCGCCGTTTCTGGCGGGCGGCGTACTGCTCGCCATCGCACTCCTCTGCCTCGAAGCGGTGCCTCGCTTGGGCGGCGAGTTCGGACCTTTCGGCAAAGGGGTGCTGTAGACCTGCGGGCGTCCGCGGGGGCGTCTATTCTGGCGGCTCTGCTCGCCCCCGGTGCGGGGAGGGCCAGCGCTTTCGACCTTTTCGCCCGAAGTTCGATCGAACCGTCGCCATCGCGTTGCAGGCGAGCGGGCGAGTCCGCTTCGCGAGGGGTCTTCTTCGGCGAGGCGCCGCGGTGAAGGCCGATCAGCGTCCCTGTGCCAGGGTGCGCGCGCCTTGTGGAAAGCACACCTCGATCTTGCGACCGTCGCGCGTGTCGGTCACCACGCCGAGACCGAAGGTGGGATGCGAAAGGAGGGCGCCAGCTTCAAAGCGCTCCCGCGTCGAATAAGGACGGGCGTCCCCGAGGCCCCTTCCGCGGAGAAGCGCGTCATAGTCAGGAGCAGCAGTCCGCACCCGGATTCTCTCGCGGGCCGCCCCCTTCTCACCGGGGGCGCGGGTTCGGAAGGCGTGCTCCTGCTTGCACGTATTGCAGTGCACGCGACGAATCTTGCCAGCGACGATGGCGTGGATGGTGTGAGCGAGGACGAGCTGGCACCGATTGCACCAGGCGTCGACGTCGCCCCCGACGAGATAGCGGGGCATGCGGTCTCCAAGGTGTTGAATGTGAGCGCTAGAGCCTAGCAGCGTTGCGTTGCGGGTGGCACCCTCGCCGCGTCGCTGCGTCTCGGGAGGCGCGCGTGATCTCTCCGCGGCGCCAGGGCAGGACGCATCCAGCGGAGTACTTCAAAGGCGCAGGAGCTCTGGTCCCCTGAGGGCGTCTCCCCCAGCCGTTGCAGCGGCGCTATTTTTTTGGAGCTTCGCGGGACGATTGTTTCTTGGGACCTCTCGCGCAGTGGAAGAATGTGCCGGAAGTGCATCGGCGATCCGAGGCCGGATCTTTGTCTTCCCCACCTTCCCGATCAAGGCTGCGCCGGTGGCACTTGTGCGTTGTGCTGCAGTGCTGCTTGCTCTCGAGCTTTTTCGAGGAGCTCTTGGGACTGGACATCGTCGGGATCGAGGAGCAGCACGGTCTTGAAGCAGTCGACTGCCTGCTCCGGGCGGCCGGTGGCAAGGTAGAGGGCGCCAAGGTGAGAATGGCCTTCGGGTCGCCTGGGAGAGCGAGCGATCGCTGCTTTGTAGTCGTGCTCCGCCTCCTCCACGCGGCCCGCGGCCTGGGCGAACACTCCGCTGTTGATTTGGGCTTCGAAACTCGCGGGAAAGCGTTCCTTGGCCACCCGGAAGTCCTCGGCAGCGGCTTCGAGGTGTCCCTCTCGAAACTCGACGGTACCGAGCCCCACATACGCGAGTGAGCTGCCGCCGGTCACCGCGATGGCGTGCTCGAAGAGCGTGCGCGTGTCCTTCCACACGAGGACCTGCCGGCGCGCGAGACCGCCGAGCACGACGAGGAGGACGACGCCGAGCGCCGCGGCGACTCCCGGCGCAAGGCGCAGCCGCGCGCGCAGCGCCTCAGCCCCCCAGGCCACGATCACGAAGATCCCGATGAGGGGCACATAGGTGTAGCGGTCTGCCATCGACTGGTTGCCGATCTGGACAAGACCGATCACGGGGAGGAGCGCGATCAAATACCAAAGCCAGCCCACCGGCACGTAGGGACTGCGCCGCCCCAGGCGAAAGGCCGCGATCGTGAAGAGAGCAAGAATGGCCCCGCACACCAGCGCCTGGTCGATGCCAAACAGATTGGAGTAGGGGTAGTAGGCTGCAAGGTTCACGGGAAAGACTGTCTTCTTCAGGTAACGCACCAGCGAGAGNNCGCTCGAGGCGAGGGAGAGGGCAAGAAGGGGCAGCTTCTCGAGGAGCCGGGGAGTCGCGAGGCGAACGAAGGGTCGAAGCCCGACAGGCGGCTCCCCCTCTTTGCCACTGCCAAACGGCCAGGCCAGGCGCCCGAGGGGCCAGATGTC
>DOUU01000029.1 GCA_003520425.1 Deltaproteobacteria bacterium
ATTGTGTAACCCATGTCTCCGGTACGAACTGTCACCCCTCTCTCAGGAAGGGCACAAATGCCCGAGCCAGCCGATTTTGAGCTCCGCCGCTGGGGCCGCCGCTCGGGTAAGCAGCTGCTTTCGCCGCATGCGATCGCCGAGCCTCCGCCGGGGGCTCGGAGCACTTTTGAGTGCGAGCGCTCCCGTCAGGTTGCAAGCCGGAGGTGGAATGACTTGGGCCGCGTCAGGTGCTGGTATCCGAGCACCGAGAGCGACACGCCGCGACCGGAATGCTTGACGCCGGTCCATGCGAGCGCGGGGTCGAGATAGTCGCAGCGGTTCATGAAGCAGGTGCCGGTGGCGATGCGGTCGCCGATGCGGATCGCGGCCTCGGGGTCGGAAGTCCAAATCGCGGCGGTGAGGTCATAGACGCTATCGTTCATGAGTGCCACCGCCTCATCGTCCGAGCGCACTTTCATGATGCCGACCACCGGGCCGAAGCTCTCCTCGGTCATGACACGCATGGTGTGATCGACGTCGACAAGGATCTGCGGCGCGAGATAGGGCGTGCCGGCGGCACTCGACGGGAAGAGCTTGGGATCGACGAGAGCCCGTGCCCCCTTGCGGATGGCCTCGGCGGTCTGTTCACGCACAAAGTCGGCGGCCGAGGCGCGTACCATCGGGCCGAGCGTCGTCGCCTCCTCCAGCGGGTTTCCGAGAACGTACGCCTTCACCAGGGCGACCGCCCGTTCGACGAACGACTCATACACGCGCTCGTGGACATAGATCCGCTCAATTCCGCAGCAGGACTGGCCCGAGTTGAAGAAGGCCCCGTCCACGAGGTTCTCGACGGCGTGCGCGAGGTTTGCATCTGCGCGGACATAGGCGGGGTCTTTCCCGCCGAGTTCGAGGTTCACTCCGATGAAGCGCTCCGCCGCCGCACGCTGGACCTTGGTTCCCCCTTCGACCGACCCGGTGAACGCCACAAAGTCGATTCCCGGGCTTCGAATCGCCCGGTCCGTGTCTTCGTGGGAGAGGTGGAGCACTTGGAAGACGCCGCTCGGGAGTCCCGCCGCCGCGAAGGCCTGCGCGAAGCGCTCTGCGCAAAGCGGGGTCTGGGCGGAGTGCTTGAGCAGCACTGCGTTCCCGGCGAGGATGGCGGGAACGACCGAGTTCACGGCCGTGAGATAGGGATAGTTCCACGGAGCGATCGTCAGGACGGTGCCCACGGGCTCCCGGCGAATGAAACGGCGCAGCGCGTCCTTGGGCGGGAGGGCGAGCGGTGCGAGGGCCTCCTCCGCGATCTCGGCCATGTGGCGCGCACGCTCGCAAAGTCTGTCCACCTCGAGCGGCGTGTAACGCACGGGACGCCCCATCTGGAGCGTGAGCTCCCTCGCGATCTCCGTGCGCCGAGAGAGCATCGCCTGGCAGAAGCGCTCGACGACGGCCACGCGCTCCCGGACCGGGCAAGAGCGCCACGAGGCCTGGGCGTCGCGGGCCGCGGCGAGCGCCGTCCGGAGTTCTGCCACCCCCGCGAGGAGCCGCTCGGCCACGACCCTGCCGTCGATCGGCGAAACCGTGCGCAGGAACTCGGGCATGGGTTCCCGAGGATCGCCGACCGGGCTTTGGGCTTCCAGTCACCCCCGGCGTCTGCCGAAAAGCAAGGAAATCGAAGCCTTGGCGTGATCCGAGTCACTCACCGGCGATGCCGGGGGGCCGACGAAGCACGAGGGGGAGGCGGCGACGCAGAGCCGCGGAGGAGGCGCGTGTGAGGCGATATACGCTCATCGTGGTCCCCGAGGGGACGGGACGAGTCCAACGACTCGGCGTCTCCGAGCGAGGGCTCAAGCGGCTCATCGGAATCGGAGCCGCGGCGGCCCTGCTCTTTGTCCTTGGCTTTGCGCACTATCTGACGCTTTGCGGCCACATGGCCGAGTTCCGGGGCATTCGCGCCGAGGCCGAGCGTGTCCGCGCGGAGGCCGAGGCGCAGCGGCTAGAGCTCCAGCGCCAAGCGGAGGAGCGGCAGCGGGTCGCGGACGAGCTCACCCGCGTGCGGGAGTTCGAGCGCCGCGTGCGCGTGATCGCAAACCTCCCGCAGGCGAGCCTCGAGCAGCGCACGGCCCAGCGCCCCGCGACGTCCCTTGGCGTGGGAGGAGGTGCGGAGCGACCCGAGGACGCGACGCCGCCGATGGGGACTCCCACCGCAGCGGCGGGCGAGGACGGGGAGGGGGGCCCGGTCTCCCCAGGGACGCCCCCCGATGTGAGCGCCGCGCCCGCACAGCCGATTTCCGGCGCCTCTTCTGCCGTGCCTTCGGCGCAGGTCGCCACAAGCGAAGGGCTCCTCGAGCGCCTCCAAGCCGAGTCCCGGTCCTTGGAAGAGCTCGTCGAGGCGCTTCACGGAAAGAGCGAGAGGCTCACCGCGACCCCGTCCTCGTGGCCCGCGGAAGGCTGGATCACCTCGGGCTTCGGCTACCGCATCTCTCCCTTCACCGGCCGGCGCGACTTCCACGAAGGCATCGACATCGCCGCCGAGTTCGGCACGCCCATTCTTGCGCCAGCCCCGGGACGCGTCGTCTTCGCAGGTCGCAAGGGCGGGCTCGGGATGGCCATCATCGTGGACCACGGCTATGGCGTGCGCACGACCTACGGCCACCTGCAGCGGATGCTTGTGCAGCCCGGCTCGCACGTGGCCCGCGGCCAGCAGCTCGCGACCATGGGAAGCTCGGGCCTTAGCACCGGCCCCCACGTCCACTACATGGTTGAGGTGGGCGGAAAACGCGTGGATCCCCTCGACTACATCGTCGAGTAAAGGTCGCGCTTAGATGATCTCGAAGTAGCGGGCGAGCTCCCAGTCCGAGACGTGCTTGCGGAACTCCCGCTCCTCCCACTCGCGCGTAGCCGCGAAGTGCTCGACGAACGCGTCTCCGAACAGCTCGCGCGCCGCGGCAGAGCTGCGCAGGCGTCCCGCCGCCTCCCAAAGGGTTCGGGGCAAAGCGCTCTCTCGGGGGGCCTCGTCGGCGTAGGCATTGCCTGCGACCGGCGGACCCAGCTCAAGCCCGTGCTCGATGCCCCAGAGCCCCGAGCCGAGCGCCGCCGCGAGAGCGAGATACGGGTTCCCGTCGGCGGCGGCGATGCGGTACTCGACACGCTGGGACTTCGGAGATCCCGGGATCACCCGAAGCGCGCAGGTGCGGTTCTCGANNGGGGCCACAAGGGCGAGCAGCTCGGGCAAAAGTCGCTGTTGGCCCGCGACGAAAGCGCGCATCGTCTTGCTCATGCCGTGGGGACCCTCGGGGTCGTGGAAGATGCGCGCGCCATCCAAGCCCCGGAGCGAGAGATGGATGTGTCCGCTCTGGCCCGGCCACTCCCGGGACCACTTGGCCATGAAGGTCGCCATCCAGCCTCGCCGCTGCGCCAGCACCTTGCTCATCGTCTTGAACAGCGCTGCTTTGTCGGCGGCCAAGAGGCAGTGGTCGTGGGCAATGGCGGCCTCGATCACCCCGGGGCCGGTCTCCGTGTGCAGGCCCTCGAGGCCCATGTCCATGGCCTCGCACAGCGCCAGGAGCTCGCTGTGGAACTCGGCGAGGACAGAGCTTCGCAGCATCGAGTAGCCGAAAGAGCCGGGCGTGAGGGGCTTGAGATCGCGGTAGCCCTTGGCGCGGACGGAATTCGGCGTCTCGTCGAACAAGAAGAACTCGTACTCGAGGGCGGCGATCGGGTCAAAGCCCAGGGTGCGCGCACGCTCCACCAAGCGGCGCAAGACGCCGCGGGGACACAGTGTGTCGGCAGGCGGCGAGAACTCCGCGAGAAAGAGCAGCATGGGCGCCTCGAAGGGCAGATCGCGGCAGCTGCTCGGCACGATTCGCACGGGAGCGTCGGGATACGCGGTGTGCCAGCCGGTGTAGGCCACGTTGTCGTAGAGCTGGTCTTGGCTGTCCCAGCCGAGCACGACGTCGCAGAACCCGAAACCGCCCTCGAGCGCGGAGACGAACTTCTCGCGCGACATGTACTTGCCGCGCATCACGCCGTCCACGTCGAAGAGCCCAACCTTGACGTGGCTGAGCTTGCGCTCCTCGACAATGCGCCGGGCATCCTGGGGAGTATGGATCTGGCGGGGGTCCACGACGGCTACGCGCCGAACGCACGGCGAACGCGGTCGACCGCCTCGTCCACATTTTCCCGAGAGTTGAAGGCCGAGAGCCGCAGGTACCCCTCTCCGCTCGGGCCAAAGCCGGCACCCGGCGTGCCCACGACATGGGCTTGCGTGAGGAGCCTGTCGAAGAACTCCCACGAGCCGAGGCGGCGGGGCGTGCGCATCCAGATGTAGGGGGCGTGGATGCCACCGAAGAGCGTGAAGCCGGCCCGCCCAAGCCCCTCGCGCAACCGGCGCGCATTCTCCATGTAGAAGGCGATCTGCGCGGCGGTCTGCACCAGGCCCGCCTCCGAGTAGACAGCCGCGGCTGCGCGCTGCACGGGGTAGGAGACGCCGTTGAACTTCGTGCTCTGGCGCCGCGACCACAGCGCGTTGAGCGGGATCCGCTCCCCCGTGTCGGTGGATCCGGTAAGTGCTTTCGGCACGACGGTGTACGCGCAGCGCACACCGGTGAAACCTGCCCTTTTGGAGAAGCTGCGCATCTCGATGGCGCACTCCTTGGCACCCTCCAGCTCATAGATCGAGCGAGGCAGGGCCGGGTCCGTGATGTAGGCCTCGTAGGCTGCGTCGAAGACGATCACCGCGTCGTTTGCGTGCGCCCACGCGACCCAGCGCGCGAGTTGCTCCCGGGTCGCAGCGGCGCCGGTCGGGTTGTTCGGCGTGCACAGGTACACGAGGTCGACGCGCTCCGCCGGCGGCTCCGGGACGAAGCCATTGGCCTCGGTCGCGGGAAGGTAGGTGATGCCCGTGAAGCGCCCGCTCTCGTCCGCGGGGCCGGTGCGCCCGGCCATCACATTCGTGTCCACGTAGACGGGGTAGACCGGATCGACGACCGCAAAGCGACAGCTGGCCCCGAAGATTTCCTGGAGATTCCCGCTGTCGCACTTGCTCCCGTCGGAGACGAACACCTCGTCTTGGGCGATCGAGACGCCGCGAGCCTCGAAATCATGCTTTCGGATGGCGTCGACGAGAAAGTCATAGCCCTGCTCCGGTCCGTAGCCGCGGAATCCCTCCGCGGTCGCCATCTCATCGACCGCGTTGCGGAAGGCTTCGACGACCGCGGGCGCAAGCGGCAGGGTGACGTCTCCGATGCCAAGCCGGATGATGCGAGCCTTGGGGTTCGCTTCCTGGAACGCCTTGACGCGCCGGCCGATCTCCGGGAACAAGTAGCCCGCCCGCAGCTTGCGGTAGTGGTCGTTGATGCGCGCCATGGGCCCGCAGCATAGCCTAGGGCGGCGCTCGCCTACGCGGATCTCGGCGGCGCAGGGGGAAGGGTGGCCCGCAAGCTCTCGGTAACGGTGCTCTGGCAGTTCGAGATGCGGCGCGAGGATGCGATCGAGCTCGCGCGCATCGCCGACCAGAACGGGGTGCACTCGTTCTGGGTGCCGGAGGGGTGGGGGCGCGATGCCTTCTCGCTGCTCGTCTCGGTGGCGGAGAAGACGAGGCAGATCCAGCTTGCGACCGGCATCGTCAACGTCTACTCCCGCACACCGGCCCTTCTGGCCCAGCAGTTCGCGACCCTCGACGAGTGGAGCGACGGGCGCGCCATCGCGGGCCTTGGCGCCTCGAGCCCAAACGTCATCGAACAGTTCCATGGGATCCGATTCCAACCCTCGCGCGAGCGCATCCGGGAGACCGTCACGATCTTGAACCTGCTGCTGCGGGGGGAAAAGCTCGTGCACCGGGGAAGGTGGTTCGCGATGGACCGAGGCTTCGCCTTGCGCATGAATCTCGTGCGAAATCACATCCCGGTGTTTCTCGCCACGCTGCATCCGAAGAGCGTGAAGATGACCGCGGAGATCGCCGACGGCTGGATGCCGGTCCTGATCCCGCTCCGCGCCATGAAGGCGCAGATCGCAAGCTTTCGCGGCTGGGCCGCGGCGGCGGGCCGCGACCCCGCGAAGCTCATGGTGAAGGCCGGGAATGTCACGGTGAGCGATGCACCGAACGCACGCGACGCGGCGCGCGCGCTCATCGCCTACTACATCGCCCGCATGGGAAGCTTCTACTACGACCAGCTCGTGCGCCTCGGCTTGGGGGAGGACGCGAGAGCCGTGAAGCAGGCCTTCGAGGAGGGGGGTAGGGCCGGGGGCATGGCCGCGGTGTCGGAGGCGCTGCTCGACGATCTCGGCTTCACGGGGCCGGCCGAAGCGTGCCGGGATCGCCTGGTCGAGCTCGAGGAGCAGGGAGTCGACCTGCACAGCGTCACCCTCGACACCCGCGACCCGCGGCAGTTCGGTCGCACGATCGAGACGCTTCTGCGCTGAGCCCGCCTCCCTACGGTCCGACGAGCACGCCGGGGTTGAGCACGCCCGCCGGGTCCAGTTCGCGTTTCGCGGCGGACAGCGCCCGTGCGAAGCCATCTGGGCGCTCGCGGTCGTACCACGGTCGGTGGTCCCGGCCCACGGCGTGGTGATGAGTGATGGTGGCGCCGTGTCGGAGCAGGATCTCGCTTGCTGCAGCCTTGATTTCCGCCCACTGCGCGATCTGTCCGCCGCGACGCCCGGGTGCGAGCACGGAGTAGTAGGGGGCGGGGCCATCGGGATACACGTGGGTGAAGCGGCAGGCGACGCTTCCTCCGCCGCAGATCCGCTTCACCGCGTCGTGCGTCGCGGCCATCACGGCCCGGTGGAACTCGTCGAAGCGGTCCCAGGTGATCGCGGTTTCGAAGGTCTCCACGATCATGCCGAGCCCCACCAGCACGTCCCGCAGGTAGGGGGCGTTGAGGAACGCCGCGCGCCAGGCGCCGGCCGCACCCTCGCGCGCGGCGCCCTCATCCGTTCGGGTGCGGACCGGCTCGAGGGGCACGAGGCCTCCCCCGTCCCGGCACAGCTCGAGGGCGCGCGCCATCCAGGCGTCGAGCCCGTGATCGGCGGACTCGAAGCCCAGCACCAGGACCGCAGCGTCGCCCTCCGAGCTCGCGCCCGCGCTCGCGGCCTCGGCCGGATCGAGCAGCCGGCAGTTCGTCGGATAGAGGCCGGACTGCGCGAGCGCGCGGACGGCGCGGGCGCCGCGCGCGAAGGCGTCTTCGCCGACGAAGCGCACCGAAGTCGACGCCCGCAGCCGCGGCCGATCCTGAAGCCGCATCCAGGCCTCTGTGAT
>DOUU01000177.1:0-38400 GCA_003520425.1 Deltaproteobacteria bacterium
AGGTCTGAGAGGAAGTGAAGTAACCGACACCCGGCCCGCCTCCCCCGCCGTTCTGTGCGGTCGCCTGCAAAATCAGGTTCGCGTTGGCCTGAAGCTGGCCGATTCCCGTGGCAAGACCCACGGTGTAGATGTCGAGGGTAATCGGACCATTCAAGCACTGCGGCGTGCCTGCTGCGAAGCCGGGCTGACAGAGGTCCGGACGGNNGGTGGGCGGCGCCCCCTGCAAGGTGCAGGTGGAGGGCGCAGCCAGGTACGGAAATCCCGCGGCGATGTCCAGTGCGGAGGCGTACGCATTGGTCGGGTTCAGGGGATACGTCCCGATGAGGGTCGGCACCGTCGCCACCCCTGCCACAGGGGATGGATTCATGACGTTCGCAAAGCCGACGGTCCTTCCCCCGGTATTGCTGTTCCCCGCGCCGTCCGTCTGGAAGTCGTCATGCGTCGGGAAGCCGTCGGTCAAGATCATGACGAAGTTCTTCTGGCATGGGCAGGGCACGCCATTCGGGCACTTGAGTGGATCGGGTGTCGCGCCCACGCCTGCGTTCGAGCCGTCCACGGTCGAGTACTGATAGACCGGGAACGGCGTCACCCCATCTGCGCCGAGCGGCATCGTTCCGCTTCTCGGCATGAAGTAGGTGTAGATTTTGAACAGCGACTTCGCGAGCGGGGTGGATGCGTCGGCGGCTGCTGCGGCAATTGCCTTATCCAACGCGGCCGCCTGCACGCCGGCAGAGTCGTAGTCGGCGATCGGAGCCTTCACATAGGCCCCAGGCGCGTCGGTGGTATTGTCGAACTGAGCAACCCCAAAGCGCACCGAGTTCTTGCTCCCGAAGGGGCAGGTCACGACTCCGCTCGAGGCGATCGATCCCGTACCTGCCGCGCAGTTGGTGTCGGTCTGGAAGATCACGTCCCTTGCAACGGTCTTCGCCGCGGCGATGCGGCTGATCTTAAAGAGGGGATATCTGTTTCCGTTGATATACTGCTGGCCGTTCAGGTTCGCATCGATCAGATTCGCGTTGGTGCTGGCGTTCCCCTCCTGGTTCGGACTGCTCGAGTTTGCCGTACCGTTCGTGAAGTAGGGGTCCGCGTTCGGGCTGAAGTACCACTCCACATAGAGCTCGGTCCACCACGATTGGTTCCCTTCGCACTCCACTTCCCCGTCGATGTACATGTTGCGCGTGCGGCCGCAGAACGTCCGCGTGATGTATCCGACGTTGACCGTCGAGCCGCTTGCGCAAGTACGGGTTCCCGTGGTCACGAAGCCCGAAGCCGTCGAGTCAAGCTGGAAACGGCACTGATGCGTGAGGTGGTCGCAATAGTAGAAGGTGGGGTTCCCGCTGGAGTCGTTCAGGTTCCCGCTCCGGTCGGCGGTCAGGTTTCCGATGCACGTGCTGGAAGTGGACGACGATGTCGGGGTGCAGCCCGCCGGGTTCGGGGGCTCGATATTGAAGATCGGGCAGTTGGGGACGAGGCCCGCTGGCGCGTTCACGTAGGTTCCGGCCTGGGTGAGGAGGCACGTGGCCGACGTACAGCCCCCGATCGGCCCCGGCACAAGGTCGGCCTGTTGCTCGATGGCGGGGTGCCACATGACCTCGTTCATGGACGCCGAGTCGTCGAGGAGGATCAGAACGTTCGGCGGAACGGTCTGCGAAAAGATCGCGGTGTCGTCCCCGACGCTGCGGTTCGGTCCGAGGAGTGCGCACGCAAGGACTGCCAGCACTGCAAAGCCGCGAGCCATTGTTTTTCCTTGGATCCTCATTGCGCTCTCCTAAGACCCCTCCGGAACTTCGAAACCCACGCGCCTCGCGCTTAGTACCCGTTGTCGAGCATCTTCGTGGCCATGGCCTCGAGGTGCGACCTTCCTCCGTCCACGGTCTGGCCTTCCACGCGAATGTCCCAGAGTGTGTTCACAAACTGCGGCGGCACCTGAAGGTTCATGCCTTGGACAGGGCCACCGTCCTTGCTGTAAACGATCGGTTTTGCAACCAGCGGGTCGCCGGTGAACGAGGGTTGCCCGTACGGATAGATCACGGCATCCCCAAGGGTTGTGGCAGGGAGCGCGGGCGTCGCAGCGCGGTTCGGCGCCGTCCGGACCAAGTTGAGCCCAGTGGCGACCCCTGCGTCCGCTGCGTAGAAGGCCATCCGCGCGCGGTTCTCAAATCCTGCGACCTGCCGATCCTTCGTCATGGTGTCGAGCGCCGCGATGCCGATCAGGCCCATCAGCACGAGCATCATCACCGCGACGAGCAGCGCCGACCCCTCCCTTCGTCGGTTTCCAAGCCGCAGAGCGTCTTCGGGTCGACTCATGTGCGCTGCCCCACGTTTCGCAGCCGGATGGTGCTCGTCACCACGCGGCGGTGATAGTTCTGACCCGGCGGATCGGCAGCGAGAGGCCCCACGCGGTTCTCCATCGCCTGCGGCTGCGATCCCTGGAGGTTCAGGTCCGGGGTCCTGGAGCGGACCACAACGTTTACGCGGATCTCTCGCAGCTTCGTGCCATCGAGCGCGGCAGGGTTGTACTGAGCCTGCCCCAGCGATCCCGGGTACTCCCCGGGATCGACAGTCCCGTTGGAGTTCAAGTCGAGGAAATAAGCGACCTGCATGTCTTCGACGTCGTTCGCGAGCACGAGATTGTCGCGTCTCAGCTGATTGTTCACGATGGTGTAGACATGCGCGGGAATGGCGAGGACGTTCGGGCTATTCGAGATCACCCCGCCGAGAACGTTCGCGAAATTGACCTGGATCGTGGTGGCATTCGGGATCGCCGTGATCGTTCCACACGCCACGCCTCGGCCCGGGTTCGCGGCGTCGACCAGGATGAGACCGCCTGCAACGCCGTTCGCTCCTCCGCAGTTTCCCGTGTCGCATCGGAAGTCACTGGTCGGCACACCCGGGGTCGTCGTCACATAGAAGGGGGAACCGTCCAGCACGACGCTGTTCACGGTGAGCGTGGCGGCGCCCGCTGCCGCAGGGGCTCCCCCGGTGACCTTTGCTCCAAGCGTCGCCGTCTTTTGGTTGGTGGGATCGATGGCGTCGGCATCGCTCACGTAGAGAACATCCGGAGCGTTCGTGTTGTCGACTCCGCAAGCCGCCCCGTTTTCCGGGACCATCATTCCCGCCGCCCGGACCTCACGCTCGAGAAGGTCGAGAACGGTTCGCGAGTTCTGCTGGGCTTCGGCGACCTCATCGGTCACCACGTAGCTGCGGTTCTGCACCACGAAAAAGCCCATGAGCCACGCAATCACAATCGCCATGAGCGCGACGGAAACCATGAGCTCGGTGAGCGTAAATCCTTGCCTGTAACGCATGACGTCCCTACTCGACCGGTCCGTTGTATTTGGTCGTCGAGAGCACGAGCGTCTTGGCCTGTCCATTGCTGTTGTCTGTCCAAGTCACTTGGACGTCGATATTCTTGGTCTCGTTTGCCACGACGTCCGTGATGCGCCACTGGATGTTGTAGGCCTCTTCCACAAGATTGCCGGCGGTCGACTGGACGGTATTGCCGGAATTGGTGACGGGGGCGACGGCGGTCCAAGGGGTTGCGCCGAGCGATCCCCACGCCATCCGGTCGAACTGCTCGAGCTGGCTGCGCGCGATGGCTGCGGCTTCGGTCGTGTGGCGACCTTGCTTTCCGCCGCGGATCGCACTGACCTGCATTCCAGCAAGTGCCAGAAGCCCCACCGCCAAGATGGTGGCGGAAATCATGACCTCAATCAGTGTGAACCCCTGTGACAAGGGCTTGTTGCATGTCATGGATCGCGTCATCCCTACTGCCTCCAGGCCGGCGGTGCAGCCGTCGCGTTCCACGTGGTGACACGCACGCCGCCGAGGGGGGAGAGGACCACTGCATAGTCCCGGAAGCCGTTGGTGAGGTAGATGGCCCCGCCGCCACTGCCCGTCGTCCCGGCGATGCACGCGGCAGTGACGCCCACCGGAATTCCGTTCGGCCCGAACATGACCCAGGTCGTCGAGGCGCCTGTGGGATCGACGAAGCTCGAGCCGGAGACCTGCCAGGTCGGACTTGTCCCCGGATCGTTGGGCGCGCGCACCGCCCCGGCGAAGGTGACGCCCCAGTTGACACCGGTTTGCGCCGCAACCCAGGTCTGTCCCTTCGCCGCGGTGATCCGGCAGTTCTGGCCCGCGGTTCCGGGCCGACCGTCGTCCAATGTCAGGATGGGGACGGGAACTCCATTGCCGAGGAGCGCTGCGCCCAGCATGTCCTTCTGAAAGAACACAATCTGGTTGTCGCCCGTCCGGATCGCGTTCTCGCGCGCCAGCGTGAAGGCGTCGCCGACCTGGCGTGCAGCCTCCTTCAACCTTGCGTTGGCCATCCACTCGTTCATCGCAGGGACGGCAAGCGCAGCCAGGATCCCGATGATCGTGATGACGATCGCGAGCTCGACCAACGTGAAGCCAGCTCGGCGATTTGCGCGTTGCACCATCGAGGCCTCCCGCGCCTGGTCCTTGAGCAAGCGCCATGCCACGGGAAGCTTTTCGGATAAGTGGGCGGATTCCTTGAGGATGAGGAGAATCCGTCCAGCGAACCGCGCAGATTTAGGCCTGCATTTCCTTGCGCACTGCGAAGTTCTCTGCGGGGTTTTCTTCGGTCGGGGCAGCGGGCAGGCGGAGCACGAAGCACGCGCCGCGGCCACGGACCGGCTCCTCGAGTTCAAGGACGCCGCCCTGTTCCTCGGCCAGGCGGAGCGCATTTGCGAGTCCAAGACCCGTTCCCTCCCCGGGCGGCTTGGTCGTAAAGAAGGGATCGAAGACGCGCTCCCGGTCTTCGGGAGCGATGCCCGGTCCGTCATCGCTCACCACGCACTCGACCGCGTCGTGACGGTTTCGCGAAGGCGCTTCTCCCGGGCGGTCCGAGGCTCGACGCACCCATGCCGCGCCCCGCACGCGGACGAGAACGCTGCCCGAGGGTCGGGCGGTGGCCTCTTGGGCAGAACCCCGAACCGCATCGCCCGCGTTCAGGACGAGGTTCAACAGGATCTGCGCGACCGAGGAGGCATCCGCGAGCGCGAGGGGCGGCACCGCGTCGTGCTCCACCGAGAAATTCACGGCGTCGTATCTTCGCTGCGCTCGAACGAGCGCAAGAACCTCTTCCGCGATCGCCCTAAGATCCGTCGGAGCAAGCTGCGCACGCGGCGGACGGGAGAAGTCGAGCAGTTGACGCAGGATCGTCCGCACCCGTTCGACCTGCTGCGTTGCACGATCGAGATGGGTGCGCGCCACCTCCGACAGGCCGGGGTCGCGGCCGGCGAGGTCCAGGAAGCTGAGCAGGGCTCCCATCGGATTTCCCACCTCGTGTGCCACGCCGGCGGCAAGACGTCCCACCGCCGCGAGCCGCTCGGCGCGCGCAAGTCCCACCTCGGCCACCCGAAGCGTCCGGTTCGCCTCCCGAAGGTCCGCCACGGCCTTTGTGAGGGCCTGTTCGCGCCCTTCGAGGGCGCTCGTCATCTCGTTGAAAGCGGCGGCGACCTCCGCGGCCTCACGTGCGCCCTCCACCGGCACCCGGGCCCCGCGCGCTCCATCCGCGATGGCGCGTGCGGCTGCCGCGAGCCGGCGAAGCGGCAGGACGACGCGTCTGCGCAGGAGCGTTGCTCCAAACACGAGGAAGATCCCAAGGTCTCCCCCCAGCACCGCAAGGGCCACCCCGCTCGGCGCAAGGCCACGCTCAAGCGCTGCTCCCGCTGGGACGCGTGCGACCATCACGTGCCCCTCAGCGTCGATGGGGAGCGCGAATCGCACGGGCTCCCAGGGTGCACCGACACTCACGAGGGCGGACTCCGAGGAGCGGGCCTCGCCCGCGAGGGCACGCGTACCCGCGTCGATCTCGCCCGCACCGGGGGTGCGCCGAATCGCAACGCCATCGGGCCCGACGGTCCACCACTGTGTACCCGGTACGAGAGGCGTCGTGCTGCGCAGGGGGTCGCGGGCTTCTTCGCTCAGGGCGCGGCCCAGCAGTTCCCGCAGCCGCGCTTCCTGCTCTCTCACCAGAACGATCGCGAGGAGAACCGTCGCGCCGAACATGATGAGGGACAGGCTCGCGAGCAGCTCCGCGAACAGGCCGGCCCTGCGCTGCCCGTGCGCCCCTGCCCGCGACATCTACTCCTCGGCGGAGGAGGGTTCGTCGAGCCCCAGTTTCTGAAGACGATAACGGAAGGACCGGAACGAAACGCCGAGCAGCTTCGCCGCGCGCTTCTTTACGCCGCCCACACGCTCCAGCGCTTCGAGGAGCAGGCCGCGCTCGTAGTCATTCACCAGGTTGTCGAGATTCGCACCGTCGGGCGGAAGCACCGAGCTGCGCACAGCGCCATCCACCGCAGGCTGTAGCAGGTTTGGCGGCAGCGCATCGACCTCGATCGTCCCTCCTCGAGAGAGCGCGACGGCCCGCTCAATCACGTTCTCGAGTTCGCGCACGTTTCCGGGGTAGGAGTGCTCGAGCAGCCTTCCCATCGCCTCCTCACTTGCGCCCCCAATCTCTTTTCCGAGCTCCCCCGCGTACTTGTCGACGAAGTGCTGAACCAGGAGGGGTACGTCCTCGGGCCGCTCTCGCAGCGGCGGCAAGGCGATCTGGATGACGTTCAACCGATAGTAGAGATCTTCGCGGAAGCGGCCTGCGGCGACCTCGTCCTCGAGCCTGCGGTTCGTCGCGGCGAGAATCCGCACGTCGATCTTGCGATCGCTGGTCCCGCCGACCCGGCGAATCGCCTTCTCCTGGATCGCGCGCAGAAGCTTCACCTGCACAGACGGCGGCAGCTCGCCCACCTCGTCGAGGAACAGCGTCCCGGTGTCGGCTGTCTCGAAAAGACCTTCCTTGTTCTGCACCGCGCCCGTAAATGCGCCCTTCACGTGGCCGAAGAGCTCGGACTCGAGCAGGTTTTCCGGAATCGCCCCGCAGTTGAGCGCGACAAACGGCCGGTCGCGGCGGTCACTCGCTGCGTGGATCGCGCGCGCAACGAGCTCTTTCCCGGTGCCACTCTCCCCGGAAATCAGCACATTGGCTTTCGTCTCCGCCACCTGGCCGATGAGCTCGTAGACGCGCTGCATCACCGGGCTGCTGCCGATCAGTGCGCGCTGACGGATCTGGCTTCGAAGCTCGCTGCGCAGGCGCCGATTCTCACGCGCGAGAAGCTTTTTCTCCAGTGCCTTTTCGAGAACGAGACGAATCTCGTCCACTTGGAAGGGCTTGGTCAGGTAGTCGTAGGCGCCCTCTTTCATCGCGGCGATCGCGGTCTCCGTGCTCGCAAACGCCGTCATCACGAGCGCGACCGTTTCCGGGGAGGTCTCGCGCAGGGCGTGCAGCAGGTCAAGGCCCGTCTTGCCGGGCATCTGCAGATCGGAGATCACGACGTCGAAGTCGTCGGACTCGAGTGCGAGGAGGGCGCTATCGACGTCCCCGGCGCACGTGACGTCATATCCCTCGCGTCGGAGCAGGATCTCGAGAAATTCCTGCATGCTGCGCTCGTCGTCCACCACGAGGATCCGTGCCTTTGTGCTCACTGCGGCTCCTCAGCCTGCGGGAGTCGGATGCGGAACGTCGTGCCTGCACCGACCGTACTTTCCACGCGCAGGGATCCGCCATGGCTCTCGACGATTCGGTGAACGGTCGCGAGGCCCAGCCCCGACCCCTCCCTTCGCGTCGTAAAGAAGGGATCGAAGATGCGGTCAATCACCTCAAGCGGAATCCCGATCCCCGTGTCTGCCACCACGAGCTCCACGAACGGCGTCCTCTCCTCTTCCGCTGCATTTCGGCCTGCAGACGGACCCTCTTGAGGCAGCGGCGGAGCCGCGCTCGCCGCGATGAGGAGGCGCCCTCCCTCGGGCATCGCCTGCGCCGCGTTGAGGTACAGGTTCCACAGCAGCTGGCGCAGTTGAGACGCGTCGCCAGTCACCGCGAGCTTCTCCTCGATTTCCACCCGCACTTCGATTGGACTTTCGGCCGAGCGTGACTTCTCGAACATCTCGACGAGGTCGTTCACGAGTGGCGCAAGCGGCACGCTCGCGAGTTTCGGGGGGGCAGGCCGCGCGTATTGCAGGAAATCGGTGATGAGTCCGTCCAGCCTTTCGGTCTCGCGCAGGACAATTGCCATCAGCCGCTCGCTGTCCTCATCGCGGGCCGCCTGGCTCGCACTGCAGAGCATCTGGATGGATCCTGAAATCGCCGCGAGCGGATTGCGGATCTCGTGCGCGATCGCAGCGGAGAGTCTGCCGATCGCCGCCTGGCGCTCCGAGCGTCGGAGCTCTGCCTCCATCTCCACGACCTGGGTCACGTCCTGGAAGATCACGACGTGCCCGACCGCGGAACCGTCCGCCTCCCGCAGGATCGACCCCGCGAGACCGAGATGGAGCGCTGCCCCGAGACGGTTCTTGTAGAGCATCCGGGCGCGCGTCCGACCCGTGCGCCCTGCTTCCGCCGGCTGCATCACGCGCTCTCGCGCACCGGGCAGCACCTCATCGATCGCTTGACCCAGCGCCAAGCCTGCGGAGAGCCCCGTGATGTGCTCCGCTTCGGGGTTGAACGATGTGATGATCCCCGTTGGATCTGTCGTCAGGAGACCCGAAAGAAGACTCCCCACCGTTCGCTCATGTAGGCTCTGGAGACGACGCAGATCGTTTCGGCTTCTCTCGAGATCTTCCCCGGTGCGGTCGAGTTCTCGGGACAGGCCGCTCGCAAGCAGTGCGACCACGACTTGCGCGCCGGCGTGCACCGCCCAGTGCGCGAGCTCGACCGGCAGAACGGGTGGCGCGGTTCCCCCGTACGTACCCAGGACTCCGAGCCGTTCCGCCGCGAGCAGCGCGCCGTAGCTCGTCGCTGCAAGGCCTGCGGCGACGTACGCTCCGGCGCGACCGAACAGCATCGCCGCATAGACCACGACCAGGACGAAAAGCGGTGCGAATACGCTTTCACTTCCGCCTGTATAGTGAACCAGGGCGCAGATGGTGATGAGATCGATTCCGACGAGCGCCGCTCCGAAGCGGCCCGCGTATTCGACCCGTGGAGAGATCGCTGCAAAGATCGCCGTAGAGAGGAATGCGAAGACGATCGTTCCATAGAGGCCGAGGTCTGCGTCTTCAGAGAAGCTGCGATCCACCCGGGCGAGTGCGAGCGCCGCTCCCAAGATCGCCAGGAGCAATACGAGACGGACGGCCATGAGCCGCCCGACTCGCCGCAGTCGCCGCTCCGTGCGGACGTCCAGGGTCATCGCCCCGCCTCCGCGGGCGAGCCGCTACTTCACTGCTTCCGCGATCTTGAAGATCGGCAGGTACATCGCGATCAAGATCGAGCCGATCGAGCCTCCGAGGAAGACCATCATGGCGGGCTCCATCATGGCAGTGAGTGCGGCGACTCCGGCATCAACTTCGTCGTCGTAGAAGTCCGCAATCTTGCCGAGCATCGCATCCATGGCGCCCGTCTGCTCGCCGACAGCAACCATTTGTACCACCATGCCGGGAAACACACGTGCCGCGTTGAGCGGCTCTGCGATCGTCTTGCCCTCAGAGATGGCTGCCTTGGTCTTTTGCAATGCGGCTTCGATCACCTTGTTGCCCGCCGTGCGGGCGCAGATATCGAGTGCATCGAGAATCGGGACGCCGCTCGAGATCATGGTGCCGAGGGTGCGACTGAAGCGAGCGACGGCGACTTTTTTGAGCAGCGGTCCAAAGATGGGTATTTTCAAAAAGATGGCATCGGTTCGGTAGCGGAAGGTCGGCGAGCGCTTGCGGGCCTGAAGAAACGCGATCACCACTGCCGCGATTGCTAACAAAATGAAAACAATCCAGTCCTGCATGAAGTGCGACAGGTTGAGCACCGCCTGCGTCGGCCCTGGAAGCTCCCCTCCAAAGTCCTTGAACATCTTCTCGAACACGGGAATCACCTTGACCAGCAGCAATGTCATGACGCCGAAGGCCACCACGAGGATCGTGATGGGGTAGACCATGGCGCCCTTGACCTTGCGCTTCAGGGCGTCTGCCTTCTCGAGATAGATCCCGAGCCGATTCAGAATCGTGTCGAGGATGCCGCCGACCTCACCGGCGGCGACAAGGTTCACATACAGCTCGTCGAACGGCTTGGGATGCTTGCGCAGCGAGTCGGCGAAGGTGCCGCCCTGCTCGACGTCCGTCTTGACCGTCTTGAGCACCTCCTTGAAGGTCGGATTCGGCTGCTGGTCGCCGAGGATCTCGAGGCACTGCACGAGCGGGAGTCCGGCATCGATCATCGTCGCGAACTGTCGCGTGAAGATGACGAGCTCGCGCGTCTTGATCCCGCGCCTCAGAAGGTTGAGGCCGGTCCCGATCCCGCGGCCTTTGGCCTTCACCGTCACCGGGAGGATCATCTGGGCTCGAAGCTGCGCCATCACGGCGGCCTCGTTGGCCGCCTCCATGACGCCCTTCTTGATCGTTCCCTGTCGGGTCTTCCCTTCCCAGGTATAGACGCCCATCTGCTACCCCCCCTGCGTCCGGAGTCCGTCCGGTTTTCGTCCTGGCGCGCCCGCGGACTGCGTGACGCGCGTCTCTTTCCCCCCGCCTAGGCCATCCCCGCCACGCGCCGCGATGTCGCAGAGCCAGCGCCCGCCGAGGCAATCAGGCTGCGCAATTCCTCAATGTCATGGCTGCGACCGCTAGCGTCATCCATGCTGATGAGGCGCCGTCCATAGAGCGAGGCGAGCGATTGATTCATCGTCTGCATGCCAAACTTGTCCTGCCCCACCTGCATCTGCGAATAGATCTGGTGGATCTTGTCTTCCCGAATCAGGTTGCGGATCGCCGGATTTGGAATCATGACTTCGAGCGCCATCACGCGGCCGGGTCCGTTCGCCTTGGGCAGCAGCGCCTGGCACATCACGCCCTCAAGCACGAAGGAGAGCTGCGCTCGCACCTGAGCCTGCTGGTAGGGTGGAAACACATCGACGATGCGGTTGATCGTCTGAACACATGAGTTCGTATGGAGCGTCGCAAATGCGAGGTGACCCGTCTCGGCAACCACCAATGCCGCCTCGATGGTCTCGAGGTCGCGCATCTCGCCGATCAGCACGACGTCCGGGTCCTGCCGCAGGATGTACTTGAGTGCGTTCTGGAAGCTCTTCGTGTCGGCACCGACCTCGCGCTGATTCACCACGCAGCCCTTGTGCGGGTGGAGGTACTCGATCGGATCTTCGATCGTGACGATGTGTTCCTGCCGCTCCGTGTTGATGCGGTCGATCATCGTGGCAAGCGTTGTCGACTTCCCGGAGCCCGTGGGCCCGGTCACCAGGATGAGTCCCCTCGGCTTCTTCGTGAGATCGGCGACCACTCGCGGCAGGCCGAGGTCCTCGAAGGTCTTGATCTGGTAGGGGATGGACCGGAACGCTCCGGCGACGGCGCCCCGCTGCACAAAGATGTTGGCGCGGAAGCGCGAGAGGCCCTTCACGCCAAACGAGAGGTCGAGCTCGCTCTGCTCCTCGAATCGGTGCTTCTGCGCGTCGGTCAGCACGGAGTAGCAGAGCTGCTTCGTTTCCGGTGGAGAGAGCTGCGGCATCTTGAGCGGATGAAGCTTGCCGTCGATCCGGAGCTGGGGCGGGCTGTTCGTGGTGATGTGGAGGTCCGAGGCCCCCTTCTCGATCATGGCCTTGAGGAGCTGGTGGAGGTTCGCCATCGGATTCCGTCTCCCCTCTAGCGGTCCGCCGCGGACACGCGGAAGACCTCGGACAAGGTGGTGATCCCTTCCTTGACCTTGTTGAGCGAGCTGCGGCGCAGTGTGGTCATGCCGAGCCGCATGGCCTCGCGCTTGAGCTCGGTCGCGGAAGCACCGTTCAGCACGAACTCCTTGAGCTCTTCCTTGAGCTCCATCACCTCGTAGACGGCGACGCGGCCCTTGTAGCCCGTATCCGAACACGTCTTGCAGCCGCGCCCCTTGACCGGCGTCACCTCACGCGCCTCCTCGGCGCCAAGGCCGGCTTCGACGAGCGCCTCGGCCACGACTTCCGGGTCTCTCTCCTTGCAGTCCTCGCACACCTTGCGCGCGAGGCGCTGGGCCAAGATGCAGTTCACGGAGGACGCCACCAGAAATGGCTCGATGCCCATGTTGAGAAGCCGGTTCACCGTGGACGGCGCATCGTTGGTGTGGAGCGTCGAGAGCACCANNTGATGTCCGGGTCCTGCCGCAGGAAGGAGCGCAGGGCTGCGGCGAAGTTGAGCCCGATGTCCTCGTGCATCTGGACCTGGTTGATCCCCTGGAGGTTGAACTCGACCGGGTCCTCGGCGGTGGAGATGTTCTCGGTGATCTGATTCAACTCCGAAAGCGCGGAGTAGAGGCTTGTCGTCTTTCCCGAGCCGGTGGGTCCCGTGACCAGCACCATCCCGAAGGGCCGGTGGATGCAGTCCTTGAAGACCCGGAGCTGCTCGGGCTCGAAGCCAAGCTTCGTCATGTCGAGCTGCAGGTTCGACTTGTCGAGGAGCCGCATCACGACCTTCTCACCAAACAGCGTCGGCAGGACGGACACGCGGAAGTCCATCTCCTTGCCACGCCCCATCTTGAGCTTGATGCGTCCGTCCTGGGGCAGGCGCCGCTCGGCAATGTCGAGCTCCGCCATGATCTTCATGCGCGAGGTGATGGCATTCTTGAGCTTCATCGGCGGCTTCATCACCTCGTAGAGCACGCCGTCAATCCGGTAGCGGACGCGGAAAACCTTCTCGTAGGGCTCGACGTGGATGTCCGACGCGGTGCGCTTCACCGCATCGGTGAGAATCAGGTTCACGAGCTTGACGACGGGAGCGTCCTCGGATTCCTTGGCAAGCTCGCCTACATCGACTTCGTCGCCGTCATCGATGACTTCGATCCCGGAGTCGTCGAAGTCGCCCATGACCTCTGCCAGGCTGGTCGTCTGCTCGTAGTAGCGATCGATCGCGCGCTTGATGGCCTCTTCGGCGGCAACGACGACTTCGATGTTGTAGCCGGTGAGGAACTTGATGTCGTCGATGGCAAAGATGTTCGAGGGATCTGCCGTCGCGAGGATCAGCGTGGAGCCCGCGCGGTTGACCGGAATCACCGTGTGCTTGAGCGCCACCTCCTCGGGGATGAGCTTGATCACTGCGCTGTCGATCTCGAACTCGTCGAGATTGACCGCCGGCACCCCGTACTGCTTGGCGACGAAATCGGTGAGCTCGGATTCCTGGAGGAACCCGAGTTGCGTGATCTGCGCGCCAAGGCGCGCCCCTTTGGTGCGCGCCTCTTCCCTCGCCTTCCGCAGCTGCTCGGTGGTGAGGAGGTTCTCCTTGACGAGAAGCTCCCCGATCCGCTCGTTCACCGGCCGCTCCCTCCGTCGAAGACACGGCTCGCCCGGCTGCGCTGCCGCAGGCGTCTGGCGCGAGGCCGGTGGTGCGATTCACCCTGCCTTGCGGCTGCGGGGCTTGCGCGTCTTCCTGCGCACGCAGGAAAGCCGTTAGAACCCGGTGGGTTATCGGCGGCGCCCCGGCGGATCTTTACCCCGGAGCGAGGTCCTTCAGCGGCCCAAGGAGTCGGCGTCTTCGCCGGCAGGCTGCTCGGACTCTGCGACGGCCTCCTCGAGCACGTGCAGGGAGGTGTGGGCCGAGCGCATCACGAGGAGACCCACGACGTTGACGCTCGTCCAGAAGGTCAGGTGCAACACGGTGCCGAGGGCGACGGCTTCGTCTTTGGGAACGCCGAAGACGGCGAGAGCCATGGTGCAGCCTCCGTGGTAGAGGCCGAAGAAGCCGGGGACGGAGGGCAAAGCCACAGCCAGCCCCACGAAGGCCAGCATGGCGTAGGAGGCCTCGAGGTTGCGGACGGTCGATCCGAGGTCAATCCCCATCGCATAGAGGCCCACGAAAAAGGGCACGACCGACACCACCATCCAGATCGAGAAGGAGTGGAATGCGATCCAAAGAAGATGCACACCCCCGGAGAGGGAGCCGAGCCCATCGGCAAACCTGCGAAGCAGCTCCTCGCCCCGCGCCATGACGTTCCGCGGAAGGAAGCGTTCGCCCAGGATCCGCGAGAGCCGGATGACAAAGTCCGGAGCCAGCCGCAACGCCACCACCAGCGCGAGCGGCAGCAGGGCCGCAACGATCAGCATGGGCACGCCCACCGCAAACGCCCTGCGCAGCGCGGGGCTGCTCATTCCCACGATCGCGGCCACGGCCGCGATGATCGGAAGGAAGGCGACGGTATCGATCACGCGTTCGAGAATCACCGTGGCCAGGAGGGCGGCGGCGTCCGCCCCCGTCTCCCGGCCGAGGTACCACGCGCGCACGAACTCGCCGGCGCGCGCCGGGTAGATGTTGTTGGCCATGAAGCCGATCGATGTCGCCCGAAACAGAGGGCCTGTTCCGATCGGACGGATCGGATCGGTCAGGTGCCGCCAACGCAAGGCGCGCAGGTACAGACCGAGCACGTTCGGTGGCATGGCTGCGGCGACGAGCAGAAGCCAGTTCGCCCGTCGGACGTGAAGCGCGACTTCGTCGAGGGGGACGCCCCGGAGCGTGTACCAGAGAGAAAGCGCCGTCACCGCAACTCCCACCCACACGACGGGATGTCGCCATGCGCTTCGTCGCTGGCGACCGGCGGCGGCTGCTTTCGGCACGGGGGTCGCCACTAGCCTCTCGCGAGGCGTCGGCGCGCCTCCTCGGCGTCCTGGCCAATCTGCTGTTTCAGGGCGTCCACACTCGAGAAGCGGCGTTCGGCCCGCAGACGGTATTCGAAGGAGAGCTCGACGCGCCGACCGTAAAGGTCGCCGTCGAAGTCCAAAAGGTGTGCCTCCGGGATGAGTCGGTCGCCGGTTTGAAAGGTCGGGCGCCGCCCGAGGTTGATCACGGCGGCAAGGCAACTGCCCGCCTCGGGCTCACCCGGGTCCAACAAGCGCAGTCGTCCCGCGTACACCCCAGACGCGGGAAGGATCTCGTTTTCGGGCTCGAGGTTTGCGGTGGGAAAGCCGATCGTGCGCCCGCGCCGGTCGCCCTCGACGACAAGCCCGCGGATCGGATAGGGCCGGCCGAGGAGCGTTGCCGCCATCTCCACTTCCCCCTGCGCGAGCACCGCCCGGATCCGGGTCGAGCTCACATCCTCTTCGGCGATCGTGACCTCCGGAATGATCGTCACCGCGAATCCGAGCCACGGGCCGAGCTCGGTCAGCATGCGCATCGAGCCCTCCCGGTGATGGCCAAATCGGAAGTTGTAGCCGACGTAGACCTCCACCGGGCGCAGTCTGGCATGGAGGTACTCGCGCACAAAACGTTCAGGGGACGTGCCCGAGAAGGCAGCGGTGAATGGCTCGAGCACCGTCACGTCCACTCCCGAAGCCGCGATGAGCTCAAGCTTCTGCTCGAGCGTGGTGAGCAAGCCCGGCGCGCGTTCGGGGCTTACCACCTTTCGCGGATGGGGATCGAAGGTATAGACCACCGCCGTTCCGCCCAGCGCACGGGCATGCTGCACCACCGTGTCCATGATCGCCCGATGTCCGACATGGACGCCGTCAAAGGTCCCGATGGTCACGACGGCGCGCGGAGGCGGCGCACCGAGCAGGGCGCTTCCGGCGATCACGCGCACTGGCTAGACTCGGCTGCATGCGGATCTTGTCGCGCTACCTGCTGGCACGGTATCTCACGCTCTTCTCGGTGATCTTGATCATCCTCGTGCTGGCCGTCCTGGTCGGCGACATGCTGCTTGACATCGGCGACCTGCTCGACCAGCGCGCGCGGGTCGGGCTCTTCGCAGCGATCGCAAGCTTCGGTTTGCGAACGCCGGCTCGCTACCTGCCGATCCTGGTCCCGATCGCTTCCTTCGCGGCGGCCTTCCTGTGCATGGGCCTCGCCGCACGCTCGTTCGAAATCACCGCGATGAAGGCGGGAGGCATCTCGCCGCTGCGTGCCGCCGCCCCGCTGCTCGGCGCTGCGCTCTGCCTGTCCGGGGTCAGCCTGCTCCTGAACGAGACAGCGCTCGTGGCGGCGGCGCGCGCCTTCGACCGCTTGGATCGAGGAAGCGAGCAGGAGATCGCGCTCCGCCGCGGCTCGTACTGGGTACGTGCGGGCCAGCGCATCTTCAGCATCGAAGAATCGGATCCGAGCAAGAAGCTGCTGCACGGCGTCAGCGTATACGAGCTCGATGGCAAAGGCCGCCTGACCCGGAGCGTGCGGGCCAGCGGCGCGAGGGTCGTGGAGCACGACTCGACGTGGTTGCTGCGGGACGTGGTGGTCCGCAACTTCAACCTCGCCGACCCGCAAGCGACGCCGAGCTTCGAGCATCTGTCCGAGCTGCGCNNGCCAAGTCGCCTCAGGTGCTGTTCGATGCGCGCGCCTCGACGCTGTCTCTTCGGGACCTTGCCGAAACCAGCGCAGGGCGGCTTGCAGACAGCGGACAGGCTCGGCGCTTTCGTGCGATCCTCCACGAGCGCCTCTCGGAGCCGACCCTCGTCTTCGTGCTTGCCCTGTTGGCGGTGCCCCTCGCCCTGCGCGTCGAGCAGACCAAGACCCTCGCCGCTCCCGCGCTGCAGGGGGCGATCCTGCTGGTGGCGCTGTTCTTCTCGCGAAGCCTGGGCTCCACCCTNNCTGCGCCTGCGCACCGTCGCGCGCTAGGGCGGACGCCGCCCGGGCCTGCACGCGGCGCTCGCCCCAGCCTCCCGTCACGGGCCCTTGGCCTCCTTGGCGGAATCGAGCAGTCGAAAGAATTCGCTCGACGGGGAAAGAACGAGCGTCGTTCGCGGACCGATGCCCTTGCGATACGCCTCGAGTCCGCGGACAAAGCCGTAGAACTCGGGATCCGCGGAGTAGGCCTCCGCAAAGATGCGCGTGGCCTCCGCGTCGCCCTGTCCGCGCTCGATTTCGGCGTCCCGTTTGGCTTCCGCCACAATCACCTGGGATTCACGGTCGGCTTGCGCGCGGATCGTCCGGCCCTCTTGCTCGCCCTCGGCGCGCTCCTTGCGCGCGAGACGCTCGCGCTCCGTCCGCATGCGCGCGTAGACGTTCTCCTCGGTGGGGGCCGGGAGCTCCGTGCGATTGATCCGCACGTCCTCGATCCGAATGCCCGAGGCCCGCAGATTCTCGTCGCTCTTTCGGGTGATGGCTTGCATGACTTCGACTCGCGATGTCGTCACGACCTCGGAGAAGGTTCGCTGGCCAATCACCTCGCGCAGGTCGTTGTTCACGACCTGGTTGATCTGCGCCTCCGCGGCGCTGCGCCCGAGAGGAAATGAGGAGCGATATTGGACTGGATCCTCGATGCGCCAGATCACGTAGTTGTCGATCACGAGCAGTTCTTGGTCGCGCGTTTGGGCCGTGATCGGCTCCGTGCTGAGGTAGAGCCGACGCTTGTCATAGGTCAGCACATCGGTCACGAAGGGAAGCCGCAGCGCCAGGCCGGGCTCGGTGCGCACAAGAAGGGGCTTGCCGAATAGCAGCACGATCTTCTGCTGATCCTCTCTTGTAATCAGAAAGGGGCCCCGGTCGATGTTGCCGAGCCAGACCAGGCCCGCAAACGCCGCCACCGTCACGAGGCAGATGAAAATGAGGCGCCTCACTTCTTGTTCTCCGGGGAAGCTTGCGCCCCTGGCTTCGCCGCGCCGATCGGTAGGTAGGGCAAGACGTGAGCGGAGCCGGGATCCACCACCACGGTTTCCACTTGCGGCAACACCGTCTCCATGGTTTCGAGGTAAAGGCGCCGCCGCGTCACCTCAGGCGCCTTGCGATACTCCGCATCGAGCGCACGGAAGCGCTCGGCGGCACCCGTGGCTTCCGCCACCTTCGACTCGCGGTAGCCGCGGGCCTGCTCCCGCTGTTCCACCGCTTGGGCGCGCGCCTTGGGAAGGACCTCGTTCGCATAGCCCTGGGCCTCGTTGACCAACCGGCTGCGGTCCTGTGCGGCCGCCAGCACCTCGTTAAACGCCGCGACCACGGTGGACGGAGCCTTCGCGTCCTGGATCTCGATGCCCTTGACCAGGAGACCGCTTTCGTATCCGTCGAGGGTATGCTGAAGGATCTGGCCGGACTCCGCCTTGATCTGTTCGCGCTTCTGGGAGAGCACGGCGTCGATCGGCGTGCGCCCCACCACCTCTCGCACCGCGGCTTGCGCCGCGTCCCGCAGGGTCTGGCGCGGCTCGGCCACGCGGTAGCGCGATTGGAAGGCGTCTTTCACCATGTAGCGCACGACGAAACTCACGTTCACGATGTTGTTGTCGCCGGTCTGCATCTGCGCCTCGAGCAGCGCCTTTCCCTTGGGTTCCGCTTCGCCGGGCGCAGGCATACCGAACTCCTCCCGCTCGATGGACGCCACGTTCACGATCTCGTGCGTCTCGATCGGGGGCGGCAGGTGCCAGCGCAGACCGGGCTCGGACACGGTCTCCGAGTATCGGCCGAGTCGCAGCACCACTGCCGCCTGCCCCGGCTGCAGCTCGTAGACACCGAAGTAGGACCAGGCGATGAGGACCGCGAGCGACAGGGTGAAGACAACGAGGTTGGCGAGGGTGCGCCGGACGCTGCGGCGCACCTTCTCGTCCGAGGGAACCGGGTCCGGCGCGCGCGCCATCTAGCGCCCTGTCCCGGAGCTTGCGCCTGGCCCCGGGGGCAACAGGAACGGGCGCAGCAGATCCATCGGGAGCGGAAACAGGATCGTCGAGTTCTTCTCGGTCGCGATCTCCGTCAGCGTCTGCAGGTAGCGCAGCTGGAGCGCCGCCGGTTCCTGGGAGAGGATATGGGAGGCATCCTGCAAACGCTGGGCAGCCTGGAACTCGCCCTCGGCGTGGATCATCTTGGATCGTTTCTCGCGCTCCGCCTCGGCCTGCNNCAGGTCGATCTGCTTGAGTTCGACGGCGCGCACCTTCACGCCCCAGGGCTCCGTCTGCTGATCGATGATCTCCGCGAGCTTTCGGTTGATGGTTTCCCGCTCGGCCAAGAGTTCGTCGAGTTCGGCCTGGCCGCAAGTGCTGCGCAAGGTGGTCTGGGCCATCNNAGATCACCGCATTCACTTTCAGCGAGACATTGTCTCGCGTGATGACCTCCTGCGGTGGCACATCCATCACGATTTCCCGCAGGCTGACTTTCACCATCCGGTCCACGGCGGGAATGATGAAGCGCAGACCACGGTCTTTGGTGCCGTTGTAGCGGCCAAACCGGAATACGACGCCCCTCTCATACTCGTTCAACACGTTTGCGCTCGCCCACAGCAGGAGCAGCGCAATGCCCACTGCAATCGGAAGTGCCGGGAACATCTCCCCTCCGAACGCCTCGAAGGCGCTCATTGTGGCTCGGGCGGNNGGGCGGCGCGAGCCTGACCCGCAGTCGCAGCCCCTCGACCGCCGTTACCTCGACCTTAACACCGGCTGGAACGGCCGCGTCGGCGCGCGCCGACCAATACTCACCACGCACGAACACGGTTCCCTCGGGCTCGAGGGGAGAGGCCGTCTTCCCGATCATCCCCACGAGTTCTCCGACCCCCGCCTTGGGTGCGCGCCGCAGCGATCGCACGACCCCGAACACGACGATGGCCCCGAAGCCTGCGACCGCCGCCACGGCGGGCACGAGGACCGACCAGAACGAGACATTGACATCCGAGAGGTCTGGCCGGTCAAACAAGCGCGCCCCGCCGATCAGGAAGCACGCGACCCCGAGTGCGAAGAGGAGACCGTACGAGGCCAAGAACACCTCGGCCACGATCAGTGTCACCCCGCCGAGCATGAGCAAGAGTCCGAGCCAGGAGAATGGCAGGATCTGCAGCGAGAAGAAACCAAGAAGCAGACAGATCGCTCCCACCACACCGGGCACCACCACGCCGGGCGTCGTGAACTCGACGTAAAGACCGAGTGCGCCCGCCAGGATCAGCAAGACGGCGATGTCCGGTGTTGCAAGAACATCGAGGATTCGAGTCAGAAGCGACATCTCCAGGGGCCGCACCTCGGCACCGGCGACGGCGAGCTTCCACGGCTTGCCCCGAACGAGAGTCTCCCTTCCGTCGATGCGTCGCAGCAGCTCCTCGCGGTCGGCGGCCACGAGATCGATGACCCCGAGCTTGAGCGCCTCGTCTTGGGGAATGGCCACGGATTGGCGCACGGCCTTGACCGCCCACTCCACGTTGCGCTTGCGCTCCTTGGCGATCGACTCGATGAACGCCGCCGTGAAGTTCTCGGCCTTCTCGGCGGCAAAATCGCGTTCCTTGCCCTTCTCCGCCTCGCCGCCGGGTCCCCCGATTCCGACGGGATGGGCGGCGCCGATACTGGTTCCGGGAGCCATCGCCGCCACATTGGCCGCGAGTGTGATGAAGGTGCCGGCCGATCCCGCCCAGGCACCGGGCGGTGCCACGTACACGATCACCGGGACGCCCGCATTCAGCATCGCTTGGATCACATCCTTCGTGGAGGCGAGCAGGCCTCCCGGAGTGTCCAGCTCCACCAGCAGGGCGGCGGCACCATCGCGTTCGCTCGTCACGATGGCCTGGCGCAGATAGTCCGCAGAGGCGGGATTGATCGTGCCTGCAATGGTGGCAAGGTCGATGTGGGCAGCGGCCGCCGGGCCCGCGACGAACAGGATCAGCAGCAAAGTGGCGGCCCAGCGCGCGCGCCTCACCCGTCGGCCTTCGTTCCCGGCGCGCCCCCCTGGCGCGCGTCTCGCAGCTTCTCCACGTGATCGAGCAGGCGGCCCGCCACCTCGAGCTTGGACAAGAGCGGGAGCTCCTCCACCCCGCCTCCAGGCCAGACGAAGACGACCGCATTCGCATCGACGTCGAAGCCGGAGCCCTCGCGCGTGATGTCGTTCGCGACGATGATGTCGCACTTCTTTGCCACGAGCTTCTTCCGCGCGTTTTCGACCAAGTCGTGGCTCTCCGCCGCAAACCCGACCACGATGCGCCTTCCCTTCTCCTCGCCGATCTGCTTCAGGATGTCGGGATTTCGCACCAGCTCGAGGGAGAGTCCTGCACCCGGGGGCAGGTCTTCTTTCCGGATCTTGCGGTCCGCTGGTTTCGCCACTCGAAAGTCCGAGACTGCCGCCGTCATGATGACGACGGTCGCGGAGACGAGCTCCCGCTGGACGGCGAGCTGCATCTCGAGGGCGGACTCCACATCGACGCGGCGCACACCGAGCGGCGTTGCAAGGGAGGTGGGGCCCGCGACGAGAACGACCTGTGCTCCGCGTCGAGCCGCTTCGGAGGCGATCGCGAATCCCATCTTGCCCGAGGATCGGTTGGTGATGGCGCGCACGGGGTCGATCGCCTCGCGCGTTCCGCCGGCGGTGACGAGCAGCACCTCACCGGCGAGCGTAGGAGGCGTCAGCAGGAGACCCGCCATCGCCGCAATCGCGCTTGGCTCCGACATGCGTCCTTCGCCTTCCCAGCCGCACGCCAGCTCTCCGGCCTCCGGGCCCAGGAATCGCACGCCGCGCTCCCGCAGCAGCACGAGATTCTGCTGCGTGGCGGGATGGCGCCACATGTTCACGTTCATCGCAGGAACCGCGAGCACCGGTGCCCGGGTCGCAAGCAGCAGCGTGGTCGTGAGGTCGTCAGCGAGCCCATGGGCCATCCGCGCGAGCAGGTGCGCCGTGGCGGGCGCCACGATCACAAGCTCCGCCCAGTCGGCGAGGGCGATGTGGTCGATCTCCCCCTCCTCGGTCGAATCGAAGAGGGCGCTGCGCACGCGGGCGCCGCACAGGGTGCTCAGTACCAACGGAGAGACGAAGCGTTCGGCGGCCGGGGTGAGCGTGCACCGGACGTTGTGGCCACCCTTCACGAGGGCGCGAACCAGCTCCGGCGCTTTGTAGGCCGCAATACCGCCGGAGACGGCGAGCAGGACCCGACCCGCACGGCCCTTCAAGCTGGCGAACCGGTCGCTTCCCATCGTCGAGAATTCCTTCAGAAATCCTGCGGCTTAGACGCCAGATTAACGCGCTGCCAGGAGCCTTGCACCCGCCGCAAGCCGCCGTGCGAGACGTCGCACGTCGGGTGCCTCTCCATAGAGACGGATCACCGGTTCGGTCCCCGAGGCCCGCAGCATGAGAAAGCCGTCGGCGAGCTCGATTCGCAGACCGCAGCTGGTGTCGGCGCCGCGCACGGCCTCACGGCCGAGGCGGGAGGGCGGCGATTCGACGAGTGAAGCCAGCGCGTCACAAGCCCGCGCCGTCGCGGGAACACTCGTTCGACCACACGCCGACGCACCAAAGAGGCGCTCGAGCTCGCGCGCGCAGGCCTGGAGCGGACGGCGCATGGTGGCAACCCGCTCTGCGAGCAGGCAGCCTGCGAAGACCCCGTCCTTGTCACGCGCGAAAGCCTCGAGGGCGAAGCCCCCGCTCTCTTCTCCGGCGACGTCGGCCGAGCCGTCGAGCAGGGCTTGTGTCAGGTACTTGAAGCCGATGGGCAGGCGCTTGACGGACAATCCGTGGCTCGAGGCGACGCGTTCCACGAGGGACCCCGTCGCGACGGACAGTGCGACACCGCGTCGCACACGTCCGGTTCGTGCAAGGTGATCGATGAGAAGCGCGAGCGTGCGCGTCTCGCTGAGGCAGCGCCCCGTGCTATCGACGACGGCGAGGCGGTCTGCGTCACCATCGGNNGCGTCACCATCGGTGGCAAGGCCGATCCGCAGGCCGGAGCGCCCGCGCACGGCGCGTGCGAGCTCACGCAGCCTCTCCGGTACCGGATCGGGGGAGAAGCCGCCAAAGGTCGGGTCTGCGTCACCACGAAGGGTGAGAACCGAGACCCCGCAACGGCGCAGGGCCACGTCCAGCACGCCCGCTCCCGTTCCATAGAGCGCGTCGTAGACGACGGAAAGACCCGAACGCCGCAAAGCCGTGCGATCGATCTCGCAGAGGAGATCAGCGAGATAGGGCGCCACGAGATCCACCGCCCGGAGGGTCGCGAGGCGCGGAGGAGAGGACTGCCCGCCTTGCGCGAGCGCCTGTGCGGCAAGGGCCTCGATCCGGCGGGTGGCTTCGCTCATGAGACCACCCCCCGACGCGCCGAGCACCTTGAGGCCTTGGTAGGCAGGAGGATTGTGGCTTGCGGTGAAGACGACGGCGCCGGCCGCTCGGGCTCGGACCACCCCGTGGGAAACGACAGGCGTCGCGACCGCACCTCGGACAAGAATGGGACGAATCCCCTCGCTATGGAGCACCCCGGCCGCCAGCAGCGCGAAGCGCTCCCCGAGGAAGCGGCGGTCGTGGGCCACATACACGGGGCGGACGGCGCGGCCTTCCCTCAGCCATCGCGCCACCCCGGTCACCGCCGCGCACACCCGCTCGGCGGTGAAGTCCTCCGCGAGGACTCCGCGCCAACCGCTGGTCCCGAAAAGGATTGGTCGGTCTGAGCGCGCGGCGAGCCGCATCTCTCCCCTTCGGCGGCTCCGCGTCCATCTGAGCGAAGCCGCCACGCCCTGGGCGCTAGGCGCGCCCCAATCGATCCCGCAGGCGCTCCGCCACGTTCTTCGGCACGAAATCGTCAACGTTCCCGCCGAATCGGACAAGTTCCTTCAGGCGGGAAGAGCTCACGTAGAAGAACTCCTGGCTCGTCATCATGAACAGCGTTTCGATCTCGGGGGAGAGGTGCCGATTCATGAGGGCCATCTCGAACTCGTATTCGAAATCGGACATCGCACGCAGCCCCCGCAAGAGCACCCGGGCCCCGATCTTGCGCGCGTAGTCCACGAGCAGCCCCTCGAAGGAAGCGATTCGAATGCGATCCACCCCGGCGAGCGAGGAGCGCAGCATCTCGAGCCGCTCCTCCACCGTGAACAGGCCCTTCTTCTCGACGTTCGTGGCCACGGCCACGACGAGCTCATCGAAGATCGGCCTTGCGCGATGGATGATGTCCAGGTGCCCCTTCGTCACGGGGTCGAAGCTCGCCGGAAACAGCGCAAGCCCGCTCGTTTTGGACTTCGTCATCCCTTTGCTTTGCCTCCCTCAGGAGCTGGAACCGGGCCGTCGCCTTGGGTTCCCGTCCCGGCCTCGGGCATGAGCCTTGTCAGCACTGTGTCGCCATACCGGCGGTCAGAAACCACCCGCCAGCCCGGGACTGGCCGCACAGGATGCCGTCGCGAGCTTTCGATCACCACCGTTCCCCCGGGCGCCACGATCCGCGCGGCGCGCAGGGCCCCGAGGAGGGCGGGGCCGACCTCGAGGGCGTAGGGCGGGTCTGCGAGGATGAGGTCAAAACGCTCCGCCGAACGACCGAGGCGTCGCACGACAGCGAGGGCATCGCCCCTCACGATCCGCGACTGCGCTGCGAGCCCGAGGCGGCCAAGGTTGTCCCTGAGCACGGCGAGCGACGCAGGCGAGCGTTCCACGAAGACGGCCGCCGAGGCGCCGCGCGAGAGCGCCTCGATTCCGAGCGCGCCCGTGCCTGCATAAAGATCGAGCACGTGCGCATCTTCAAGCGCACCGAGCTGCGCGAAGAGCGCCTCACGCACGCGGTCCGACGTCGGCCGCACACCCTTGTCCGGGGGGGGACGAAGGCGCCGTCCACCAAGGCGCCCAGCGATTACGCGCATCTCGTGTTCTGTCTCCCAACGCTCCTCACGGGGAAGGTGGGACGCGTCACAGTCCCCGCCCACATACGATTTCGAATCTCGGCTTGTGCTCGTGACGCTCCCGGGTGACGTGCTAGATTGTTGAACAGCGTTCAACGCGTTTCGGCTCAGCAATAGGTCGCGTGACACGAGTGCGTGCCCACCGGGCACGCAAGTCCGTGGCTTCGGGCAGGAGTGCTGCACCGAAGTAGAAACGCGGGAGGGAGGATAGGCATCCACATGGCGTCAGCAGCAGTCGAGCGTCTCAAGAAGCAGCTTCCCAAGAGACTCGCCGAGGTGCGCGGGGATCGCTCCCAGCGCCAGTTCGCCCGCGATCTGGGCGTTTTTCAGCAGAACGTGAACCGCTACGAGAGCGGCACGACTCCGCATACCGACTTCCTCGTCACCCTCGCCCTGAAGGAGAACGTCTCCCTCGATTGGCTTCTCCTCGGCAAGGGCAAGGCGCGCCGCGGCCGGTGAGGAGGCGTCCCCGATCCCGAGGCACGCGAAAGCACCGCTCCTCGCCTGCCTCGGGGTCTCGCTCGTCCATCCGCCTCGGTTTCTCAATGCGGCTGCTCCTCGACGAGAACCGCCACGAATCCGTCTAGCGCGCGCATCGCCTCTTCGTCGCTGCATCGATAGCCATTGACCAGGATCGAGAACACGACGTCGCCTCCCGCGCGCATGCGTGCCTCCCCGGAGAGTGCGACGACGCGCGTGAGCAGCCCGCTCTTTGCCCGCACCTCGCCACGGACCTCTTGCGCGCGATCGCGCAGCGTCCCGTCGCTACCGGCGATGGGAAGCGCAACCAGGAGCTCGGGACCGAAGGCAAACGAGCGCCGCGCGACGCCAAGGACAGAGACCAGGGTCCGCGGCGAGACGCGGTTCTCATAGGAGAGGCCGGATCCGTCCACCATTTCGAGCCCACCGACCTCGACGCCAAGGCCGACGAGCGCCGCCCGGGACGCCGCCACGCCTCCCGCCCACCCCGCCGGGTCTTCGCCTCGCGCCGCCGAGAGGGCCTTGGTGAGCGTCTCCGCGATCGGGTTGCTGCTGTACTTGAGCATGAGGCGAACGATTTCACCTAGGGACCGACCCTCGAAGGTCAGCAGCTCCACGGCGCCCGCGGGCACGCTGGCGGCCTGTGGGGGCTCCAGGACACGGATGTCGTTCGCCTCGAGCGCCATCACCAGCACCGCGGCCGCATAGGCGGTGGGATCGAGAACGCTCCGGCGAAAGCTCTGGACCGCGCCGCCCAGCGGGACGCGACCGCTCACCAAGACGGGCTCCTCGCCGTCGCCCTGCGAGCGCTCGACCTGCACCTCGAAAGCCGAACCGACGGGCCCCGTCGTCGTGCGATTCACGAGCCTTAGGTACGCGACCGGCGGATCCACCGACACACCTCCCGGATCACCCTCCCTCGCGCCGGGCCGCACGTCGACGAGGAAGGCACCATAGTTCGCCATCAAGGCGCCGATCGGCGCGAAATAGGCGCGCGAGGAGACCGGGCCCCAGCTTGGATGCCAGCGCTCCCGGTCGAAGGCCGAGTCATCCACCACAAGGCGGCGTGCGCCTCGCACACCCGCGCGGCGGAGATCGGCTGCGAGACGCCACCAATCCTCCGACGCCAATGCTGGATCTCCTCCGCCCCTCACGTAGAGCGTCCCTACTTGGCCGGCGGCGTCCGGCGGGCTGTCCGCCAGGATGCGGGTGACAAACCGGTACGACGGCCCCAAGGTCGCGAGCGCCGCAACGGCGGTCAGGAGCTTCAGGTTCGAAGCGGGCACGAGTGGCCGGTCTGGATCCCGTTCGAAGCGCAGACCCCCGTCCGCGGCGTTCACGACGAGCGCTGCGATCTGGGCGCCACGCAGGGCGGGAACGGCAAGCGCTGCCTCGAGCCCAGCGTCCTGGGCTTCGGTGCCGCCCGTGCGGGGGGGCCCGGCTGCGCGTCCGGCCGGTGCGCACGCGAGGGCGAGCCCCGCCAAGAGCGCACTCGAGAGTCTGCGCCACATGCGGTCCCCCCCTCCGCTTCGCCGCGCGACGGGCCGATACGAACCGGCGGCTCGCTTGACGGCGCGGACCGTATCCCCGAGCCTGCGCCGGGGCAATCGCGCGCCGCGCTGGGCGCGGGGGTGGGGGGGTCCGGATTGCTCAACGCGATCTGGCTCGGCATGGTGCTCGTCTCAATCACTGTGGCCGCATTCACGGGTCGCATGGATGCCCTCCAGAAAGCCACGTTCGATGGCGCCAAGAGTGCCGTCTATCTCGTCGTCGACCTCACCGGCTCGATGGTCTTTTTCCTCGGGCTGATGCGGGTGGCCAGGGACGGCGGCCTCCTGCTCGCAGTAAGTCGCGGGCTTGCTCCCCTGTTGCGGCGCCTTTTCCCCGACGTCCCCGCCGACCATCCCGCGATGGGCGCGATCGTGATGAACATTGCGTCCAACGTCCTCGGTCTTGGCAACGCCGCCACCCCATTCGGACTCAAGGCGATGGTCGAGCTCGAGCGACTCAACCCAAAGCCCGGTGTCGCAAGCGACGCGAGCGTCCTGTTCGTCGCGATCAATGCGACGGTGATTCACCTGCTGCCGCTTGGAACCTTCACGGTGCGGGCCGGCGCGGGCTCGCTCGCGCCCGCCTCGATCTGGATCCCGACGCTTTTCGCCACCTTTGCCTCCTGCACAACGGCGATTGCCGCGCATTTTGCGCTGCGCCGTCTGCCCAGCTACCGCCTCGAAGCGTTTTCAGCGCTCCCGGGGGCACAGACCCCCTCGGTCGTCCCGACCCCGGAGCCCGAAGTTCCGGGTCCGCGGGAGGTCGTGGCAGCGACCCGCGGAGGGCGCGTGCTGATCTGGGGCTTTGCCGCGGCTTTCGCCCTCGCCCTGGCCCTGCATGTCCTCGGCGGCCTCAAGAGCAGCTCCGCGGGCGAACTCGTGCGGGGCATCCTTGCCACGTGGCTCGTCCCCGCACTGATTGCGTTCCTCCTGCTCGTCGGAGTCGCGGGCCGTGTGCGCGTCTATGAGTCCGCTGTCGAAGGTGCGCGCGAGGGTCTCGAGGTCGCCGTGCGCATTGTGCCCTTCCTCGTCCTGATCCTCGTGGCCGTGGCGATGCTGCGTGCCTCCGGCGCGCTCGATCTGCTGATCGGAATCCTCGATCCTGTGACGAGCCGCCTCGGTGTCCCGGCCGAGGCACTGCCGATGGCGCTCCTGCGACCCCTCTCCGGCTCCGGCGCCTTCGGCGTCATGAGCGA
This sequence comes from Deltaproteobacteria bacterium, assembly GCA_003520425.1. Classification (GTDB taxonomy): domain Bacteria; phylum Myxococcota_A; class UBA9160; order UBA9160; family UBA9160; genus UBA9160. Next base: position 27,727 of record DOUU01000177.1, read on the forward strand.
GATCCTCAAGGCACACGGCCCGGACTCGTTCATCGGTCAGCTCGTCAGCACATATCAGGGCTCGACGGAGACGACGTTCTACGTGCTTGCGGTCTATTTCGGTGCGGCCGGCCTTCGGGAAGGCCGCCATGCCCTCGCCGCATGCCTGCTCGGTGATCTCGCGGGCTTCGCGGTCGCCACGGCGGCGTGTCACCTCTTCTTCGGGTGAACGTGTTGACGGCTGCGCCTGCGGATTCCGTCAGCGAAACGGTCGCCCAGGTGGTGCGCCGTGTACTGAGTTACGACGGGCCGATCGCCGTCGAGGAGCTCGAGCGCGGCCTTGGACTTCGCCGTTTTTTCCGTGTCCGGCTCGAGGGCAGCTCCCCCCCGAGTCTCGTGGCGCGGGTCGAAGCCCCAGAGGACCCGGGCCGGCGCCCTTCCGGAGCCACCCCGGAGCCTGCGCTCGAGCCCGTCCGTGCCTTTTTGGAAGCCCACGGGGTTCCTGTCCCCTTGCGCTACGGCGGCGACGCGATCGCGGGGGTGGATCTGCTTGAGGACCTCGGATCGGTGACCCTGGCCAAGGCGGTCGCAGAGGCTTCGGCCGCGGAGAGACGGGAGCTCTACGCGGAGGCGTGTGACATCATCGTCCGCTACCAAAACGCCCAGGATCCCGGGAGCGCGCACCCTGTGGCCTGCTTCGATCGGCGCTTGGACGCCGCGCTCTTCGCGTACAAGGCGGACTTCTTTGCAACCTGGAGTCTCTCCGCCGCCCTCGGGCGCGACGCCACGGCGGGCGAGCGCCAGGTGGTCGAGGAGGCGTTCTCGGAGATCGCGCAAGTGGCAGCGGCGGCACCTCAGCGCCTTGCGCACCGCGACTTCCAAAGCACAAATATCCTGGTCCGTGCCGACCGGCCGCCGGGGAGGAGGCTTTGCACGATCGATCTCCAAGGCGCCTTCTTGGCCCCCCCCGAGTACGACCTCGTCTGCCTGCTGCGGGATTCCTACGTCGACCTCGGGGAGGACGAGGTGGCCTTCCAGCTCGCGCGCATCCGGCCTGCGCTTCCCGACGCGCCGGATGCCGAGAGCTTCGCCCGCCGTTTCGATCTGCTGACCCTGACGCGCAAGGGCAAGGACCATGCGGCCTTCCTCTACGCGGCCAAGATTCGCGGCCGGAGCGACTACTTGCGCTTCATCCCGCCGACGGTGCGCGCCCTGCGCCGCGCGGCCCTGCGCCGAGCTGGCGAGAGCCCGCGTCTTTCGCGTCTGGCCGAGCTCATGGGCCAGCTCTCGGAGCTTCCGTGAGGGCGATGATCGTCGCCGCNNCGGGGCCTTCCTCTCGTCGCCTACCCGCTCGCGGAGCTCGCGGCCCTCGGCGTCAGGGAGGTGATCATCAACACCCACCATCTTCCCGGCATGTTGCAGGCCGCCGCGGAGCGCCACTGCCCGCCGGGTCTGCGGCTTTCCTTCTCCTACGAGCCGAACCTGCTTGGCACGGGAGGTGGAATCCGCCGGGCCGCCTCCTTCCTGCGGGAGAGCGATCCGTGCCTGATCCTCGGCGGCGACATGCTTCTCGACAGCGACCTCGCCGGGCTGGTGGCGCTGCATCGGGAACGTCAGCAGGCGGCAACCCTTCTCCTGCGCGACGATCCGCGGGCGCGCTCGTTCGGTACGATCGGTGTGGACGGGCGCGGGCGGGTTCGGCGGGTCGGCCGTCGCTTCGATCTCGGCGGCGAGACGCAGGCGGGCGTCTACTGCTGGGCCAACGTCGTCGCCGCCCGTGCCTTCGACTGGTTCCCTGATCGGGAGGCATTCTCGCATCTCGACGATTGGCTGCTGCCGGCCGCGGCCGCGGGGCGGGATGACATCTGTGGTGTTGTACAAGGCATGAAGGAGTGTGTGTGGGAGCCGGTCGGGACACCGGGCGAGTATCTCGCCGCAAACCTTGCGCCGCCGCGCCTTTCGTACCTCGACCCTGATGCGGTCGCTTCGCGGTTTGGGACTCGCTTCGCTCCAATGCTCGTGATTGGAGCCGGGGCAAGGATCGGGGAAGGGGCCGTGCTCGAGCGCGCCGTGGTCTGGGAGAACGAAATGGTTCCCGCCGGGTTTCGAGGATCCGACGGCGTGTTCGCCGGCGGAAGGTTCTATCCCTGCGGCGCCGAGGGCGGGAGCGAGGGGGCATGAGCGAGCTCGTGTTTGTCGGGACGAGTGACGCCTTTGGAGCGGGCGGTCGTCGCCAGTCAGCGATGGTGCTGCGTGCCCGGCACGGGACGGCGCTGCTCGACTGCGGTACCACGACCTGCACCGGGCTGTCCGCGCTCGGGATCTCGCGCAGCGAGATCGATTCGATCGTGGTCTCGCACTTCCACGCCGACCACTTCGGCGGGATCCCCACCTTCTTGCTCGCGGCGATCTACCAGGACCAGCGACGGCATCTCTTGCGCATCGCCGGGCCCCGGGGTGTAGAAAGTCGCGTCCGCGCCGCCGCAGCGGCCCTCGGGCACAGCTTCGAGGACCGTCAGTTTCCGTTTCCGCTCTCCTTCCATGAGATGCCGGCCGGTGCCGATCACGAGGTGGGACCGCTGCGCGTGCGCACCTTCGAGACCAAGCACCAGCTCGACTCGAGTCCCCACGGCCTGTGCGTCCAGGCAGGTCCAAAGCGCCTGGCTTTCTCCGGGGACACGGGCTGGTTCGAAGGCCTGCCCGTGCAAGTCCGCGGAGCGGACCTGTTCGTGTGCGAGTGCACGCTGCTGACACCACAGTTCGAGTATCACTTGAGCCTTGAGGAGCTCACCCAGCAGCGCGGGACCTTCGACTGCGGACGGATGATCCTGACCCACCTCGGGGAGTCCATGGTGACGCAGCGCGGCAACTGCGGCTTCGAGACGGCGGACGACGGGCTTGTGGTGAAGCTCTAGCGCCGGATCCCCGCTCGGCCGGGAACGATCTCCCCCAGCACCAAAGGCCTCCGGGCGCCGGTGCAGCGGGGAAGGTGATTGGGGATCCCGAGCAGCGCGTTGCGGCCGAGCAGAGAAAACGCCATCGCCTCGGCAGCCTGGGCCGGTACGCCCGCCGCGTCGAAGGGCTCGACCCGTGTGCAGGTCAGCGCGCTGCGCAGCGCCTCGAAGAGCGCGGGGTTGCGCGCCCCTCCCCCGCCGACGAGGAGCCGCTCGACCGGACTGTCCGTCCCCAGGAAATCGCGACACGCCGCGGCGACCGCTTCGGCGGTGAACGCAACGAGCGTCGCGACGAGATCGTCCGGGGCCCTCCCCTTGCGTGCCCACTCCGCTGCCAGGGCCTCTGCTTCGGCCAGGCCGTAGCGCTCGCGACCCGTCGACTTGGGCGGCGGCCGCCGCAGGAACTCATCCTCGAGCAGGCGTGCGAGGAGACGCGCATCCACCTTCCCCCGCAGAGCGCGCGCTCCTTCTCGATCCATGCGCTCGCGGCCCTGTGTCTGGGCCCGCACGACACCGTCGATCAGCGCATTGGCCGGGCCCACGTCGAATGCAATCACGTCGCCCGGCCCTGCCCCTCGTGGGATCCACGTCAGGTTTGCGATCCCTCCGAGGTTCAGCACCGCGCGCGACTCGCCGGGGTCTCCGAGCGCGGCGTAGTGAAAAAAAGGAGCAAGCGGCGCGCCCTCACCGCCGGCTGCCACGTCGCGCGGCCGGAAGTCGGCCACGGTCGTGCAGCCCGTGCGCTCCGCAATCACCGAGGGGTCGCCGATCTGCAGGGTTGCGCGCTGCTCCGGATAGTGGCCCACCGTCTGGCCGTGGGAGGCCACGGCGTCCACGCGCTCGAGCGCGATTCCCGACGCTCTTGCGACTGCCGCCGCAGCCTCGGCAAAGCGCTCGCCGAGCAACACGTCGAGACTGGCGAGCTCGCGCAGCGCTTGCGGACCGGCGACACGACCCGCTGCGAGGTGGTGGATGCGCTCTTGGAGTTCGGGGGGGAAGGGCTCCTCGCGAAACGCCACGAGGCGAAACGGACGCGCGTGTGCGCCCTCCGGCCACTCGACGAGGGCGGCATCGACGCCATCGGCGGACGTGCCCGACATGAGCCCGATCACCAGCACACGCCCAGGGTAGCCGCTCGGCCGGACTTGCGTTGACATCGCGCGCGTCCGTCCGAATAATCCGCACGGATCTGCCCGGTACGTTTAGCGGGAGCGATCGCTCAACCCGCTTAGGGCTTTCGAATCGGGACTCGTTCTTGGTCGTGGACCCAGCGCCGTTGCCACCGCGCGGAGACCGCGAGAGCCAGAGCGCTCGCACTCCCGCAGGGACCGGGTCGGACGACGGAAAGCGGCCACACGAGGCCCACCTGGCTTGCCAGGGCTTGAGCCCTCTCCCCGACGGCCAGGGCGGACCACCTTTTGAGCGTTGCGACGCCGAGGAGCTGGATGAACGACTCTTCCCGTGCGCAGGGCGGTCTGATCTGTGTCGGCGTCGCCGTCGTCGGCCTGCTGTTCCTGGTCGGGCTCGCCCACAGGAGCTATTGGGCACTCGCCCTCCCCGTTGCGGCCCTCGTGTTTTTCGTCCTCGGGCTCACCTTCTGGGTCGGCTGGACGATCGCCACCATCCGCGTCGAGCCCGAGGATCGGCCCGAGCCTCCCAGCAGCGCTGGGGATGCCAAGGCGACCTCCGAGAGCTCGGTCTAGACCCGGGCAAGAGCGTGCGCATCGCCCTGCTCACCTATCGCGGGAACATGTTTTGCGGGGGCCAAGGCATCTACGCCGCCCATCTCGCGAACGAGTGGAAACGCGCCGGCCACGACGTACACGTGATCGCCGGTCCGCCCTTGCCGCAGCTCGACCCTTCCGTCCCGCTTCACGTCATCCCGAATGAAAACGTCTTCGGGGTCCCGCACCCCGACTGGGCGCGCCGCGAGCACCCCTTCCGGCTGCTCTCCCCCTTCAATCTGTGGGAGCTTGGGGTGTCGCGCCTTGGTGTCTTCCCGGAGATGCAGACATTTGGCCTTAGGCTTCTGCTGCGCTGGCGGGAGCTCCAGCGCAAGCACCGCTTCGACATCGTGTTCGACAACCAGAGTCTGTCGTGGGGTCTGCTCGGCATCTCGGCGGCAGGGACCCCGGTGGTGTCGGTGATCCACCACCCCCTGCACATCGACCGGGAGGCGGACTTTGCAATCGATCCATCCCTTCTCAAGAAAATTCGCCGAACCCTCTACTTCCCTCTCCTCATGCAGGAGGTGGTGGCACCCCGTCTCGACCGGATCGTCACGGTCAGCGAGGCCTCGCGGCGTGAGATCGAGCGCTATTTCGGCATTCCGGAGAAACGGGTGCCGGTGATCTACAACGGCACCGACCTTTCCGTCTTCCGCCCGGTGGAGGGCCAGGCGATCGAGGCCGACCTGTTGTTTGTGGGGCGCACCGAGGACCGCAAGAAAGGACTCGGCACCCTGCTCGAAGCCCTGACCCATTTGCCCGATCACGTGACACTCAAGATCATCGACGGACGCATCCCCGAGGATGGACTCGTGCCTCGCTTCATCCGGCGTCACGGCCTCGAGCGCCGGGTGATCCTGCACCGGAAGATGCTCAGCGTGCCCGAGCTCGTGGCGCAGTACTCCACGGCCAAGGTCGCCGTGGTGCCCTCCTTTTTCGAGGGGTTCGGCTTTCCTGCGAGCGAAGCGATGGCGTGCGGCCTGCCGGTCATTGCGAATGCCGTGGGGGCTTTGCCCGAAGTCGTCGGCAGCGACGGCGAGGCGGGACGCCTCGTTCCGCCGCGCGATGCGCGCGCGCTCGCATCCGCGATCGCCGAGATCCTCGCGGACCCGGTGCGTGCTTCGCGCATGGGTCACGCGGCCCGGGCCCGGATTGGAAGACTGTTCCGTTGGCAGGACGCGGCCTCCCAGCTCGTGGACGTGTTCGAAGAGACGCTCCGTGCTGCTCACCGTCGATCTCGAGCGGCTTGAAATTCGCCCCGGCGACCGCCTGCTCGACGCGGGATGCGGCGAGGGTCGACACTCGTTTGGAGCACTCGACCGAGGCGCCCGGGTCTACGGCCTCGATCTCGATCGAGCCTCCCTCGACCGGGCGTCCGGGGCCCTGCGCGCCCGCGCAAAGGAGGTGGGCACGACGGGGGTCATGCTCCATGGCAACGCCTTCCACCTGCCCTTCGCCGACGCGTGCTTCGACCAGGTCATCTGTTCCGAGGTGATGGAGCACGTCCACGACTTCCGAGGAGCCGCACGGGAGCTCGCGCGGGTCGTGAAGCCCGGCGGCCGGGTGGCCGTTACGATCCCGACCGCCCCCAGTGAACACCTCTACCTGCGTCTTGGAGATGAGTACTTCGAGAGTCCCGGGGGGCACATCCGGATCTTCCGCCCGCGGGAGCTCGCGCACGGCCTCGCCGAGGCAGGACTCGCGACCACGGGGGTAGGCTTTGCCCACGCGTTCCATACGCCGTACTGGGCGCTGCGCTCGGTCGTCGGCCTTCTGGGGGCGGACGGGAGCGCCTTGGTGCGGGCCTACCGCACATTCCTCTTGCGGGCGACACAGTCCCGGGTGATGGATCGCCTCGAAAAGCTCCTCAACTACGTCTGTCCAAAGAGCCTTGTCCTTTACGCCCGCAAGACCTTGAGCGACTAGGGTCGCCGTGCGCCCGCTCCGCATTTGTTTTCTCGGATATCGGGGCAACATGCACAGCGGGGGCCAAGGCATCTACCTCTGGCACCTCGCGCGCGAGCTGGCGCGCGCCGGACACGAAGTGCACGTGTTCGTCGGCCCGCCCTATCCCGATCCGATGCCGTTCGCCAAGCGCATGGTCGAGCTGCCGAATCCCCAGCTCTGGGGGAAACGCTTTGATCCCGATCCAGCGGCGCTGCTCCCGCGCCCCAACCCCTTCCGAATCTTTGAGCCGCTCAACTTCTATGAGCTCGCGGCCACGTGGTTCGGCTTCTTGCCCGAACCCTTTGCCTTCAGCGTACGCGCGCTTCGCGCCCTCACAGGGACGCTGCGGCAAGGCGCGCGCTATGACGTCGTACACGACATCCAATCCCTGGGTTACGGGCTTCTCGCCGTGCGCGCCCTGGGACTTCCCGCGGTGACGACCGTCCATCATCCGCTCTCCGTGGACCGCCGCTCGTCCTTTGCTCGTGACCGCACGATGCGGGAGGCGCTCGGCACCATGGAGTTCTATCCAGTCGGGATGCAGGCGTTCGTGGCCCGGCGGCTCGACGCGGTGCTGACCTCTTCACGTACAAGCGCGGCGCAAATTCGGCGCGACTTCAGGGTGAGACCCGAGCGCCTGCGCATGGTGTGGAACGGGATCGACACCGATTGGTTTCGGCCGCGGCCGCAGGTGCCCCGCAGCGCGAGTGAGCTGCTCTGCGTGGCCCGGGCCTCCGATCCGAACAAAGGCGTGGCCACGCTGATCCGCGCGCTTGCTCGGCTCCCTCACGTGGTCACGCTGACGCTCGTCGACGAGGACCACGCGGAGCACCCGGGTCGCAGGCTCGCGCGCGAGATCGGCTGCGCAGACCGGCTGCGCGTGGTGGGCCGCGTCTCGAAAGACGAGCTGGTTCGCCTTTACGCCCGCGCGACCCTCGTCGTCGTACCCTCGCTCTACGAGGGTTTCGGATTGCCTGCGGTGGAGGCCATGGCCTGCGGTACGCCCGTCGTGGCGAGCGCCGCCGGCGCGCTGCCCGAGGTGATGGCTGTGGGCGAGGCCGGGACCCTCGTCCCCCCCGGCGACCCCGAGGCCCTCGCCAAGGCGATTGCAGAGCTCCTCGCTGCGCCGGAGGCACGGTCCCGGCTCGGCGCCCGCGCGCGCCCACGGATCGAGGCGGCCTTTTCTTGGCCCCGTGTGGCGGAGGCCACGGTTTCCGTCTACCGCGAGGTGGTGGAGGCGCGCCGAGCCCGGGGCCGACCTGCGAGCAGCACCACGTCTGCGAGGGAGGGCATCCGGCGCGCCACGGCGCTCAGCAGCTGAAGCGCCCGTGCCGCCGCGGCGGCCGGCAGACGCTCGACGGCCCGAGTCCACGCGGGAATCCCCCAAGCGAGTGAAACCCCTTCGCACCGCTCGAGCTCGAGAAAGCGCGAGGCCTGCTCCCGCATGAGATCGATCTCGTAACGCGTGAAGTGGTCTGCTGGCACATCGTAGTGACGGCGCCCACGGCGCACCGGCTGTGCCAGCCAGGCCTCGCGAATGGTGTCCATCCCGCGGACCACCCGGCAGGCCAGCGACTCGAAGTTTGCGATGGCAAGCACCACGCGGCCTTGTGGGCGCGCCACCCGCGCCATCTCGGCGATGGCCGCCTCGGGCTGGTCGAAGTGGTCGATCGCCCCTTTGCAGATCACCGCGTCGAAACTGGAGTCGGCGAAGGGAAGCCGGTGAGACCAGGCTTGGACCCAAGCCGGCTGGGGGGAGGAAAGACCTGCGCTTTGCAGCCGCGCCCAGCCGAGCATCCGGGAGGAGGGTTCCGCTCCCACCACCCAGGCGCCGCCTTTGGAAAGAGCGCGCGCGTCCTGGCCGAAGCCGCTCGCCACATCGAGCACCCGCCGCCCGGGACCGGCCTGCGCCAGGGCCAGCGTTCGCTCTGTCATGAGCGCAAAGAGGTGCTGGGAGTCCCGCGTCGTCCCGGTCGGGATCACGTCGCTCATGTCCCGGTCGAGGTCCAAGACGCGCATTGGCGAGGGAATCTAGCGAGTGCGAGCGCTAGAGCCGCCCGCTCACATAGCTGTGGAGCAGCTCCGCCAGACCCGGATCGACCTCGAGGAAGCGGATGCCGATGCGGGAGGCCATGGGGTTGGCCCAGACGACGACGCCCTCCAACGCGAGGGGAAGGGCGATGCCCGGGAGGGGAAACTCCGAAACCACCGCGCTTTCGCGCTCCGGGAGGGGACCCAGCAGCGAGAGGCCGATCCCCCGGACGGAGAGGTCTCGCGCGGCCGCGCGACGCCAGGTGCCGCCTGCCAGCAGCTCGACCCGGCTTTCAAACCGCGCGCGCTCCCCGTCGCGAGGAGCCTGGGAGGCGGGGGCAGAGATGTCCATCGGGGAGGTTCCGTGCAAGAAGTGTGCGAGCCGAAGGACACTTCCGGCGTTACCTTCGCGCCTCAATGGCCGTCTTTCTTCCGAAGGAAGGAAAGCCTTTTCCGCTGCTCGCGACGCTTCGTGCCTGGACCAGCTTCGCGGACTTCCGCCTGATCTACCTCGCGATCTTTGCCTTCCTGCTCCTCACCGTGACCAGCGTGAGGGTGGCCGAGCGCCTTCTGCTCTGGCACTTCCAGCGGTCTGTCGCCGAGGCCGTGCGTGTGGACCCTTTTGGCGAACCCCTCGCGACGCAGCTCCAAGAGCGAATCGACCGAGTCGTCCCGCAGTCGCCCTGGGTCCGCTGGGGCGGCGTGCGGGTAAGCGTCCTCGTGATGGCGGCGGATGGTCTTACCCCGCTCTACGTCGGGGGGCGCTCCATCCTCTCGAGATCGGCGAGCGGCGCGGCAGCGTCGCGCCTTTTGCCGGCGACCCCCGAGGTGACGGTCAACCTGCCCTACAACGCCGTCCTTTCCAACGTGATCCTGATCGGATACGCCTCCGTCCTGCTCTGGGCGCTTTTTGCGTACAACCGTGCCGCCGCGCGGCGCGAGGAAGAGGGGATTGCCACCGCGGTCGCCGCACGGGACGCCACCGCTGCAAGGGCCGTCCAGATCGAGCGCGAACTCTTCGAGGTGCAGCGGCGCCTGTCTGAGGTCGAGCCGGCCGAGGAGTCTCAGCAAGAGGAAATCCGGGAGCTGCAGGCGGAGCGCGCCGGGCTGCAGCAGAAGCTCGCGGCCGTCGAGCAACGCGAGCAGGAACTGCGGGCGCAGGCCGTCAAGAGCGCGGATCTCGACCGCGAGCGCCGCACGCTGGAGGAAATGCTCGACGAGGCCTTGGGCGATGTCTCGCGCCGGGAGGAGGAGATCCGAGCCTTAGAAGCCAGGCTCAAGCGTGCAGCCAAAGAGCCGCACGCGGGCGGGCGCGCGCGAGAGGCCGAGCACCTGGGCCGGCGTCTCCGCACGCTTTACAAGGGCCTCGAGATCGATGATCGCGCCATCGAGGACCTCGTCGAACTCCGAGACGAGGCGATGAAGCTCAAGGCCGAAGAGGCGCTCAAGCGCCTCTCGGATGAGCCGGATACAGCCGCGATTCGGAGGAAAGTGGGCGGCCTGCCCCCGCATTTGGCCATCTTCGAGCTCGGGTTTGCAGGCAAGGGTCGGATCTACTACCAGCGGGGAGAGGTGCGCCGCTACCGAATCCTTACGATCGGCGCGAAGAATTCCCAGAAGACGGATCTTGAGTACCTGAGCCGGCTCCCCTGATCAGCGGCCGAGTGCGCTTCGCAGGGCAGCCTTGAGCTCCGCGTCGTCCCAAGGCTTTGCGAGCAGCGCCCGAATTCCGAGGGCCTCGAGATCCCGCGTGGGAACCTCCGCCGTCCAGCCCGTGATGAGGAACCGGACCGCCTGCGGTCTGCGAACTGCCGCGAGCGCCAGAAACTCAAGGCCGTTCATCCCCGGCATCTTGTGGTCGGAGATGATCACATCCACGCTCCTNNTGGTCGGAGACGATCACGTCAACGCTCCGTGCCTCGAGGATCGCAAGCGCCTCGGCGGGAGTCTCAGCCGTCAGGATCTCATAGCCTTCCCGACGCAGCGACCGGCGCACCGCGGAGAGAATGCGGGGCTCGTCGTCGACGACGAGCACC
>DOUU01000177.1:38513-40093 GCA_003520425.1 Deltaproteobacteria bacterium
GTGAAGAACGGATCAAAGATCCGCGGCAGGTTCTCGGGAGGGATCCCGATTCCGGTGTCGCTCACCACGACCACAATGCCTCCCGGCCGGCGGCGTGTCTCGAGACAGATCTCCCCGGTCTCGCCGCTCGACCCCACGCGTTCCTGAATCGCCTGGAAAGCATTCACCAGCAAATTCATGAACACCTGCTTGAGCTGCATGTGGTAGCAGCGGATGCGCGGAAGCTCCTCGTACTCCTTCCGCAGCACCACGGTGTGCTTCATCATCGTCCCCACGATGTTGGCCGTGGAATCGAGACACTCGGTCACGTCGGCGAGAACGCGGTCCCCGGAGTCGTTGCGCGAGAACTGGCGAAGGTCCTGAACGATGTGGCGGATGCGTTCGGAGCCCTCCTGCGACTCCCGCAGCGCCTTCGCGAAGTCTGCGAATACGAAGTCGGAGTCGACCTCCGCCGAGAGCGCTGCGAGCTTCTCGGACTGCGCGCGAATCTGATCGGTCCGCCCGGTCACGATGGCGGTCTGGAGCTCCCCCACGCGTTCCCACAGGCGACGCAGGTCCGAGAGGTACTCCGCCATCTGACACAGGTTGGCGTGGATGAAGCCCATCGGATTGTTGATCTCGTGAGCCACGCCCGCCGCCAGCTGGCCAATCGACGCCATCCGCTCGGTTTGCGAGACGTGGCGCTGCAGCTCCTTGATCTCGGAGAGATCCTGGAAGATGGCCACAGCGCCGATGCGGCGACCGTTCGCCCCTTGGAGGGGTGCGCAGGAGATGCCGATCGGGACGACTTGGCCCGAAGGATGCGTGATCACCGTCTCGGCCCCCCGGAAACGGATGCCCTCTCGGAGGGTCCGCTCGAGGAGCTCACGACCGCGAGGCGTGTCGGAGAGCCACTCCCAGATGGAGCGGCCGCGCAGATCGGCGAGTTTCCCGCGCAGGATCCCCTCGGCCGTGGGATTGGCAAAGGCGATGCGGCCCTCGCGGTCGACGACGAGGAGCGCGCTGTTCATATTCTGGATGATGTTCTCGTTGTAACGCTTGAGCTCGGCGAGGCGGCGGTTGAGCTGTTCGGCCTCGGTAACGTCCCAGAGCACGAGCAGCAAGCGTCCCTCGTCGTCGAGGCGCGCCAGCCGAACGTCGAAGCTGCGGGCTGCCGCGCCACGACCCGGACTCGGGGTCGAGACCCGGAGCTCGACCTCGCGTACGGTGGCTTCGCGCAAGAGCCCGAGGAGCCGCTCTCGGGGCAAAAGCCCAGGGGGCAAGATCTCTTCGAGCGACGCACCGGCGGCCTTTGCTGCGTCGACTGCGAAGGCCCGCGCAAACTCGGGGTTCACCTCCACCACCCGGGCATCGGGCCCAAGCACGGCGAGCGCGGCGGGGATCGCACGCACGATGGCGTCGTTCAGGTGCTCGAGCCTGCGCAAGCGCTGCTCGACGGCGCCGCGCTCGAGCAGTGCGCGCCAGCGGCGGATCTGCTCGAGCACGACGACCGGAAGCACACGTTCATACTCAGGTCCGGCGATCACGCACTCCGCGGCGCCGAGCAAGAACGCGTCCCGCACGACCTCGTTGCCCGGCTC
>DOUU01000177.1:40111-40640 GCA_003520425.1 Deltaproteobacteria bacterium
GCACGGACCCGCTCGAGGCACGCGGCGGCGCTCTCGACCCCTGCGACTTGGACGTCTGCCCCGAGGCGGCCAAGAATGGCGGCCGTCTGGGCGAGGGGACCTGCGCCTCGCTCGGCCTGCGCGATCAGGACCTGAACCACAGGCTCACTTTGGGTCAGCAATAGACCCCCCAACGGCGATGTGGCCGCGACCGGCGGCGCTCTCAGGGGGCAACGGAAATCTACCGAATCTTGCGCAGCGCTCCAAACGGAGCCCGTCAGTCCGCGTTCCGCAGACCGTGTTTGGCAAGCTTTCGATAGAAGGTACTGCGTCCGATGCCGAGCTGGCGCGCGGCTTGGGCGGCGTCGCCTCCCGCTTCCTCGAGGGCGCGGGCCAGCGCGCACCGTTCATAGGCTTCGAGCGAGNNAGAAACGCTCGCAGCCGCTCCGGGCGCCTGACGCCTGGCGAGGGGAAGATCACTCGCGCGCAGGCGCGGTCCGCGGGCGAGGGCCAGGGCGGACTCCATCACATTCTCGAGCTCCCGCACGTT
>DOUU01000002.1:0-4564 GCA_003520425.1 Deltaproteobacteria bacterium
TGCATGCCCTCGACCACGTCGAGGACCGTCTCCATGGACTTGGCCTCCTCGACCGTGATCACGCCTTCCTTGCCGACCTTTTCCATCGCCTCGGCGATGATCTTGCCGATCGTCACGTCGCCGTTCGCCGAGATCGTTCCCACCTGCGCAATCTCGCTCGAATCGCGCGTCGGCTTGGACATCTTCTTGAGCTCGTCGGTGATCGCGCCGACGGCCTTGTCCACGCCGCGCTTGAGCTCCATGGGGTTCATCCCGGCGACCACCATCTTGCTGCCCTCGCGGAAGATGGCTTGGGCAAGCACGGTGGCCGTCGTGGTGCCGTCGCCGGCGACATCGGAAGTCTTGCTGGCGACCTCCCGCACCATCTGGGCACCCATGTTCTCGAACTTGTCCTCGAACTCGACCTCCTTGGCCACCGTGACGCCGTCCTTTGTCACGGTCGGGGAGCCGAAGCTCTTCTCGATCACGACGTTGCGACCCTTCGGGCCGAGCGTCACCCGCACCGCGTTGGCGAGCTGGTTCACACCGGAGAGCAGCTTCGCCCGCGCGTCTTGGTCGTACCGGATTTCCTTGGCCATCTCGTTGAATCTCCCTTACTCGAGCACGCCGAGGACATCGTCCTCGCGGATGATGAGGTGCTCTTCGCCTTCGATGTTCACTTCCGTGCCCGCGTATTTGCTGAAGAGCACGCGATCGCCCTTCTTGACGTCCATGGGTTGGAGCTTGCCGTCTTCGGTGACCTTGCCCTTGCCCACGGCGACGACCTTGCCCTCCTGAGGCTTTTCCTTCGCGGTGTCGGGAATGATGATCCCGCCCTTGCTCTTCTCCTCGCCTTCTACGCGCTTCACGATGATGCGGTCTTGCAACGGACGAATCTTCATGTCGCGGACTCCTCCGATCCCGGTGCCCCGAGCTGCCGGGGTTCGGTCGATACATGGATGAGCGCTGGTATGGGGCCCCTGTGGCCCCCGGCGAGCGGTCCCGCTGGGACCCCTCACCCCCTTTTGGCAGTCGATGGCCTCGACTGCCAAAGGCGCACGCAATGTATGCGCGGCTCCGGGCGAGCGCAAGCGAAGGGGCCCGAGCCGGCGGATTGGGTTGACGTACGGGCCTCCATCGCCGACCCTCCGAGGCGAAACTAGGACGAAGAATCGATGGCGCTCACCCGCCGGCAGCGCGAGATCTTGGACTTCATTCAGGGCTTCATCGCCGAGCACGGCTACTCGCCGAGCCTCGAGGAGATCGGCGCGAACTTCCGGCTCGCCTCCGTAGCCACGGTTCACAAGCACGTGCAGCGCCTCGTGGAGAAGAAGCTCCTCACGAAGGGTCGCAACCGATCCCGCTCCGTGGAGCCGGCGGGCGCCGCCCTCTCGCCCGCCCCCGAGGTGCCCCTGCTCGGGGTGGTCGCCGCGGGGGCTCCGATCGAGGTCGTGGAGGTGGCAGAGACGGTCCCTGTGCCCCGGGACATGCTGCCCCGCACGGGCACCTGCTTCGCCTTGCGGGTGCGCGGGGACTCGATGGTCGAGGAGGGCATCCGGGACGGCGACACGGTGATCGTGGAGAGCCGATGGGACGCGGCGGACGGCGATACCGTGGTGGCCTTGGTGCGCGGTCACGAGGTGACCCTCAAGAAGCTCCAGCGCAAGGGCGAGCGGGTGCTGCTGCGGCCCGCCAACTCTGCGCTTCGGCCGCTTGATCTGCCGGCCCGCGATGTCGCGATCCAGGGCGTCGTGAGGGGACTTCTGCGGCGTTATTAGCTTGACGCGGGGGCCCCCCGTCCTAGGCTCCCGGCTTTGCGAGAGATTTCAGAGGTCGCGGCTTGGTACGCATCACCCGAGCGATCGATTTCTCCGCCTCCCTCCACTACCGGCGGCCGGAGCTTTCCGCCGCCGAGAACCGGCAACTGTTTGGCCGGGCGGCCATGGCCCACGGTCACAACTACCGCCTCGAGGTCACCCTTGCAGGCACCCCGGACCCGATGTCGGGAATGGTGCTCGATTTGAAGCAGCTCAAGGACGTTCTCGAGCGGGAGGTGGTCGCGCGCTTCGACCACCGTGATCTCGTGGCGGATACCCCCTACTTCGAGAAGCAGGTTCCCACCCCCGAGAACTTTGCGGCGCTGCTCTACCGCCTGCTCGAGGCCGCCCTCCCGCCGGGAATGCTCGCAGCGGTCCGTCTTTATCAGGACCCGGACTGCTTCGTGGACGTGACCGCCCCGGGGGCCGGCGCGTGATCTCGGTGACGCGCCGCTACCGGTTTCCCGCCGCCCATGTGCTCCGCAGCCGGGCGCTCTCCGATGCGGAAAACGTCTCGCTCTACGGCCAGTGCGCCAATCCGAGCGGGCATGGACACAACTACGGCCTTGAGGTCTGCGTGGCCGGAGAGCGCGACCCGCGCACGGGGTGGATCGTGCCCCCCGAGGCGTGCGATGAGATCGTGCGCACCCGGATTCTCGACCGCTTCGATCACCGCCTGCTCAACGACGATCCTCTCTTCCGCGACCTCGTACCGACCGCAGAGAACATCGCCATCGCCGTGTACCGGGAGCTTGCGGCGCCGCTCGGAAAAGCGGGCAGCGGCCGACTTGCGCGGGTCGGCATCATCGAGACCCCGCGCAACCGCTTCGACTACGAGGAGACCCCATGAGCGCTCCGGGCGATCCGATCGAGGGACTGGTCGTCGCGCTCCTGAAGGAGCTCGGAGAAGAGCCGGGACGCGACGGACTCGAGCGCACGCCCGCGCGCGTCGCACGGGCTTTTCGCTTTCTGACCGGCGGCTACGAGCAGGATCCCGCCACGATCCTGAACGATGCGCTCTTCGAGGTCAGCTACGACGAGATGGTGCTCGTGAAGGACATCGACTTCTACAGCCTGTGCGAGCACCATCTGCTTCCCTTCTTCGGCCGGGTGCACGTCGCCTACATCCCGAACGGCAAGATCGTCGGCCTCTCCAAGCTGCCGCGCCTCGTGGAGATGTTCTCGCGCCGCCTCCAGGTGCAAGAGCGGCTCACCACCGAGATCGCGGGCACGATCGAGTCGGTGCTCTCGCCCCGCGGCGTAGGCGTCGTCGTGGAGGCGATCCACCTGTGCATGATGATGCGCGGCGTCGAGAAGCAGAACGCGTTCGCCATCACGAGCTCGATGCGTGGGGCCTTCAACGCGGACCCAAAGACGCGCGCCGAGTTCATGGAGCTGATCCGGCACCGCAAGGAAAGCTTCGCCTAGGGCGGCGGGAAGTCGCGGGTCCCCCCCCGCGCGCTGCAGGCCCGGGCTAGGGCCTCGCCCCTCCTCCTCGGCCGAGCGCAGCGAGATCGATCTTGAGCTCGCCCTCCTTTAGCAGGGTCTTTCGTCTCGCGTCGATCCATGCGGCCTGGAGCCGCTGGCGCTTTTCCTGGGTGAGTTGCTGGATCTCGTCGGGGATCGCCTTCGACACCTCCTCCTCCGAGGGCTCCTTGCGCTCCAGGATCTCGACCAAGACGAGCCGATTGCCGAGCTCAAACACACGCGGGAGGCTCTTCTCGTCCGCCGGCGCTGCAAAAGCCGCAGACTGGATCTCGGGGGCGACTCCGAGCCCGGGCACGAACCCGTCCGGACGGCGGGTCATGGGTCCGGGCCGCTGGATCGAGAGCCTCATCTCGCGGGCCACGTCTTCGAGCGTCCTCCCCTTGCGGATGCCCTCGAGGAGCTCGTCCGCGTCCTTGCGGGCCTGAACGCGGCCCGCGTCCTGCGCGAGCAGCTCGCGGGCGAGCTGCTCGCGGACCTCCTCGTAGGTGTGGTCTTCCGCGGGCCGCCGCTCCTCGACCTTGAGGATGTGGACGCCGAAATCCGTGCGCAGGGGCTCGGAAATCTTGCCTGGCTCGAGGGAGAATGCCGCCTGCTCGAAGGCGGGCACCATCTGGCCGCGCTGGAAGAAGCCGAGATCGCCTCCCTTTTCCTTCGAGCCGGGGTCATCCGAGAGCTCGCGGGCCAGGGCCGCGAAGTCCGCACCCGCGGCCAGCCGCTGGCGGGTCGCCTCAGCCTTCTTTTGCGTGGCCTCGACCTGCTCGGGCGGCGCGTCCTTCGCCAGCTTGAACAGGATGTGCCGGGCATGCACCTGCTCGGGGATGTGGTAGCGGTCCAGGTGCTGCTGGTACGCGGCGCGCACCCGCGCTTCGTCCTTCCCGAGAAGCTCCTTCAGCTGATCGGGGTTGGCCTCAAAGCCGTCGGGGGCACGGGTCGTATCGAAGGCCACGATCGCGAGTTCAAGCTGCTCGAGGCGACGCACGACGGCGTCCCGGGCCTCGACCTGCGAGATCTGGGCGTTCGCGGCCACGAGGCGGCCGAGCTTTTGCGCAAGCAGATCGTCCCGCAGCATCTGCACGAAATGGCGCTCCGTCCCGTACTCGTACTCGACGAAGTTCTTGAAGCGCTCGGGGGAAAAATGGCCCTCGTCGTCGTGGAAGAGCGGGAGATCCTTGATGGTTTGGCGCAGCTCATCGTCGCTCACCCGAAGGCCAAGCCGCTCCGCTTCGCTGGCCTCGATGGCCATCTGCGCGAGGGTGTTGGCGGCAATCGCGTCGAGCCGG
>DOUU01000002.1:4571-4942 GCA_003520425.1 Deltaproteobacteria bacterium
ATGGCGGCCCTCCACCGTGACCACCGCCTCGTGCGGCTCGGCCCGCAGCAGAGGCTTGCCCACGCCGATAAAGAACACGAAGACCCCGCCCACCAGCAGGATCACCGTGCCCATGATCCAGCGTTGACCCTGGCGAAGGACTCTCAGCATGGATTGTGGTCTCCTCCCACTCGCTGCGCGCCCGGCTCNNTTGCGGGTTGATGCCCGCGCGCCAAGTCGGTACGATAGACAGAGGGCTCCCAGGCACGATTCAATCCTTCGGAAATCGAGCACTTAGAACGACGCCTTGCGACTCCTAAGGGGCGTCCCGGAGGCAGTCACTTGCTGCTGGATTCGATCCTCGGCTGGTTCTCGAGCGACCTCGCGATCGA
>DOUU01000419.1 GCA_003520425.1 Deltaproteobacteria bacterium
CCCGAGCGCTCCGGAGCGCGCACCCTCGCCGAACGGCCTCGGCTGCTCGCGCGCTTGGGAAGCGCCAGCCTCGGCCTTTTCGAGCAGGCAGACGAATGGTTCCGCTTCATCGGCGAAATCAGCCTCTCCCTCGCGCGGCCCGTGAAGCTCGGGGCACGCTTCCCATGGAGGGATTTCGCGCTTTTCGTCCAGCAGGCCGGCGCGGAAGCGCTCGGCATCGTGGCCCTCGTGAGCTTCCTAGTGGGGCTCATCCTCGCCTTTATGGGTGCAGTTCAGCTCCTCCGTTTCGGCGCAAACATTTATGTTGCCGATCTGGTAGGGGTTGGCATGGCCCGGGAGATGGGTGCGGTTATGACGGCTGTGGTGATGGCAGGCCGCACGGGTGCCGCCTATGCCGCGCAGCTTGGGACGATGAAGGTCACGCAAGAGATCGATGCCCTTACCACCTTCGGATTCCGTCCAATGCAATACCTCGTCCTGCCTCGCGTGATCGCGCTCTGTCTCATGATGCCTCTCCTTTGCGTCTACTCCGACGTGATGGGGTTGCTCGGGGGTGTCGTCGTCGGCACCGGCATGCTCGATCTTTCCATCACGCAATACTGGCATGAGACGGTTGCGGCGGTTCACCTCACAGATCTTCTCCTCGGGGTGTTCAAGGCGGTGCTATTCGGGATCCTGATTGCGCTCGCGGGCTGTCTGCGCGGCATGCAGTCCGGGAGCAGCGCGTCAGCGGTGGGAGACGCGGCCACAGAGGCCGTCGTCACTAGCATCGTGCTGATCATCGCGGCAGATGGAAGTCTCGCGGTGATCTGCAATGCCCTCGGCATCTGAACATGGCGGTATATGCAGCCCCCTCGCCCGGGCGAGAGCCTCACATCGTCGTGCGCGACCTCACGATGGCGTTCGGTGACTTCATTGTGATGAAAGACCTCAGTTTCACGATCGGGCGAGGAGACGTTTTCATCATCATGGGCGGAAGCGGCTGCGGCAAGAGCACGCTGCTTCGCCATCTCATAGGTCTTCAAGAGCCCGCTCGCGGAGAGGTCTTCTACGACGGAGAGAGCTTTACAAGGGCCGAGGAGGAGCGGCGCGGCGAGCTCCTGAAGCGCGTCGGCGTTCTCTTTCAATCCGGGGCGCTATGGAGCTCAATGACGCTGTCTGAGAATATCGCTCTGCCTCTCGAGGCCTACACGGACCTCTCGCCTGCTGAGATCCGTGACGTTGCGTGCCTCAAACTTGCCCTCGTGGGGCTCAAAGGCTTTGAGGACTACTATCCCAACCAGATCAGTGGAGGAATGCAAAAGCGTGCGGGCCTCGCGCGGGCCATGGCGCTTGACCCGAACATCCTCCTTTTCGACGAGCCGTCTGCCGGACTTGATCCTATCAGCTCGCGCCTGCTCGACGACCTGATCCTCGACCTCCGCGATAGTCTCGGTTCGACGATCGCGGTAGTGACCCACGAGCTCTCGAGCATCTTTACGATCGGGGACAACAGTGTCTTTCTGGATACCGAGAGCCGCACGATGATCGCCACAGGTCACCCAAAAGAGCTGCTCGCGCATTGCGATCTGCCGGGTGTGCACCGATTCCTCACACGTGCGGCGGACGGACAGGCGCCCGCGAGGAGACCATGAGCACCCGTTCGAGTCCGACACGAGTCGGCGCTTTCGTCGTCTGCGCGCTCGTCCTTCTGATCGTTGCGTTGGTAGCACTCGGCTCCGGGCGTTTTTTTCAGAGGACCGTCACGTTCGTCTGCTACTTCGAGGGCGATGTGAACGGACTCTCGGTCGGCTCACCCGTAAAGTTCAAGGGCGTAGAAATTGGAGCGGTGTCCCGAATCCTCCTGCGTCTGGACCAACCGCCGAACAAGTTTCAGATCCCTGTATTGATCAAGCTTGACGCCGACAAATTGCGCAACGCCGGGGCCGAAGTCAGCTTTGAGCCGAGCGAGGTGAAGCAGAGGATCGAGGAGGGGTTGCGGGCCCGGCTTGAATCGCAGAGTCTCGTCACCGGTCTTTTGTTCGTCCAGCTCGACTACTTTCCCGACACAACCCCCCAGTTTGTGGGTGTTGGTGAGCAGCGGTTCCAAGAGATCCCCACGCTACCCACCCGACTCGAGGAGGCACAAGCGGCCCTCAAAGAATTCGTTGGGCACCTGAACCAACTGAATTTGGCGGAGCTTGTCGACCGGGCGACGGGGGCCTTCGAGGCGGTGCAGCACCTCGTCTCGGCGCCCGAAACCAAGGCTGCAATCCGGTCGCTTGACCAAGCGCTCCTGAGTTTCAACAGGCTGACGGTGACCGTGAACGGGAAAGTCGCCCCTTTATCCCAGAGTCTCGAGGGTGCAACGGATGAGACGAAGGCGGCGGCCGCCAACATCGAACAGGCCGCGAAGACGCTCCGCACGCTGATCGAGCCCGGGTCCCCTGTGGAGGTAAAGCTCACTCAGACGCTCGACGACGTGTCCGCAGCAGCGCGCTCCCTGCGTGTTCTCGCTGACGCTCTGGAACGCGATCCCAGTTCGATCGTGCGTGGCAAAGACTACGAACCGAGGAAGCCGTGAGCGATGGCTTTTTATCGCTGCACATAGCATTTCTGGTTGGGGCCCTTGCCGCCTTTGCGGATTGTTCGATCTTGGCCCCACGGCCAGATCCTTCGCGTTATTTTGTGTTGGAGGCGGTCACTGCTCAAGACGCTCTGCCGGTTCAAAGCGCAGGGAGCGCATCTATCGGTCTGGGTCCCATCCGCCTACCCGACTACCTCATCGATCGCCGCGAGATGATCCGCCGCAGGGGCCCAACGGAAGTCGCTCCGTCGACGATTGATCGCTGGGCGGAGCCGCTCGACGGCGCCATCCCGCGGATTCTTGGACTCGACCTCTCCGCACAGCTGGGAAAGCGCCCCGTAATCCTCTATCCGTGGTACGAGACGCAGGAACCCGACTGCCAAGTTGTCGTCGATTTCGAGCGCTTCGAGATCGACGCCGACGGCAACGCGGCGCTGGTGGCTCGCTTTGAGGTGCGCGGAATGCACGGGGGCCGGCGTAGGCTGTACCGCGAGACCCGCGCGTTCTGGCCACCGGTGACACGCGAGCCCGCGGCGTTTGCCGCAGCGCTTAGTCAGACGCTTGCTCACCTGGGCCGTGATATTGCGGTCGCGATCCAGGAGCTCGAGGCCACTTCATGAGGGGCCGGTTCACCCGCAAGGCTGACAAATCTGCGCACTTTCTGTCGGCTGCTGCTCTACCTTTCTTGGAAGAGCTCACGACAACGCGACCGTGCAGTGCCACTGCGAGCAAGCTGGTAGGCCTGATCGACGGCCCGCTCACGCACAGCCCCGCGCAGCCGACGCCGCGCGGCTCCTCGACCCTACTGCGCCTCGAGATTGGGATCGAGCGACTCGCAACGGCGTGCTGCACCTTGCTGGTCGCACCGAAATGCCTGGCTGCGCCGGCCCCATGTTCGGCAACGCCTTTGTGGTCCACAGCGACGACCGGCGCGAGTCCGTGGGCCTTTCCAACACCCGAGGGGAAACTCCGGACAGGCAGAGTCCGTCCGTCCCGCAAGGCGGTGGCGGCCAGACACTGGCCCGAGCTCGAGCGCCTCCCTTTGGCCCGGGGCCGATCTCCTCCGTGCCCTTGCGGCCTGAAGGCGAGATAGTCACGGGAAAATGCCTCGGGATTTGAGATGAT
>DOUU01000085.1 GCA_003520425.1 Deltaproteobacteria bacterium
CTGCTCCGAGTAGCGCGTCTGCAGCCCGCCGGTCCAGGGCTCCACCCGCTCCGAAAAGATCCCCGCGATGGCGCTCGCCGGATGGAGGCGCAGCCCCCGCCCGATGACGGGGTTGTCCAGGCCCGACCGCCGCAGCAGCGCGGGCGTGTTGATCGCGCCGCACGCCGCGACGACGATCGGGGCGTGCACCGTGAGGATGCGGGGGGCGCCGCCGGGCGAGCGCACCGTCGCCAGGGCGCCCGTGACGCGCCCGTGCTCGATCAGGATCCGCTCCACTTCGCAGTGCGGCACCAGTCTCGCGCCGGCCGCCGCCGCGTCCGCCAGGTAGGTGCGCGCCGTGGAGTTCTTGGCGCCGTGCCGGCAGCCGTACGTGCAGTACCCGCACTCGAGCCCTTCCTTGCAGCCCGTCACGTTCCGCGGGATGACGTCGACGTGCCACCCGAGGGACCGGCAGCCGCGCTCGAGGATGGCGTCGCGCGCGCCGGGCGTGGACCACCGGGTGTTGACGTCCAGCCGCCGGGTGACGCGCGAGAGGGACTCCTCGAAGCGCGGGCCTGCGAAGAACGGCAGGCCGCTCAGCCGCGCCCATTCGTCGCGGGTCGCAGCGGGCGTCGGGAGGCTCGTCGTGTAGTTGATGACGGTGCCGCCGCCGAGGCAGCTCCCGGCGAGGATCGGCATGGAGCCGCTCTGCGTCATGAGGAGGCCGCCGTCGAGATACAGCGCGCCGAGCATGTCCCCCTCGACCTGCGTCATGTCCGCGGAGCCGGGATTCGCGCCCTTCTCGAGCACGACGACGCTGCGCCCCGCCTGGGCCAGCAGCCCCGCCGCCACGCCGCCGCCCGCGCCCGACCCCAGCACGACCACGTCGCAGTCGAGGGTCGCGTCCCGGTCCACGGCCAGCGTGCGCAGGGGCGGCACCGGAGCCGCGGGCTGCGGGAGCGGGCCGGGATAGCCGGCGGCGCGCCACGCAGGGTGGCCGCCGTCCTCCAGCGGCCAGCAGTAGAAAGCGACGTGCGCGAGGCGCTTGAGGGCCTGGAAGCCGGCGCGCCTGAGCGGGATGGACGAGGTGGCGTAGTCCCGGAGCACCGCCTCGCGGGCGCTCTGGTCCATTGCCTGGAGCGACTTGAACCGCCCGGTGAGCAGGAGGTTCGCGGCGGCCGAGCCCAGTCCGGTCAGCAGCATGCCCAGTCGGGAGCGGTCCTGGGGGTCCTTGAGCGAAGCGATGAGCCGCGCCGCCCGGTCGGCGGTGTGCGCGGCACGCGCAGGCGCCGCGAACAGTCCGCCGGGGTCCGGGTCGCGGCGGATCTCGGGAAGCAGCGCCTCGCACACGGCGGCGAGGACGGCGCGTTGATCGGCGGAAAGGTCTTCGCTCACGCCAGGTCCCGAACGGGGGACGTTCAAATTACGTTAGGGCGTCCGCCCCAGCGAGGCGTTGCGATGGCCCGGAGAGATCGACGCATCCGTCTGCTGCTCGACGTCCTGGAGGAGGCCTTCACGGCGAAGGGATGGCAGGGCGCCACGCTGAGCGGCGCCGTGCGCGGCCTCACGCCCAGGCAGGCGCTGTGGCGTCCGTCCGCCACCCGGCACAACATCTGGGAGCTGGTCCTGCACACGGCGTTCTGGAAGCACGCGGTGCGCGAGCGCGTGGAGGGGAAGGGGCGCACGCCGTTCCCGCGCGCTCCCCGGAACTTCCCGAGCCTCCCCGAGCGCCCCGACGCGGCGGCCTGGAGGGCGGACGTGGCGCTGCTCAAGCGCCAGCACGCGCTCCTCACGCGCACGGTGGCGGGCCTCTCGCCGACGAGGCTCGACGCGCCGGTGGGCGCCTCGAGGTGGACGGTGGCCGAGCAGGTCTTCGGCGTCGCCGCGCACGACCTCTACCACACCGGCCAGATCCAGCTGCTCAAGGCGCTCCAGCGGCCGAAACGCCGCTAGCGGGCCGCGCTCAGCGCGCCTGGCTGATCGTGATCTTGAAGCCGTCGGGGTCGGCGATGGCGAAGTCGCGCTCGCCCCACGGCTCGTCCTGCGGGTCGTGGAGCAGCATGCCGCCGCGCGCCTTGATGGCGGCCGCAATCGTATCCACGTCCTGCGACGTGGTGCAGTAGATCCGGAACCCCGCCCCCTTCACGCGGTCCCGTCCGAGCTTCCAGTCGTCCTGGCCCAGGTAGAAGTCCACGGTGCCCGCACGGAGGGTGGCGCCCCGCAGCACGCCATCCTTCTCCCAGCGCTCCACCACGACGCACCCCAGCACGTGCTGATACCAATCGAGGCTCTTGTGGATGTCGTTCACCGTATAGCCGGGTGTCGCGGCCCGGAGGCGGAGGGTCTCGGGCTGCTTCCGGACCGGGCGGGCCTGCGCGCGCTTGGGCTTCCGGGCGGCCGTTCGGGCCGGTTTCCGGGCGCTCTTCTTCTTGGCCGGCATGGCGTGCTTCCTCGTCGTTCGGGTTCGGAACAAGCCTATCGCCGGCCCCCCGCTCCCGCCAGCGGTTCGCACCGGGTATCAGTTATGGTCCTTACCCATCGATCCAATCACCGAGGTCCTCAGCACGGGGGGCGCAGCATGCCGGTCAGGAACGCATCGGCCGTCTGGGAAGGCGGCCTCAAGGGCGGGAAGGGCACGTTCAAGGCGGAGAGCGGTCAGGTCGGGGGCGGCTACGGGTTCGGCTCGCGCTTCGAGTCGGCCAAGGGCTCGAATCCGGAGGAGCTGATCGCCGCGGCGCACGCATCCTGCCTGAGCATGGCGCTCTCGGCGGGACTCGAGCGCGCGGGGAAGACGCCGACCCGGGTCGAGACGAGCGCGGCGTGCACGATCGAGAAGGTCGGCGACGCGTTCCGGATCACGAAGATGAAGCTCGTGGTCCGCGGCAAGGTGCCGGGCCTCGATCAGGTGGGTTTCGCGAAGGCGGCGGAGGACGCCAAGAACGGGTGCCCCGTCTCCAACGCGCTCAAAGGCAACGTCGCCTTCGAGCTCGACGCGAAGCTGGAGTAGCCCCCCGTTTCGCTACGGCCGCCGCGCCGGCTTCGGATAGGCCGGCGCCGGCGGCACCGGGACCGGGTGCTCGCGAATCTCGCGCCGGAGATACCCGAGCGCCGCCTCGAGCTGCGCGTCCTGTCCCTCGAAGGTCGCGTGCGGCGGGTCGTCCACGACGCTGTCGGGATCCACGCCGTGGCCCTCGAT
>DOUU01000237.1 GCA_003520425.1 Deltaproteobacteria bacterium
ACGCGGGCGCGTTCGCGGTCGTGATCGCGGCCGAGCGCGCGACCGGCTCGGACGCGATCAGCGCCTACGCGGGCTTCGCCCGCCGGGCGCCGCTCTCCGGGTTCGCGATGGCGGTGTTTATGCTGTCGCTCGCGGGAGTGCCGCCGACCGCGTTGTTCTGGGGGAAGCTCAGCCTGTTCGGCGCGGCGCTGCAGAGCGGGTTCGGCTGGCTCGCTGTGCTGGCCATCCTCAACAGCGCCGTGTCACTGTACTACTACCTGGGCGTGCTGTGGGTGATGTATGCAGAGAGCCCTCGCGATCCGTCCGCGGCACCCGAAGGCGGACTGATGCGCGCCCTGCTGGGCGCGGCAGCCGCGGCGACGTTGCTCCTCGGCATCTTCCCCGAACCGTTCGTCAGGCTCGTGCAACACGCGTCCGTGTTGCTGCGGGTGTAGGGCGCAGGTTCGTCGCACGCGGCTCCGCGGCCGAGATCCCGTTCGGTGTCCGGACGTCCGACCGATCGGGTGTCTGTGTTCCGCCCTCTGTGGCGCACGGGTCTTGACGCGGAGCGTAATTGCGGCGCGGATCGCGGCATGCCAGAATGTGCGCGGCGGTGCGGCAAATGGGACGGCCGCTCCGCCGGGGCGGGCGAATGGACGATGTGATCGGGCGCAGAGGCGTCAACCCGAGAATGCACTCGAGCGCGGGTCCGCACTTGACAGGGATTTGCGAGGTTTGTTACGATTCTGTTTGGCGGGCGACCAATGTCCGCGGGCCACGTGGGTGCGAGAACGGCCTCGTTCCACGGACCACATTTTTATGTCTGGGAGGTTGTGGGTGGTGCCGTCCAGTGCCTGCGAACACCTCCACGGTCGATCAGATCTTTCGTGCGACACCGGGCAAGGAGCGTGCGCTGCACTCTGATCTCCACGTGATACGTGCCAAGGCCACCGCACGGTCGATCGTGCGCCGAGGCGAGCCGATTTGCGAATTGACGCCGCCGTCATTCCGATCGCACCACCCGATTCGTGAGTGTTTGGCCGCGATGAGTCGCGTTGCGCGAGGGAGCGCCGCGCGGAATCGCGTTGCGGGACCTCCTGAGCTCTGCCATACTCGGGTGCGCTTGCTGCGGCCGCGCGGAGGCAGCTCGCATCCGGCAAGTCCGCGGTTCGTCCGCAGACGGAGGGGCTAGGCGAGATGGTGGAGGAGCGAAAGCTCACCCAGCCCGACGGGGCGCGAAAGCCAGAGGAACGTTTTAAGGAACTCGTCGCCATTCGCGAGAAGGAGACGCAAGTGCGGGCAAAGCTCGACGCCGCCCGTGCCCAGGCGAAGGCGCGCTTGGAGGCGGTGGAAGCGGAGGTCGCCGCTAGGCACGCCCAGGCGATGGCGCAGGCGCAGGCCGAGATTCAGCAGTCCCGCGCCCAGGCCCTTCGGGAGGCAGAAGCAGAAGCGCACCGGCTTCTCGAGGCGGCCGAAGGCGAGGCGAAGACGATCGAGGCGAACGCGCGCGAACGGCAGCGCGTTCTCCTCGAACGACTCAAGACGGAGCTCCTCGCCCTCAAATGATCCGCGCGATGAAGCGGGTATATCTTCTCTACACCCGGGAGAAGCAGGACGCGCTGGTTAGTCGCCTTCAGAAGCTCGGGTTGCTCCATTTGGAGGAGAGCCGACTCGACGGTGCGGCAGCGCCGGTGGATCGGGGCGGCGGTGATCCCGCGGAGGCGCGCAAGCAGGTCGAGAACCTCCTGATTAAGGCGCGCGGGATCTGCGATCTCCTGGCAGAGGTGCACCCCGCGCCGACGCGCGCGCCTGCCGGCGAGCCGCTCCCCACGCGCCTGGAAGACCTCTACCAACGCTACAGGACGGCGTTGGACCCGCTCGAGGGACGGCTGAAGGCCCTCGTCGGCGAACGCCGCGAGCTGCGGGATCGCCTGGCCGCCGGCGAGCGCCTGGCGGAGACCGTTCGGGTGTCGGAAGAGCTCCTCCGCAGCCTGCCAAGCGAGGGATACGTGTTTTTGCCGACCGTCTTGGCTCCGGGACAACAGGCGGCCCTCGCCGACGTCCGGCGCACGCTGGATCAGGAACTCCCGGGTCAGTCCGCGTTGGCCGAGCGGCCGCTGTCGGGCGATCGGACCGAGCTGGTCGTCGCGGTGCGTCCGGACTTCGCGCCGGCGGTGAGCGAGTACCTCGAGAGCAAAGGAATCCGCTCGCTGGCCCTGCCGCCGCACGTCACCGGCGGGTTTGTCGACGGCATCGCGCAGCTCAAGGCTGAGACGGTCACGATCCCCCAGCGCTTGAGCGAGATCGAGAAGGAACTTGGCGAACTGGCTCGCGAGCACGCCAGCCGCGTGTTCGCGTTGACCAATGCATTGGAGAACCGACTGGCGCAACTGGAGGCCGCGGCCGGGTTCGGCTACACCGACTATGCGCTCCTGATCTCCGGCTGGATTCCCAAGGACGGGTTCGCGCGCTTCGAGGAGACGCTGCGCCAAGAATTCCCCGGGATCATCGTGCGAGAGGAAGACGTGCACGGTCACGACGACGCCCCCGTCGCATTCAAAGAGCATCCCTGGGCGAGGCCCTACCAGCTGTTCATGCAGAGCTTCGGGACACCCAAAGCAGGGACGGTCGACCCGATCCCCTACATCAGCCTCTTCTTCCCCGTTTTCTTCGGCCTGATCGTCGGCGATGTCGGATACGGGTTGATCATTGTGGCGCTCGCGCTTTGGGGGCTCAGGGGGCTCCCGGGCCTCAACCGGCCCGCGCTACAGAAGGCGGCGCGTTCGGAGACCGGCCGCTACGCCATGACGATCATGCTCCACGGGGGACTGTTCTCGATCATCCTCGGCGGCGTCTTCGGCGAGTTCTTCGGATTGGGGATCGAGCAGCTGGGACTCCACCGGTGGGGCTTCTGGCCGTTCAGCCGCGTCGAGAATACGATCGGATTTCTGCTCGTCACCATCGTGCTCGGGGCGGCTCAGGTGACGTTGGGATTTCTGTTTGGCATGATCACCGCCGCGCGCCACGGCGACCGCCGGCACCTGGCGGCGAAGATCGGGCTGTTCCTCTCGCTCGTGGCGTTCACGCTCATTCTGGGGCGCTTGATGAACATCGTGCCGGCGCGCCTCCTGTTGCCCGGGATCGTCATCTTGATTTTGGCGCTGCCGCTGTTGATCTACGGCGGCGGTATGATGGTCATCCTGGAGTCGCTGAGCCCGTTCGTCCACGTGATCTCCTACGCGCGCATCATGGGATTCGGAGTGGCCAGTGTCATCTTGGCCGAACTGATCAACAGCCTGGCCGGTGGCGTCAGCGCGATCGGCGGCGCCGTCGTTGGCGTCATCCTCACCGTGATCGTGGCCGTGATGTTCCATACGCTCAACTTCGTGTTGGACGTATACGAAGGCACGATCCAGTCGCTGCGTCTTCACTGGGTGGAATTCTTCGAGAAGTTCATCTTGGAACAGTTGGGGGGAAAGCCGTATCGGCCGTTCAAGGAGAAGGAGATCGCGGTCAACGAGCCCTGACCACTCAAAGGGGGAGTTGTGTCTATGAGTCGGAAGACGGCAGTGCGGATCGCCGGAGCGGTCCTGGTGTTCAACGTGCTCTTGGTCGGGTTGGCGATTCGCGCATGGGCGCAGGGGGCGACGGCCGCCGTGGCGCCGGGCGGAATGACGGACGCCGGCCTGAAGACCATCGGGGCCGGCCTGGCGTTCCTCGGCGGAGCGATCGGCACCGGCATGGCGCAGTCTCGGATCATCGCGGCGGTATTGGGCGCGGTCGCCGAAGACCCTGCGCAGTTGGGCATGGGCATCTTCCTGATGGCCTTCCCGGAGACGCTCGTCATTCTTGGGTTCGTCATGGCCTTCATCCTTCGCTGACATGGAACTGTTGGAGCAGATTGATCGCGAAGGCCAGCAGGAAGCGGATCGGATTGTGGCCGAGGCCGAGGCGCAGGCGCGCGCGCGGCTGGACCGCGCCACTCAGGAGATCGCGGCTCAGGTCGACGCGTACCGCCAGGGCGAACGCCACCTCGTCGAGCAGGAGCGGCGGCTCGTTGTCAGCCGCGCACGCGCTCAAGCGCGGGGCGTGTTCCTGAAGGCGAAGGGGCGGGTGGCGGAAGTGCTGTTCGAGGAGTTGCTGCGCGAGACGGCCAATCTGCGCCGCGATCCTGCGGGTTACCGCGCGTTCTTGGCCCGCTGTCTGCAGGAGGCCGAGCGGGAGATTCCCGGTGCCCTCGTGCTGCACGTCGACCCGGCCGACGAGGCCGTCGTCGCCGACCTCATCANNGCAAAGGCACGGCGCATCGGGTCGGGAGCAAGATCAAGACGCGCGGAGGGTTCATCGCGACGGACGCAAACGGCAACCTCGTGCTGGACAACCGCCTGGAGACGCGCATCGCCAATCTGCGGCAGCACTATCGTTCGGAACTGGGCAAGGCGCTCTTCGAAGGCACGACGCAGGCGTAACCATGTCGTTCGAATACCTGAACACGAGGCTTCACTTCATGAAGGCCAAGCTGCTCGGGCCTTCGGACTTTGCGCGCTACTTGGACATGCACGATCTCGGCGATCTGATCGCCGCACTGGCGGAGACCGATTACGGCCCCGAACTGGAACGCAACTCGGTCGAGTACTCCGGCTACGCGCTCGTCGAGACGGCGCTGATGCAGAATGTCCAGCGGGTGTTCAGCAAGCTCTCGTCCATGGCGTTCGATGAGGCGCACACGCTGGTCAGGATCCTGCTCGAGCGTTTCGAGGTGTTTAATCTGAAGACGATCCTGCGCGGATTCCACACCGGGACGCCGCCGGGAGAGACGGCGAGCAGCCTCTTCCCAACGATTCTCTACCCCGTGTCCTTCTATCAGGAACTGCTGAAGCGGGACGGGATCGGCGCCGTGATCGACTTTCTCCTGACCGTCGGCAACCGCTACTACAAGCCGCTCTCGGAGCGCCAGGCCGACTACGACGCCACGCACAAATTGGCTGTGCTGGAGAGCGCGCTGGACTCGTACTATTTCGGCGGCTCGCGCAAAGTGCTGCAGACCGTCGGCGACGAGAACGCCGTGGCGGTTCGACAAATGCTGGGCACAGAAGTGGATCTGCTCAACCTCGTGTATGCCCTGCGCGTCGTTGAGGAGAACGTCGAGTCCGAGGAGAAGTACCGCTATATCCTCGACGGCGGCGAGCGTCTTTCCAAGGAGTTCATCAGAGACCTGAGCAACAGCCCGGACAAGGCGTCGTTCTTTCGCAAGTTCGAGGACACCGACTATGCCAAGCGGGTGGGGGCGTTCGACGAGAACGTGACCGCCGGTACGTTTCAAGAACGGCTGGAGGAGTATTTCTATCAGGTCATGTGTCGCTACGACCCGGGGCGGACCTTTGACATCCATCTAGCGTCGGTCTATATTTGGCGAAAGATCGTCGAGATGACGGACCTCAGAGTCATTGCGAGCGGCCTCTGGCGTAGAGTGCCTCGCGAGGAGATCGAGCGGAAGATGATCTGGGTCGAGGGCGTCACGCCCGAACGCGCGGTGCCCGCGTGAAACCCGTCATCGTCGCCACGAGCGATCTCGTCGACGGGTTCCGCCTGGCCGGCATTCCCGTGTACGAATTTGACGACGCGCCCGACAAGTCGGACAGCCAGCTAGCGGCGATCATTCAGGCCGTGCTGGCGCGGGACGACGTGGGCATTGTGCTCGTCGACGAGCGCTACATGGCGGCGTTCGAGAAGGCGTTTGAGGGCCGAGAGCTGCCGATGATCGCATCGTTTCCGGCGGAAGAGGTGCAGCGGGACGAAGCCTACATCGACGAGTTGACCCGGCGCTATTTGGGCCAGAAGATCTATGTGGAGGGGACCTAGCGATGNNGGCAGGATCTCACGCGTTTCCGGGCCGGTCGTCCAGGCCGCGGGCATGACCGGGATCAAGATTCGCGACCTCGTCGAAGTGGGCGAGCTGGGCCTCATGGGAGAAGTGATCGAGATCAAGGGTGACGAGCTGGCGATCCAAGTCTATGAGGAGACGGACGGGCTGAAGGCGGGCGAGCCCGTGCGAAGCGAGGGGAAGCCGTTCCTGGTGCAGTTGGGGCCCGGCTTGCTGGGTTCGATCTACGACGGCATTCAGCGCCCGCTCGAGATCATCCGCGATCAAACGGGTTCGTTCATCCGGCGAGGAGCGACCGGCGATCCTTTGTCGAAGGCAAAGACGTGGCACTTCGTCCCGACGGCGCGCGTCGGAGAGGCCGTCGCCGTCGGAGACGTCGTGGGATGGGTGAAGGAAGGACCCACCATCCAGCACCGCATCATGGTGCCCGAAGGGGTCGAGGGGCGCATCGCGTCGATTCGGGAGGGCGACTACACGATCGAACAGCCGGTCGCCGAACTCGAGGGCGGCGCCAAAGTGTCGATGGTTCAGCCCTGGCCGATTCGGCGGCCGCGGGGCTACGCGGAAAAGATCGCGACCAGCACCCCCTTGCTGACGGGGCAGCGCATCTTCGACACCTTCTTTCCCGTGCCCAAAGGGGGCAGCGCCATCATCCCCGGCCCGTTCGGGAGCGGGAAGACCGTCAGCCAGCAAGCCCTTGCCAAGTGGTCGAACGCCCACGTGGTCATTTACGTCGGCTGCGGCGAGCGCGGC
>DOUU01000404.1:0-2688 GCA_003520425.1 Deltaproteobacteria bacterium
GCGTTCGGATGATGCGGGTCTGCAGTTCGTGCAGCTCTGCCTCTGTCTGTGCGAGCTCACCTTGGAGGGCCGCCACCTGCCGCTGCGCGGACTGGATCACGGTTGCCTGGCTCGCCGCCGCCCCTTCCTTAACCTCCTTGGACTGCTTGGCAGTCTCGGCCTCGAGGGACTCGATCTCGCGGCGCAGCGCGATCACGTCGGGATACTGCTCGGTGTGGCCTGACGCGAGCTCGGAAGAAAGTCGCCCCCGGACCTGCTCGAGCCGTGCTTCAGGGGTTGCACCACCGCCCGCGCCCGCTGCCATCATGGCGATCCGTGTATTGGCCTCGCCGATTTGCGCCGCGAGTGACTGGCGCTGCTGCTGCAGCATTTCAAGCCGATGAAGGTTGGCATCCTGCTCCTCGGGGAGCTCCCCGCGGTAGCGCTCCTTGAACTCGGTGATCTTTCGATTCTGCTCCTTCAGGGCTTCCTCCGCCTGCGCGAGCTCGCGGCGGAGGAACTCCGTCGTGAGCTCGGATTGCTGGCTGCGCTGTTCGATACTCGCAGTCGTGAAAAGATCGGCCAAGTCGTTCGCGACGTCGGCTGCGACCTGCGGATCCGTGTTTTTGAAGCTGATCCGCAGCAGGTGCGCGGTCTCAGGCTGCGATGTCGGCGTCGCACCCGGGTCCATCTCCACTTTGATGTCGGTCCGCAGCAGCGTGGTGATGTCGCTCATGGGGAGCTTCTTCCGGTACTCCGGGTATAGCCCGTGCTTCTCGATCACGGCTGCGAGCTTCTCACGCGAGAGAATCTCGCCGATCATGGCGTTCACGTGCTCGAACGAATCCTCGGTCACGGTCGAACGCACGAAGCTTTCGGGGATGCGTTTACTCGTGATGAGGACCATCGCGAATGCCACGTAGCTCGGCGGGACAAACCGGACAACGGCCGCCGTGGCGCCGAGGCCCAACGCGAAGGCAACGACCATCCAGGGCCAGCGTCTGCGCACAATGCCGACCGGGTCGCGCAAGGACGTCGGGAGCCCCGCCGGGATGTCTAGGTCTTCTTCTTCCAAGGAATCCTCCGCTTCCCACCGTCGGCCTCGGCCTCTTCCACCCTGTGGTAGGAGCCATAGTCGGAGAAATGGCGGGTGGGCGCCGCCTCGGTCAAGAACGAGCCCAGGAACTTCCCGCGTGGCAGTAGCTTCAGCATGGCGCGGAGGGCCGCGAGCCGCGTGACGCCCGTCCGAACCACCGCGACAAACGCTCCTGCGTGCGCGAGGATGAGAGCGGCGTCCGGCACGAGGAGACTCGGCGGGCTGTCTATGATCACGATGTCGTAGATCCGTTCGAGATCGCGCACCGCCGCGGCGAGGACGACCCCAGAGAGGAGCCCGTGGGCGTGGCGCACGCTTCCCTCAGGCAGGTAAAGGTCGAGGCTCTCTACATCGGTAGCAAGGCGGGCGGCATCGGTGCTCGCAGCTCCGCGGAGGACGGAGTCGATTCCGATCGTCGGCGCTACGCCAAGCACGCGTCCCACGGCGGATTGGCGCAGATCGAGGTCGACGAGGGCCACACGACCACCGCCCGCTATCGAGGCGCAGGCCAGCGCGAGATTGCAGGAAGTGGTCGTCTTGCCCTCGGCGCGGAGGGCGCTCGTGACGACCAAGCTCCGGGCGCCTCGCTCCGCGAGACGAGAGCGCACGGAAACCGCAAAGTGCCGGTAGGCCTCAGCCACCGGCCCCGCGCTCCCCTCCATCAAAACTGCGCGCGCAATCCATCCGTCCGTCTTGTCGCGGGAGACCGCGACGGGTCGGCTCGCCTGTACGGGCTTCGCACGCGCTGCGCGCGCAGGCGCGGCCTCAAGACGGGGCTCGACCGCGGCCCCGGAAACACCTGCCTCCGAATCGCGAAGGGGCGGCGGCGGG
This sequence comes from Deltaproteobacteria bacterium, assembly GCA_003520425.1. Taxonomy (GTDB): domain Bacteria; phylum Myxococcota_A; class UBA9160; order UBA9160; family UBA9160; genus UBA9160. The sequence goes on from DOUU01000404.1 coordinate 1,907, forward strand.
AAGGAGGGCGCCGACTCGCGCCGCACCACACGCGACGTCCGTTCACGCTCTTCATCCGCCCTGCGCAGCGCCTCGAGGATTTCGCCCATCTAGTTGTCCTCGCCGGCGTCATCGAGCTCGCCAAGGCTGTCAAGCTCTCGCCCCTTCTCTTCAATCAGCTCTGCGGTGACGGGCTTCAGCTGGCGGGAGTAACCGGCAATCAGGCAGCGATCGGCGAGGATGCTGATCGACCGTGGACAGCCTTTTGTGAATGCGTGGATCAGCGGCTCNNCTCGACGCCCGACGCAAAGATCTCATCGTAGGTGCCGCCCGCCACCCTGGTTCGGTGCCGCAAATAGGAGGACACCTCCTCGGGTCGGAGTGGCTGCACGTGGTGCTGCAGGGCGATGCGCTGGCGAAGCTGGCGCAGCGAGGGTGAGGCCAGGTTCCGGCGCAGCTCAGGTTGCCCCGTAAGCACGATCTGCAGCAGCTTGTCCGTCTGTGTCTCCAGGTTCGAGATGAGGCGCACCTCCTCGAGGGCCTCGGCGCCGAGATTTTGGGCTTCGTCGACGATCAGTACCGTGTTGAGACCGGCACGGTGCCGCATGATCAGGAACGCATTTAGCGCGATCACGTAGTCCGCCTTCGTGGTGAGCGGTCCACGCAGGCGGAACTCGTCCGCGATCAACTTCAGGAGGTCAATCCGTGTGAGGCCCGCCGTGTTCAGGATGAGAGCAGTTTCGGTGTCGGCAGGTATGCGGTCGAGGACCGCTCGCAAGAGCGTGGTCTTGCCCGTCCCGACC
>DOUU01000404.1:2741-3036 GCA_003520425.1 Deltaproteobacteria bacterium
ATCGTTCGTACATATCCCGCCTTCAAGCTCGCCCGAAAGCCTAGCGACCAATTCGCCGCCGGTTGAGCGGGTGGCCAGGGGTTCTCGCGGCGGAGAGCTTCTTTGCTGAGTGTCCGTAGCGAGGGGCTTAGTGACTCGATGTGTCGAATCTACGCATCCCTGCCCCCCCGGGGGGGGCGATCTTTTTGCAAAAAGCCCTCAGTCGCAACTTCCAATCTAAACATACTATGATACCGCACGCCGAGGGTCACGGAGCGCCAGGACGACACGATCCGGCGCGGGTGCGTTCGTGCTC
>DOUU01000300.1:0-782 GCA_003520425.1 Deltaproteobacteria bacterium
GTTAACCCCAGCCAGTTTTCGGACGCACGCGGGCGCGGAACGCTCGCATATCGGCTGGGAGAACGGCCAGCGAGATCCAAGCCTGCTGCTTGGGCATGGCGAAGCAGCGCTACGAGCGCTTACGGCGCCTCGACAGCACGACTCCAGCAACAGCAGCACCAAGGAGCACGATCGTGCTCGGCTCCGGGATGAGCGTGAGCACCTGGTAGTTGATATTGCCCACCTGGGGGAACGATAGAGAAGGGCCCCTGGTTAGAACTCACCAGCGGGCCCAGCGTTAGATCGAAGGGCATCCCGGAGAATGATGATAGAAGTGGAGTACCAAGATTGGTAAAGGTCAGCGCCCCGAGGGTCGTGGCCTGGGTTGAGTTGACTGTCTGGCTCGCGGGTAGACCCAAGAGTGCCGCACACGCCGCATCACCTGCGCAGTTTACCAGCCCGTTCTCGGAAAAGGTCCCAGTGACTGGGCTGGTTATCCCGGTGCCGCTTGCTACCGAAAGCGTTTCGGTGCTCGGTGAAATGAGATCGATATCGAGAGTTCCGCTCAACCCGAGCGTCGAGAAAGCACCGCTCCCGAGGTCCGTTACTATGTTGAGCGCCTGAAGCGTGACGGTCGGCTCTAGGGAACCTCTGCACAGGTAGCCGTGCAGAAGCCATCAACGGCTGAGTGGATAAGGATTCGCGGGTCCCAATGACCTTGGGAGTGCGTGAGTAGGGCGGTCCGCACGTCCATGGTCACAGGACACACCTCCCGTGCGCAGGCAGCAGCTGTCGGCGAACCA
>DOUU01000300.1:813-4207 GCA_003520425.1 Deltaproteobacteria bacterium
CCGCGGGCTCGCGTCCGCGACCGGGCGCGATTGATCGCGCGCCAACGCTCGCTCAAGGGCCGGCTCGAAAGCGGACGCCGATTCACGCGATAACGTACGCCCCGGGCCTCGAAGGCCTGCCGGTCGGCCTCCTTCCAGTACGCCTGGTCGCCGTAGATCACACGCTCCTTTCCATGGAGCAGATGCGGCATCTGCGCGATGTCGGCCGCGGCCGCGTGCGTGGCCGAGAGACTATGCACGCGGCCTTGGCAATCCGTCCCGATGTGCAGCTTCATCCCGAAGTGCCAAGCCTTCCCCTTGCGGGTCTGCTTCATCTCGGGGTCTCGTGCGCCCGTCGCGTTCTTGGTCGAGCTCGGCGCCGCGATGATCGTGGCGTCCACGATCGTCCCCGTCTGGAGCAGCAGCCGCTTCTCGGTCAGCAGATCCTTCACCGCCTCGAAGAGGGCCTCCGTCAACCGGTGACGTTCCAAGAGGTGGCGAAACCGCAGGATCGTCGTTTCATCCGGGACCCCGTCGTCCCCGAGCTCCACGCGGGCGAAGCGGCGCATCGACTCACTGTCGTAGATCGCATCCTCCGCCTGCGGGTCCGAGAGGTTGAACCACTGCTGCAGGAAGTAGATCCGCAGCATNNGTCTCGAGCCCAAGCGGCCGGCGCCCCTGACCCGCCTTCGGGTAGTACGGCTCGATCAAGGCCAACAGCCGGGCCCACGGGATCACGGCGTCCATCTCGGCCAAGAACCGCTCCCGCCGTGTCACCTTGCCCTTCTGGCTCCACGCCAGCGACGCGAACGTCCGCTGCTCACCCATGCCCACCCCCCTTGCGCCGAGCGACGCATCCTCCTTCTATCACGTCGCGCAACTTGTGCAGAGGTTCCCTAGGAGAAAGGTATGATGACGCGGACCGAAAGCCCGCAGGGTCCAGAAGGCAGGCTTGGTCCGATCCCCCCATGATCCGCAACCTGAATGGGGAGAAGGGCCGGCTTGCGAAGGAGATGCGGACCCGCCGTTTGCTGCACGCGCACGCAGAATGGGCCGGCCCGCTCGAAGCTTTTCGAAGGTGAAACCACATGCCCTCGTACTATGAACGCCTCTCCGCCCTTGACGCCGCGTTCCTCACCATCGAGACCGAGTCATCACCGATGCATGTCGGCGCCGTGGCCATTTTCGAGGCCGGTCCGCTGGCGCGCCCGGAGGGCGGCGTCGATATCGATCGCATCCGTACTCTGGTCGAGGCTCTGCTCGTCCCCCGTTATCGACAGCGCATCGCGCGCATCCCGCTCACGGACCATCCCGTCTGGGTGGACGATGCGCGCTTCAACCTGCTCTACCACGTGCGCCATATGAGCCTCCCTGCGCCCGGCGACGAGCGCCAGCTCAAGCGCCTCGCGGGCCACGTCATGTCGCTGCCGCTCGACCGCACGAAGCCGCTGTGGGAGCTGTGGGTCGTCGAGGGCCTGGCGGGTGGCCGCTTTGCCCTCTTCACCAAGACGCATCATTGCATGATCGATGGCGTCGGCAGCGCAGACCTCATGGTCACCTCGATGAGCACCTCGCCCGACGCGCCTGTGCCAGAACCGAAGCGCTGGCGACCGCGCCAAGCGCCAAGCGCGCTCGATTTTCTCGCTGGCGAGCTGCGCCGCGGAGTAGGCGGTGGGCTCGCCGCGCTCGGCGCGGCACGCCGCGCCGTCGTTCACCCGCTCGACACGGCGCGCGCGCTCCGCGACGCGGTCTCGGGCGTCGGAGAGGCGCTCGGCGCAAGCATGCACAGCGCGTCGCCGACTCCGCTCAACCTCACGATCGGACCCCATCGCCGCTTCGACTGGCTGCGCTTCGACCTGGCCCAGGTGAAGGAGGTGAAAAGACAGCTCGGTGGCACCGTCAACGACGTCGTACTCGCCACCGTCGCGGGCGCGCTGCGGCGTTTCCTGGGCGCACGCCGAGTCGACGTCACCGCGCTCAAGTTCCGGGCCATGGTGCCGGTAAACATCCGCACCCAAGATCAGACCGGCGCTTTCGGAAATCGTGTCGCGACGATGAGCGCCGAACTGCCGCTCAGCGAGCGGAGCCCGCGCAAGCGGCTTGCGCACGTGATCGAGACCACCCGCAAGCTCAAGTCATCGAAGCAGGCACGTGGGGTCGAGATTCTCGAGGAGATCAGCGAGATGGGGCTCACCGCGTTGTTTGCGCAGTTCGCGCGTCTGAGCGCGCTCACGCGTCCCTTCAACGTGGTGGTGACGAACGTGCCAGGTCCCCAGTTCCGCGCGTATCTGCTCGGTGCCCCGCTGGTGGAGGCATATCCGCTGGTGCCGCTCTACCGAAACCAGGCTCTCGGCATCGCGCTCTTCAGCTACAACGGAGGACTGTACTGGGGCCTCAACGCCGACTGGGACGCCCTACCCGATCTGCACGATCTCGTGAACGATCTGGCGGCGGAGTTCGAGTTGCTCCGCGACGCGGCCGCGGGCGGCGGGCGCCGGCAGCCCCAGCCAGAGGCCACGGGCCCAGCGTCCCTCGTGCACTGACACGCGGTCTCTCGCGTGTCCCGCCGCGAAGACCTTCGGGTGCGCTTCACGGGCGTCCCGGCTCCATGCGCTTTTCAAGCCACAGCTGGCGACTTCCGTTCCACGCGGCCCTCTCCGCCGTGAAGCCAAGCCTCTGGTACAGGGACAGCGCCGCTTCATTGCGTTCGTTGGTGTTAAGGCCGATGACGCGGCACGACCGCTGGCGTGCTCGTTCCGTGACGGATTGTGCGAGCTCGAGGCCAATGCCCTGACGTCGTGCGAAAGGAAGAACGAACAGATCTTCGATCTCGGCTCCAAGACCCGGGATCCACGCAGAGTAGCGATAGCGAACTTGCGCGTAGCCGAGCGGCGCTCCGTCGGCGTTGCGCGCCACCAGCAGTTCCGTGTCGGGGTCCTTCAGGAGGATCCCGATCGAGTCACGAAACTCTCTGGCGGACGGCTCGGATTGACCGAGCTGGTCGCGGAAGGCGATCATCAGCTGAACGAGATCCTCTAGGTCGGCCTCGCGCGCAGATTGGATCATGGGCCTGCTCCTTTTTCGCCCTCCCCCTCGACCAAGTGTGGGTCAATGCGCGGGCAGGGCAAGGCGGAAGATTTTGCCGACCACGCTGCCAAACTGCCGGCCGAGGCCGGCGCTGTTGTATGGCAGGGCGTACTTCTCGCAGAGCGATTGCACCTCCTCCGCGATCTGGGCGTACCGGTGGGCGGGCAGGTCGGGGAAGAGATGGTGCTCGATCTGGTGGCTCAGATTTCCAGAGAGGATGTGAAACAGTGGCCCGCCGCGAATATTCGCCGAGCCAAGCAGCTGGCGCAGGTACCATTCGCCGCGCGTCTCCCCGGCCGCCCCGTCGGGAGCGAACTCTTCGACTCCG
>DOUU01000489.1 GCA_003520425.1 Deltaproteobacteria bacterium
CGTTGAGGCCCACGCGGATCGAAAGCCGCTCACCCGGCTGCTGCGCCGCGGCCTGCTGCATCGCAACCGCGCACCGGACGGCCGTGGAGGCGAAGGCGACCATGAGACCGTCGCCCAGCCACTGAAGTTCGCTCCCGCCGTGGGCGGATACGGCATCCGAGAGGAGCTGATGTGCGTCTCGAAGCGCTTCTGGGCGCGCTCATCGCCCACGCGCTGCATGAGTGCCGTCGAGTCCACCAGGTCAGTGAACAGGATCGTGGTGATCGGGGCGCGCGCACTCTCGGGCATAAACCGCACTCGCGTCCGATGGGGAGGATGGGGAGAAAGGAGCCCGGCAGCAGACCCACTCACGCCATCCCACTCTTTCCTTCGACCTCCGCCGGTGTCTACCCTATCACGACGTCGACCCACCTCGCCCAAAACGCACTCGGCTCGCTGCCCGTCTCAAGCGCTTCGGTCAGATCGGAGAGGAATGCCCGGAAGTCGTCGCCGCCAAGTAGCTCGTGGAACTCAGCCACACCCCGCTGATCGGGGCTGCGGATCTCAAGCTCGCGCCCAATGCCGGGTCCTCTGCCATAGATAGACACAGAGGAAGACGTAGCCGAGAGTGCCAATGAGAGCGTAACAGAGGATCCATCGGCGAGAGGAAACAAACGGCAAGACGAACGCAGGCGCGCAAAGAATAAGCAATCTTCCGCAAGCTACGTGTCTCCGAATCTTTATGGCGTCGGCCTCACGAGGGGCAATGACACGTTTCCACAATGGGACTTCGACAACGCGTCGCAAGTCCCTTTTTTCGATCATGGGAGGCCGGCGGCGATTCGCGAGCAGGCTCGCAATCGTTAAGAAAAGCGCGATCGCAAGGAGCCCGGCGATCAAGACTTCACGCAGCCCACGTCCATTCAGGCTGCCAGCCTATGGTGCGTCGAACCGGCAATCGTACCCGGATCCCCGCGCGCCTCGATCACTCTTCGTCGCGGAAAAGCATAATTGGCCTGCGAATCTCTCGCTAAGCCATTCACTTGGAACGAATCAGTGTCCCCCCTCAAACTCTAGAAGGAGACTCACATGGAACGGCTAAAGAAGCATCTTCTCGTTGCACTCGGCTTTGCTTTCGCTGGGATGATCGGTGCTGCGTTCGGAACGAAACCTGCTCAAGCTATCGTGGCGACGCTCGTGGAAATCGTGAACCCCGCCACCAGCCCAGTGCGCACGAGTAGCGTCGACGACCCAGGGCGGGTCGCATATCAATCGCAGATCGATATGTCCCTAGGCTGCTCAGGAACAGCTTGCACATTCACGTTTCCACTTGTGCCCGCAGGTCATCGCGTGGTGGTCCAACACATCACCGGGATTGTCGGTTACAATACCCCACCGACAGTCATCACTGTAAGCACCTGCGTGGGCGGTAGCTGTGGTTCCGGAGAAACTTACGTCTCTAATTTCTATGCACCGATCCCGCCAGGGCTTCTTATCAGCCAATTTGATTGGCCAGCTTTGGTCTATGTGGATTCATCGACCACGGCTGTCGCTACCGTAGAACTCTTCGGTAACAGTTCGCACTTCGGGGGGCCGGGGATACAGAAGGTGACCCTGACAGGCTATGAGCTGGACTGCACCGTGGCGGCCTGCGCACCGATCGCAACCCAATAGGCCACGAATCGACCGGACACTGCCCAGAGTGGTGTCCGGTCAGGGCCTTCGCGCTAAGCAGCCTGAGCCCTAAGCCCTGATGTTGTTGCGACAGCTTCCGGCAGTGGTAGGGGGCTCTGCCGCGAGTACGGACCATCCGAGGCCCGCCATGCGCGAGGCGCACCGTTTGGAGAGCGCGCCTCAACCTAGGGCTACGACAGCCTCACTGCCTCAAGTAGAGCTGCTGTTTTCGCTTGGTCCATGCTCCAGCTCCACGCACTGTCCCCTCGTTCAAGCCAGAAGCTCAGAAATTCTCCTTGGCGCCTGTCGCCCTGGCACGTCTTCTCTTAACGGCGTGATTCGCGCAGAGTGGCTCCATCGCGCGATGTCGTGAGAGGGAGTCACTGTGGAGGAGCGTGGTCAGGAGCTGTGCGATGCGATTGCGCGGCTGGGGCGGCAGCGCCGCAATGATCCTGTCCCGGAGCCCTTGCGGGGCGAGGTCTTGGTTTACGCGGCCCGCCGGTCGGCGTCCGAACCGTCGAAAGCTGCCCGCATCTGCGTGACCCGCTCCAAGACGACGGCTTGGACGAGCTCGGGTTCGCAGGCCGTTTCTTCGAGCTTCGCCGTGATCCTCCGTCCTCTGCTGGCTCTGAATGCGAGTGCCTAAGGCTTAGGCAGCCGCATCGCGCGCGGGCGGGCCCTGGGCATAAAATGGCCTTGATGGGCTGAGAGGAACCCGCTATCGCCGGCGCGATTTGTGCACACCCTCGAGCGATCATGGCCATCCTGACCGCGCTACACCACGAAACGACCTACCGCTTCGATCGCCTCGTAACACTCTCCCCCCATATCGTGCGTCTGCGGCCCGCTCCACACACGCGCGTTCCCATCCTGAGCTACGCTCTGCGCGTCGAGCCAGCCGAGCATTTCTTGAATTGGCAGCAGGACCCGTGTGGGAACTATCTCGCGCGCCTGGTCTTCCCCCAGCCGACCAGGATCCTGCGCTTGATCGTCGACTTTCTTGCGGAACTCCACGTATTGAACCCGTTCGACTTCTTTTTGGAGCCGTCGGCCGAGCGCTTTCCTTTTCGATATGACCAGGACCTGAGCCAGGAGCTGGCTCCCTACCGCGAAGTCTCCGCGGTCGGCCCGCGGCTCGACGCGTTCCTCTCAACGCAAGCACCCGGTGCCGGGCGCACGATCGATGTTCTGGTAGATCTCAACCGCCGGGTGAAGGATGCGGTGGAGTACGTGATCCGAATGGAGCCCGGCGTCCAGATGCCAGAGGAAACGCTCGAGCTGGCGTGCGGGTCGTGCCGCGACTCGGCATGGCTGCTTGTACAGATTCTGCGTCACTTGGGCTTCGCTGCCCGGTTCGCATCCGGCTACCTCGTTCAGCTTGCCGCAGATGAAGTACCGCTCGAGGGACCGCCGGGTCCCACGCACGACTTCACGGATCTTCACGCGTGGGCTGAGGTGTACCTCCCGGGGGCTGGCTGGGTCGGTTTGGATCCTACCTCGGGTCTTCTGACCGGCGAGGGGCATATCCCACTCGCGTGTACCCCAGACCCGTTGACCGCTGCTCCGGTTACTGGGCGCGTCGACCCGTCGCAGGTGGAGTTTTCCGTCGCCATGACCGTCACGCGGGTTCACGAGGATCCACGTGTCACCAAGCCCTACACAGATACGCAATGGCAGAAGATCAACGACCTCGGCCAACGCATCGATGCTGAACTCCTGGCCGGCGACGTCCGTTTGCTGCTGGGTGGCGAGCCGACCTTTGTGGCCATCGACGATGTGGATGCGCCTGAATGGAACACGACCGCTCTTGGTCCCACCAAGCGGCTGCGCGCGGAAGACCTCCTGCGAAGGCTTCAAGGCAGGCTTGCTCCCGGTGCGCTCCTCCACTTCGGGCAAGGCAAGTGGTACCCGGGCGAGTCGCTCCCCCGATGGGCGCTTGGTTGCTACTGGCGGAGGGACGGCGCACCGATCTGGCAAGATCTCGGGCTCGTCGCGGGGGAGGCGACACCCGGTGGGTTCGGCGACACCGAAGCGCAACGCTTCGTCACGGCCCTCGCTAAGCGTCTCGGTGTCGACCCAGGATTCGCGCTCCCCGCCTTCGAGGATCTCGCATACTACCTCTGGCGCGAGCGGCGCCTGCCCGTAAATATCGACCCGTTGGACTCGCGCCTAGACGACCCCGAGGAACGGGCTCGCCTCGCGGGCGTGTTTGAGCGAGGACTTTCCGCGCGCGTGGGATACGCCCTGCCGCTCTCCGCGGAGCTTGGCTGTGACCCGGTGCGTTGGCGAAGTGGACGCTGGCGGCTGCGCTCCGAAGCGCTCTTCCTCGTCCCCGGCGACTCGCCCATGGGCTACCGCTTGCCGCTCGACTCGCTGCCTTGGCTCCCTCCGCTCGAAGCTCTCCAGGGAATGGAGCGCGATCCCTTCGAAGACCGCCCTCCGCTTGAACCCCCACGTCCGCGACTACAGCACACGCTCACCGTGAGGCCGCGTTCGGAGCTGGATCGGTCGGGCGGTTGGGAGAGCGCCGGGGAGATCGCTCAGGCGGGCTTAGCCGAGCCCACATCATCGAGTCTGCGCACCGCGCTCTGCGTGGAGCCGCGGGGCGGCGTGCTCCACATTTTCATGCCCCCCCTCTTCCGTCTCGAAGAGTATCTCGACCTCGTGGGAGCGGTGGAGGAGACGGCCTCTGGGCTGCGGCTGCCCGTACGCATCGAGGGCTACGCGCCGCCTCTCGACCCCCGCCTTGAGAAGTTGGAGGTGACACCCGACCCCGGCGTCATCGAAGTGAACGTTCCGCCAGCCGCGAGCTGGAGCGAACTCGTCCACAACACCAGCGTCCTCTATGAGGAAGCCCGGCAGGCTCGATTGCGCGCGGACAAGTTCCTGCTGGATGGCCGACACACCGGTACGGGAGGTGGCAACCACCTGACGCTCGGCGGGCCGACCGCCGCCGAGAGCCCGATCCTGCGCCGTCCGGATCTACTCCGCAGCCTGGTGGGTTACTGGCAGGATCACCCGGCACTGTCCTTCCTCTTTTCGGGCCTTTTCATCGGTCCAACCAGCCAGGCACCGCGGGTGGATGAGGCACGAAGCGATGCGCTCGTGGAGCTTGAACTCGCCTTTCAAGAGCTCGGGGAGAACCCGCCCGGCCAGCCACCTTGGCTCGTCGACCGGATCCTCCGCCATATCTTGGTCGACGTGACGGGCAACACGCACCGCACTGAGTTTTGCATTGACAAGCTGTTCTCCCCCGATGGTCCGCGCGGTCGGCTCGGCCTGGTGGAGCTGCGCGCAATCGAGATGCCTCCCCATCCCCGCATGAGTCTGGTCCAGCAGCTCCTCTTGCGCGGGCTCGTGGCACGCTTCTGGCGTGAGCCCTACAAGGCGCATCTGGTGCGCTGGGAGACGCAGCTGCATGATCGCTTCATGCTCCCGCACTTCGTCGAACAAGACTTCCGAGACGTCTTGCTCGACCTCCAGCGCTCGGGCTTCGACCTCGACATCGCGTGGTTCGCGCCCCACTTGGCCTTTCGTTTCCCGTTGATTGGCAGCGTGGTTCGGGGAGGGCTTGAGCTGGAGCTTCGGCAGGCGCTCGAGCCTTGGCATGTACTTGGCGAGCAGCCCGAGGTTGCAGGCACCGTGCGCTACGTCGATTTTTCGCTCGATCGCCTCGAGGTGAAGGTGAGGGGCGGGGTGGGCGAGCGCTATCGGGTGACCTGCAACGGCCGCGCGCTCCCTCTTCATTCTACCGGCATCCAAGGGGAATTTGTGGCCGGCGTCCGCTACCGCGCGTGGCGCCCGACCGCCTGCCTCCACCCGACGATTCCCGTTCACGCGCCGCTCGTCTTCGACGTGGTCGATACGTGGCTTGAGCGCTCGCTCGGCGGTTGTACCTATCACGTGGCGCATCCCGGAGGGAGGAACTACGAAACCTTCCCCGTCAACGCCAATGAAGCCGAAGCGCGACGCGTCGCGCGCTTTTCCGCGCTTGGCCACACCCCGGGCCGTATCGTCGCCCCGTCCGTCACGCGCAGCCGCGAGCACCCCTTCACGCTGGACCTGCGACGGAGCTAGGTTTCAGCGCCGTGGAAAGCTCCGTGCGGCTCGAGTACGAGGCCCTGCCCGACCATTACGATGAGATGCTTTCGGGACCGGGCGCCCCGCGTGCCCACTGGCAGCCTTTCGTCCGCTCCATGGTGAATCTCGGCCAGGAGGAGCTCGGGAGGCGCTGGGAGCAGGCTCAGCGCCTCATCCACGAGAACGGTGTCACATACAACGTCTATGGGGATCCGCGGGGCATGGACCGGCCCTGGGAGCTGGATCCCTTCCCCCTTGTGCTCTCGAGCACAGAGTGGGAGCGGCTCTCGAACGCGCTCGCGCAGCGGGCCCGCCTGCTGAACAGCCTGCTCGTGGACCTGTATGGGCCACAGCGCCTGCTCCAGGAGGGCCTCATCCCCGCGGAGCTCGTGTTCGCGAACCCCGGCTTCCTGCGCTCCTGCCACGGCATGCCAGTCCCTGAAGACGCATGGCTCGCTCTGTATGCCGTGGATCTCGCCCGTTCGGCTGATGGCCGCTGGTGGACCATCGCTGACCGAACGCAGGCGCCCTCAGGCGCGGGCTACGCACTCGAGAACCGCATTGTGATGTCCCGTGCGTTCCCCGAGGCCTTCCGCGACAGCCACGTGGAGCGGCTTGCCGGCTTCTTCGTGCGACTCCGCGAGACGCTGCGACGGCTGGCCCGGCAGGGCCGCAGAGACAACCCACGGATTGCCCTTCTCACTCCCGGTCCGTACAACGAGACCTACTTCGAGCATGCGTTTCTGGCACGCTATCTCGGCTACTCGCTGGTAGAGGGTGCCGATCTGACCGTGCGTGACAACCGCGTCTTCCTAAAAACTCTCGGCGGCTTGCTTCCCGTCGACCTCATCCTGCGCCGGCAGGACGATAGCTTCTGCGATCCACTGGAACTGCGTGAAGATTCCTTGCTTGGGGTGCCGGGCCTGGTGCAGGCGGTGCGCTCGGGAAACGTCACCATCGCCAATGCGCTTGGCTCCGGGTTGCTCGAATCCGCCGCGACTGAAGCGTTTCTGCCAGGGCTCTGTCAGCATCTGCTCGGCGAAGAGCTGAAGATGCCGACGGTCGCGACGTGGTGGTGTGGTGGTGAGCGTGAGCTGGTGTACGTGACGGAAAATATCGATCGACTGGTGATCAAGCCCGCGTTTAGGACCGGTCGTGCTCCTGCATTCGGAGCAAGGCTGTCGGCCGATGAGCGGGCAAAGCTTCTGGACGAAATTCGTCAGTCGCCCGCAGACTTTGTGGCGCAAGAACAGGTCGCGCTGTCCACTGTTCCCGTATGGCAAGCTGGGACGCACCTCGCTCCACGCCATCTGGTGCTGCGCGTGTTCGTCATTGCGAGCGAAGGATCGTATGTGGTGATGCCGGGTGGCCTGACCCGCTTCACATCTTCGCTCGACAGTTTGGTCACGTCGATGCAATACGGTGGCGGAAGCAAAGATACGTGGATTCTGTCGAGCGGGCCAGTGCCGCAAACGACGCTGCTCGCCTCCGCCTCGGGCTCATTGGAAGTCAACCGCGCTACCTTCGAACTTCCCAGCCGAGTGGCCGACAATCTGTTTTGGCTGGGCCGTTATGTCGAGCGGGTGGAGTCAGCGGTTCGCATCGCGCGTGCGATATTGTCGCGCCTCTATCAGGAAGGCGATCCAGTTAGCCTAGCCGGGTTGAAAGCGGGCGTGAGAATTATGGCGGCTCTCGGCCATCTGCCTTTTCGCGAGGAAGCGAACGGCAATGGGGCGAGGCCCGAGCAGCTTGAAAACACGCTCGAGCGTGACATGCTTGCGACGATCTACGATTCCGAAGAGCGCACCAGCCTCAAGTGGACACTCCATCAATTGCGTCGCGCCGCTTGGCTTCTGCGCGATCGATTTTCGGCTGACGCGTGGCGGATACTCAATCACTTCGATCAGCAGTTCGCGAAACGCCCCGAGTCTGAGCCGTTACCAGTCGCGCGTGCGCTCAATCTGCTTGACGATGCGATCATGACGCTCTCGGCTTTCAGCGGCCTCGTGATGGAAAGCATGACGCGCGGCGATGGATGGCGCTTTCTCGACATCGGTCGGCGTTTGGAGCGCGCGCTGCAAATGGTCGAGGTGCTGCGCCACGGACTCACTCCCCATAACCACGACGACAGCGGCGAACTCCAGTCGCTGCTCGAAATCGCGGACAGCACCCTGACTTATCGCTCGCGCTATCTCACTTCGATGCAGGCTGACCTCGTGCTCGATCTGCTGCTGCTCGACGAAGCGAATCCACGTTCCGCGGCGTTTCAGCTCGCACGACTAAGCGAGCACGTCGAAGATCTTCCAAAGCGGTCGGGCAGCGCGCGCAAGTCCGCCGAATCGCGAATCGCAGTGCGGATGCTCACCGCGGTCCAGCTCGCCAACGCCGCCGACCTCATGNNTGCGCACGCTTTCGGAAACGCTGTCGCGCGACTACTTCGACCATGCTATCGAGTCGCGGCAACTGTCGGCGACGTAAGAACGCTCAATCGCCCAATCAGACGACGATGCTTTTGCGCGTAGTTCACACCACGACCTATTTGTATGCGGAAACGGTTCCGATTTGTCATACCGAAGTTCGACTCATCCCTCGCAGTGGGCGCAACCAGACGTTGCGCGAGCACGAACTCGCGATCGATCCGCCGGGCGGAAGTTCGGTCGCGCGACAGGACTACTTCGGCAATGCGGTCACGATGCTCACGATAGACGTCCCGCATCGAACCCTACGTATCGCCGCGCGCAGCCTGGTGGAAATGCACGACCACGAGCCGATTCATCCTGCACTTACGCAGCCTTGGGAGCAGGCTCGCGACATCCTGCGACAGCATCAAAGCGACGCCGCCTTCGATGCGTTTCAATTTGTATTCGAATCACCGCGGGTTCCGCTCGCTCCTGAATTCGCCGCCTATGCAGAACCTTCATTCCCCGCGGGACGACCGCTGCTCGAGGGTGCGCTCGACCTTTGTCATCGGATCTTCATCGATTTTAAATACGATCGCGAGGCAACCACCGTCGCTACTTCCGTCGAGGAGGTCTTACGCGCGCGTCACGGAGTTTGCCAGGATTTCGCGCACGTCATGATCGCATGCCTGCGATCGCTGGGGCTACCGGCGCGCTATGTCAGCGGTTACTTGCGCACCGGCGAAGCCATCGGAGCGCACGCCTCGCACGCGTGGTTATCGATATTCAGCCCCCGCTTCGGCTGGATGGATCTCGATCCAACCAATGACGTGATTCCGTCCACGCGCCACGTGACGCTTGGATGGGGCCGTGACTACTCCGATGTTGCGCCCGTGAAAGGGGTAGCTCTCGGCGGTGGCAAGCACACGATCGAGGTTGATGTCGAAGTTAGACCGGACCGGGCCTGATAGCATGCGCCTCACACAACCGTCACGTCCCCATGAGGGGCGCTGACCGCACGGACGCGCAAATCGCACGCCTCGTTACCCCGTCGCGGTCACTTTCGGCTATTAGGACAAGTAGAGACAACCTCACTTCATAGATTTGACTTGGGCGGAAAGTTGAGCCGCCCCGATTTCGAGGTCGAACATCATGTCGCACGATCTGCTGATCAAGAACGGAACGCTAGTGGACGGAACGGGCTCCCCGCGGCGGGGAGCCGATGTCGCAATCAAGAACAGCACGATTGTCGAAATCGGGAAAGTAAACGACGGCGCCGCAAAGACCATCGATGCTGACGGGCTCATCGTAGCTCCGGGCTTCGTCGATCCTCACACCCATTACGACGCACAAATCTGCTGG
>DOUU01000348.1:0-7863 GCA_003520425.1 Deltaproteobacteria bacterium
TCATGAAGGAGATGCGTGAGGCGGTGCGCTGGCAGTTGGACCGCCCGCGACCCGACCTCGTCGTCTACCGAATGGATCGACCGCTGGCCGCCACTGCGCCGTTGAGCTCGGCCGCGAACGAGCGCCTGGTCCAATCCCACCGTCGCGAGCGAGCCGCCGCCACAGACGTCTCCAATGAGTCCGCCGTGCCGAGCCTCGCCGCACCGCAGACAGGAGCACCCAGCTACGGGATCAAAGGGTCCCTCTTTCACGGAATTGTCTTGGAAGTAAAGCGCCAGATTGCTGAGACACAGATTGACCCCTCTGATCTTGAATCTCTTCTCACCACGGAGGATCAAGAGTTGCTCGGTCAGCCCATCTTGCCCGGCTCCTGGTACCCGATAGCCACTCACGATCGGATGCTGAAGCTCTTGGCGCATAAGCAGGTCGCAGAAAGTAAGGCTCTCTACTGGATCGAGGGAGGACGCCAAGCCGCCGACCAGCTCGCCGCGTTGGGTATCTACCGACAGTTCGAGCAACGATCCAATGATTTGGCGGATTTTGTCGGGCGGGTCCTGGTCACTCTTTCAGCCGCCGTTTACAACTTCACCAGCTGGAAGTGGTGCGGGGCCAATGCAGACCACACCGTCTTTACAATCGAAGTAAGCGAGGCCGCGCATTTTCCAGAGACCTGTCGCCTGCGCGCTCAGGGCTTCATAGAACGCGCCGCCTCGCGAGCAATGGCGACGGAATGGTGCGTCAAGAGTCGCCGCATCGCGTCGGATCGGATTGTATTCGAGGCTGAGGCCAAATCGCGCACCGCCAAACCGTGAACGCCACGGGCGTGAGCGCGCTGCGAACCCACCTGCAAAGACCGCGATGCCCATAGGCTCGTGCACTTCTCTAGAACACGACGAGTCGGCACGAGCTGATTGCCCCGAAGAGCGCGTCTACATTCGTTCGATCGCCGTCTCCGGACCTGGCCCGCTCTGAGATGCCGCTGATCCACTGCACCGGATTAAGAAAACGCTTCCACATGCCCCAGATGTTACCGAGGCTGCCAAGATCCCGATTTTCGCCATATCCAGGAGGACTCCTTCACCGAAAGCCAGAGTTGCGATGAACAACGACATCGTGAAGCCAATTCCACTCAGCCACGCCGCTCCGAAGAGCGCACGCCACGATAGCTCCGGTGGCGGCGACGCCAGCCGCGATTCGCCAGCCATTCGCGCCGATACCCAAATCCCGAGCGGTTTGCCCACGAACAATCCAACTGCCACACCCACGCTGACAGGATGCTTCACCGCTGCCCCCAAATTTCCCCAGATACGTACGCCCGCGTTCGCGAACGCAAAAAGCGGCATGATTGCGAAACTCACCCAAGGATGAAGCAAGTGTTCCATGCGGTGCAACGGCGATTCGACCGACTCCACCTCACGCTCTAGCGCGTGAATAGTTGATCGAGCTTCAAAAGAGCCCGGAGGTTCACCTTCAAACCGGTCGATCAGCCGACGGCTGCGCTTCAGGAAGGAATCTCGCTCGACCTGCGTCCGGGCTGGAATGGTAAGGGCCAGAAGAACTCCCGCGATGGTAGCATGGATACCGGAGTTGAGTACCGCGTACCAGACAAACACCCCAATGATTCCATAGACTGCAAGTTTACGAACACCCAGAAGATTCGCCCCAATACACAGAGCGACACCGGCAAGGCCGAGACCAAGGCTGACCAGCTGAATCCGGTCCGTGTAAAAGATCGCTATAACCAGTACGGCAATCAGGTCGTCGACGATGGCGAGAGCGGTCACAAAGATCTTTAGAGACACTGGAACGCGACTCCCGAGAATTGCGAGGACACCTAGGGCGAATGCGATGTCGGTCGCCATCGGGATGGCCCACCCTTTCTGTGCGTCCACCCCATGCGCAATCAACAAGTAAAGGAATGCCGGCAAAACGGCACCGCCGATGGCTGCGATCAGAGGAAACGCTGCCTGTCGGAGTGACGACAGCTCTCCGATTAATACCTCCCGCTTTATTTCGAGGCCAACGAGAAGGAAAAACACAGCCATGAGCCCATCGTTGATCCATTCATGACGGGTCTCTGTCAACGCAAACCGGCCGAGGGCGATGGAGACTTGTGCACTCCACATCGAATCGTAGCTTTGTACCCAGGATGAGTTCGCCCAGATCAGTGCAGCGATCGTGCCAGCAAGGAGCAGAAGACCGCTGGACGCTTCGACTTTCGCAAAGCGCAGAAATGGACGTGCAAGCACTTCAATCGGTCGCGTTGTCGCTGCGAGAATTCGAGGGGGATCGGCCATTGCGCTTCTCAAATCCTGGCAGGCGGTAAAGGCGAGAGCAAGGTCAGGAAGTAGCAGTGCCTGGACTTGTCACAGCCATCCCGACCCCAAGCGGGTGGATGGCCCAATCGAGATCAGATGGGGCTGGAGCCACGCATTGGATTCTTCAATGGCATCGAGCTCCAGTTCCCTCATAGAGCTCCAGCTCCCCCAGTCCGCAGCACCAAGGGCGCTTTCAGGGACGATGGACATAGAACGAGCAACGCCAGACCCCGAGCGCGGATAGCTCAAGGCCGATTCTCTCTGATAGAGCGCCACTTCCCTCCTGAGAGCCAGGACCGGAGAAGCGCGTAGCTGCCCATGAGAAAGACCTGCACCGCAACCAATGCCAGCGTTCCGGGCTCGGGGACGACGCGCGCGTACTCGACGTTGTCGATGAAGATCCCGTCGTTGAAGTTACCGGGAGCGCGGAAGGTGATCGACCGGATATCCGAGGCCGTGCTCAGAGCCCCGACGAAGTACATGTTCCCCGTTTGGAAGTTGAAAGGGGCCGTCGCGAACGAACCCAGGAGGACGCCCGTGCCGGAGGGACCCTCGTACGCGTTCAGTGTCGTGGAGTTCACGCCGCCCGGATTAAAGTAGTCGACTGTCATGAAGCCGACCGCGAGCACCGGCTCGTCGAACGTGATCGTTAGGAGGAAGCGTCCTCCAACAATGTGGCGCGAAACAGGATATGGCCCTTCGCCCGGTGACAGGGGTGGCGCCAGACTTCCAGACCCCGGCGGCGCGTCCGAGACGGCGACAGAATCCGGTGGCGAGAAGGCGAGCGTGACTCCCGGGTAGAAAGTCGGAATGACGGGGCCGAGGGGGTGAGTCTCAAAATCCAGCGTTGTGATGGCACCTTCTCGAGCGGCCACGGCCGCGGCGAAATCCTTGGAATTGGTCGTCGGTTGGGACACGAAACCAATCACGGTCGCCTGCGCCGCGGGCGCCAGGCAAAGCCAGAAGGCGATCACGACGACTCGCATCGCTGATCCTCTCGCCAGCTCGAGCTTCGACTCGACTCGCTAGAGCGCGGTCGTAAGAACGCCCTTACGCCACACCGCGCGCTCAGGTTCTCCCGAGTAGGAAGTGGCGCTAAGAGGGCGATGGTGGCAAGCAGGACCCAGGCGGTTGGATGACGCTTAAGCGTCGAGCGGCCGCCAGCTCGGTCCGTGCCATGCCAAGAGCGGGGGAGTGCGAGTTGCCGGACTGCCACGGCCCCGGTCTTCGCGAGCCGTTTCAGCTCCGTAGGCTAGCGACCTCTCACCTCCTGCCCACCCCAACCGTCCGGTGTTGCGTTCCCCCTACGTGAGAATCTCTGTTGCTGCCTCGGAGATGAAGGCGCTCACCAAGGGCAGTGAACATCGGTCAGCGAACAGTTGGTAGGAAGACAGCCGAAGGCCGACCGGGCTCGTGGTGGACCGCTTGATCCGCAATCCGCATGGCAGTAGCCGTCGCGAGCGGGTCCCCCGTGCCGAGGTTCCGGATGAAGCGTGGGTGCGCGCCGCTCGACACCTGCACCCTGATGCGATGGCCGGCTCGGAAGCGTTGAGCAGTGGGCCAGAGCCCTACCCGAATCTCGAAGCTGCCGTCCTCCGCCCGCCGCCAGCGACGCGGGTCCACGCGCTCGATCCCGTCGCATACGTTCGTGGAGCGCCCCGTTTCGTCCACATCGCACAGGCGGACGAATACGTCGAAGTACTCGAGGCTTGAAGACACGAAGATCTGAGCCTCGACATCGCCGATCACGTCGAGATCGTGGAGGAGCGGGTCGCTTGTATACGTGTGGACATCACTCCGTTTCTCGACGTTGCTCTGGTTCCTGCGGCCGGAGCCGCGGCTCAAGAAGCTTCCGCCGACGATTGGCGTCGGGTTGGCGGGGTCGTAGCGGTATCGATCCGGCGCGGACGAAGCCGGCGGAGCCATCGCAAGGCGTCCTCCGGCATGCAGATACCAAGGCCTAGCGACGAAGCCTGGCGGGGGCCAGCTCGGGAAGTCTTGCCACTGCGCGGCCCCCATCAGGTGGAGCCGAACTTTGGCCTCTCGCAGCCCATCAGCCTTGTTGCAAAGGTGTGCGGTTACGGTCGCGAGGGTCTCGCGGACCTGGTGCGCCATACCGGCCCCGTCCGTGTGAGTCCATGGGCCAATCAGCAGGTGAGGCGAGTTTCCGGCTGCGACAAGCGTCCGATAGTCGGCGAGCTGGAGGGGGAGGAAGATGTCGTACCAACCCGTCACCATGTTGACCGGGACGCGGATGTCGGCCACGCGGCGAGAATGATCCGCAGGCACCCAGAAGGGGTCTTCGAGCGAAGCGTGGTTGACGAAGTCGCGCCAGAAGGGAACACGTCTTCCGATGATCTGCTCGTCCATCTCCGCGATCGGAAGATGGTCGATGTGGCGGCGGACCTTGCGTTCAGTCGAGCGTAGGAGCGCGTGAAGGAGCGGGAAGCGCACACCCTCCTGCGTCGAGACAAGTGCGGTCCAGCCGATGGCGTCGTCAAGAGCGAACGACCCGCCTCGGTACCAGTAGCCGGCGAGATTGGACATGGTGATATGCGGACAGATCGCTCGGAGCGATGGACCGGCATCAGCGGCAATCGCCCACTGCACGTATCCGAGGTAGCTCGGGCCGCTCATGGCGAGGCGACCGTCGAACCACGGCTGTCGCTCGAGCCAACGGAGGGTCGCGAGGCCATCTGCGCGCTCGTTGAACTGCGGAGCAAACGAGCCTCCGGAGCCGAAGGTGCCCCGACAGCTCTGGACCAGCACACGGATGCCGCGCCGCGCATAAATTGAACCGAGCAGCTCGCCAAATGGGCCGCTCCTGCCGTATGGTGAACGCATGAGAAGCGTGGGAGGAGGCACGTCGCCCGTCGGCCACCAGATGTCCGTCAGCAGCGACGCTCCGTCGTCCGCAGGAACGCACACGTCCCGTTCCACGCGCGCCACCCGCGTATAGGCGCGCGGCAGCTTCCATATGTGTTCAACGACTTGCGTGAACAATCCCATGTGCGCAACCCCTTCTCCGTGGGTGGCTCGCGCGATCTACTCTACAAGCATGCTGCGACAGCTCGACGGAGGTCGCGACTGCTTCGCGCAGAACGCTGGGGCCGCAGCGTGAACCTCGGAACTGGAGGGTGTGGGCACGCCGTCGGACCTCTCGCGGTGCAAGAGGTCACCTCCCTCGCTGCCCCTATCGATCTCGGGTGTCTGCGGCATGAAGTGGACGGCACCATCTGTGCCGTCAAGGACTGCAGTTGCATCGCCCCCGCTTGTCGAAGCCGTGCCCAGCGCTCGCTCATCGGACCACCCCACCCTCGTCGCCGTCCTCGCCCACGGAGGTCATTTCCCCCAGAGCGCTCGGGTGGTCACCGTCTTGGGACGGGGCAGACGATGTAGGCGCGCATTGCAGGAGTGTCGAGGCGCGTTCCGAAGTTCCGCCCGATCCCCTGGCGCTTCCAGCGGAAACGCACCTCTGCACATCTCTCGCGCAGGTTAAAGCCCCCCGTTTGACATCGCCCCCACACGATCCGGAGTGTCACCTTGCAGCATGGACCTGTGTTTTGTCTACGACTTGCAAACCCATACTGCTTGGCGCTTGAATGCGCATTGATGCGTCAGCCCCGCAGCAATTCACCGAGCGCCTCCGCCAGGCGCTCGACCTCGGTCTCCGTATTGTAGAAGTGCGTCGAAACTCGGATCAAAAGGCGGTCCGGTCTCTCGATCACCGGTGCCTCCACCCGAAATCGCTCCCACAACCCGTGCCGCAGTCCCTCCGCGTTCGTGTCATCTGGAAGGCGGAACGCCGTCATCGCCCCACGCAGTTCCCGGTGCGCCGGCGTAGCCAACACCAATCCCCGCCAGTCAACGAGGCGCTGGCGCACGTAATCCGTGAGCTCGCGCATCCGCGTTCGGATCTTGTCGTGGCCTAGCGTAGCCTGGAAGTCGATTGCCTCTGGCACCGTAAGCCACGGGCAAATATCTCGCGTTCCCTCGCACTCGAGCCTGCGCAATCTCGGGGTGCTCCCAAACTGGTCGGGCGCGTCCGGCGGTCCGCTTCCCGGAGGGGGGTGATACCCCCAGCTCACATGCATTGGCCGGAGGCGATCCTCGTTCCCGGGACCGAGGTACAGGAAGCCGGTTCCGGTGGGTGCCAACAACCACTTGTGACCATTTCCCGCGTAAAAATCGCACGGTATGTCGGCCAAATTTAAGTCGGTGAAGGCCGGAGCGTGGGCGCCGTCGACCACCGTGACAATGCCGCGCCTGCGGGCCTCAGCGCACAGTTCCCGGGCCGGGAGGATCATCCCGGTGGACGATAAGACGTGGCTAAAGAAAAACAGCCTCGTGCTCCGGCTCATCGCCGCGGCGGCGGCTTCGACGATCTCGCTCGGCTCGATAGCCAGCGTCGGTAGGGAGAAGGTTCGGAGCCCCAATCCGAGGCGCTGGGCCGCCCTCTCCCAGCACCAGTGCATCGTCTCGTACTCGTGGTCGGTCAGCAGGATCTCACCGGGCGCGTCTAACCGCAGAGAAGAGGCGACGAGATTGATGGCCACACTCGCATTGGTGGTGAGGACCAGCCGGCGGCGGTCCCCGCCGAGGAAACCGGCCAGACGCTCGCGAGCGTCCCACAGCAGCGCGGGGACGCAGCGGAGCAGGAAGTCCATCGGTTCCTCCGCAAGGCGGCGGCGAAAGGCAGTGGCGCGGTCGAAGACGCAGCGCAGCAGGGGCCCGAACGACCCGGTGTTGAGGTAGGCCACTGTGCGGTCGAGGAGTATGCAGTCGCGGGCATCGGCCCAATCGGCGGCGGGCATCGGGGAGCGATCCTTTCTTGTGGGGTCGGTGCAAACGGTGCCCTACGCGCAGTGGGGCGTGCCGATCCTTGACCGGGATGGAATGCCTAGAAAAAAGATAGCGGGCCGGTAGTCGACGCCACGCCCGGGCTTTGGGCCGAGCCCTCCACGTTCATGCTGACCGCGCTGGGGTTGAGGCGGCTCGGCCTCGCGTCCTTGAGGTCGAGCAGAAGGCCCTCGGCGACTGTCACAGTCTCCCCGGTGCGCGACCGCGCGACGTGCTGCGCGAGCGGATCCAGGCCGGCCGCGCCGCGGCTCGAGCAGCCGCACCGAGATCTGCGTAGCCCGCCACTCGATCGTCGGAGGGCTGGGTCTCGCCCCGCGGCGCCATCTACTCCATCTTCTGACACGGGGAGCGGAGCCATGGGCGAGACTACGCGTGCCCCGATCACCACCATCCTGTTCACGGATCTCGTGGACTCGACAGCGCTCATGCAACGTGTGGGCGATGAGCGTGCCCAGCGGCTCTTCGAGACGCACCACCAACTCCTCTCAGATGCCGTCTCCACCCACGGCGGGAGTGAGCTCCAGTGGCTGGGCGACGGCCTCATGGTGGCCTTCGCCTCCGCTGCGGATGCCGTGCGCTGCGCCATCGCCATGCAACAGGCCGCGGCGCAGCAGCCGGGCGAGCGGCTCTCAATCCGCGTGGGTCTCAACGTCGGCGAAGTGCTCCAGCAGAAGACGGGGAGCGG
>DOUU01000348.1:7959-9104 GCA_003520425.1 Deltaproteobacteria bacterium
CTGGCGCGGACGCCCTTCGCCGGCCGCCAGGATGAGCTTGAGCGGCTGGAACGGCGACTGGAGGCGACTCGATCGGGAAGCGGCAGCCTTGCCTTTGTGGCCGGAGAGCCTGGCATCGGGAAGACNNGGGCGAGCTCTCTCGCCCTTTCGGACCCGTCGCGGAGGCAATCGCGAGCTATGCCAAGGAATCGGACATCGAGGTACTGCGGGAGGAGGTCAGTAGCTTCGGGGGCATCGTTGCCAAGATTGCGCCCGAGCTCCGCGAGCGGCTGCCCGACCTCTCGGAGCCCCCAGCGCTCGCCCCCGAAGAGGAGCGTTATCGGCTCCTCGATGCTGTGGCGCAGGTGTTGTGGACCTTCGCGGAAAGGGCCCCGCTTGTGCTCGTGCTCGACGATCTGCACTGGGCGGACGGGGCCACGCTCGTGCTGCTGCGTCACCTCGCGCGCTTCCTAACGCGCCATCGCGTGTTGATTCTCGGCGCCTACCGGGATGTGGAACTGAACAGCCAGCACCCGCTTGACGATACCCTGGCCCAGTTGCGGCGCGAGGTCGAAGTCGAGCGCATTGCACTCTCCGGCCTTTCCCGGGAGTCAGTAACGGAGCTCCTCGAAGCCATCGCGCGGCACGAGGTAGCGGCGAATTTCGTCGAGGCGATTACTGCCGAGACCGGGGGCAACCCGTTCTTTTTGCGCGAGCTGCTACTCCATCTCCTCGAAGAGGGGAAGCTCGAGCGCGAAGCCGGCCGCTTCACCTCCCGCTTCTCGATCGAGGAGATGGGCATTCCTGAAGGCGCGAGGCAGGTGATTTGGCGCCGGCTCGCCCGGCTCTCGGAAGAGGCGATTCGCCTTCTCACCACGGCATCGGGCTGCGCGGGCGCCTTCCGCTTCGACCTGACAGCGGCGGTGGCCGATCTCAAGGAGGGTGAAGCCCTCGATGCACTGGATGCGGCGCTCGCGGCGCAGATCCTGCGCACCACAGGTGAGGCCGAGGTCTATGATTTCACGCATGCTCTCATCCGTCACACGCTCTACGCCGATCTCAATCCCTCGCGCCAGGTGCGCTTGCACCGGCGCCTTGCGGAGGAGATGGAGCGTCGCTACAGCGGCGCCGCGGGAGAAGACGCGCTCGAGATCGCGCAGCAGTGG
>DOUU01000193.1:0-1470 GCA_003520425.1 Deltaproteobacteria bacterium
CTACTTCGACCTGGAGGAAAGGACTTTGCAACCCCTCGACAACCCCTTCGGCCCGGGGCTGTCACCTGATGAGATGGACTCCTCCCGCGACTCGCGCGGCATCTAGTGCCAGAGTCGCCTTGCGCCCCGGATGCACCCGGGGAGAAGGAGTCCGAGATGCATTCTACGACGATCGCTGTGGATCTGGCGAAGTCCGTGTTCGAGGTCGCGGTGTCGCCGCGACCGGGGAAGGTGAGCGCGCGCCGGCGACTTTCGCGGGGACAGTTCTCGCGTTTCCTCGCCGAGCAGGCTCCGGCGACGGTGGTGATGGAGGCCTGCGGGACGGCGCACTACTGGGGTCGCGAGGCGGGAGCTCGCGGCCACCGCGTGGTGCTCCTCCCACCGCACGCGGTGCGGCCCTACGTGCTGCGCAACAAGACCGATGGCGCAGACGCCAAAGGCCTGCTCGAAGCGCTTCGCAACGACGACGTCCGAGCGGTACCGGTAAAGTCGGTCGATCAGCATGTGCTCGCCGGGCTGCATCGCCTGCGCTCGGCCTGGATGGCCACGCGAACCGCGCGGCTCAACACGCTCCGGGGGCTGCTGCGCGAGCTCGGCTTTGCGATCCCGGTCGGTGCCCGCCAGGTCGTGCCTCACGTGATAGCGCTCGTCTCGGACGCCGACTCCGGGCTCCCCACTGCGCTGCGGGCCGTCCTATCCGAAACGACACGCGAGATCCGCGAGCTCGAGGCACGCGTGCACGAGGTCGAGTGCTCGCTCGAGAGAATGGCAAGGGAGAGCGAAGCCCTCGCCCGACTGCGCACGATCCCCGGCGTGGGCCTGCTTACGGCAACGGCACTCGTCGCCTTCGTGGGTGACGTTCAGCGCTTCTCGTCAGGACGCCACTTCGCGAGTTACTTGGGTCTGACGCCCCGGGAGTCGTCGAGTGGGCTGCGGCGGCGCCTGGGGGCAATCAGCAAGCGCGGGGATCCGTACCTGCGGATGCTGCTGATCCACGGCGCCAGGGCTGTGCTCTGGCACGCCAAGAAGAGGACGGTCGACAATGATCGGCTACGCCACTGGGCACTGGATCGCGAACGGGTGCGGGGGCACAACAAGGCCGCGGTCGCGCTCGCCAACAAGCTCGCCCGGATCGTCTGGGCAGTGTGGCGCAACCAACGCGCGTTCGAGGTCGCCGCCCCAACAACGAAGGAGTAATCCACCGAACAGACTGCTTTCGAGCGCACGACGGTGATGGCGCACCGGTCCTGACCGGCGCAGGGACGAGCCGATAAGACAGTTGGCCCGCTGAGGCCGGTCTTACCCGATTGGCTCCCTGCGCGCGGATTTCATCATGGCCCGGAGCACGAGCGCTCCACGCATGAGGCCGAAGATACGACTGCAGTCGGACCCTGAACGCCCGATCCGTCGAGAAGAAGGATTCAGCTTGCAAGAGGAGTCCAGATACATGTCTTAGGAACAATCCGTTAC
>DOUU01000193.1:1492-24222 GCA_003520425.1 Deltaproteobacteria bacterium
AGGGTTAGCCCGTGCCGATGCTCCGCAAATCTTGTCTCACTTGTCCCAGCCGGAGACCCATCCTACGCGAGGATAGAGCAGACGGGCAAGTGCCGGCTGCCCGCCTATCGTGCCCCCCGGTCGTGGCAGGGCCATCTTCCAGAGCCACCGCTTCCGCCAGGCGTGTGGGGACTACTGGCTAGGGTTCACGACGCCCTATACACCTGAGCAAAGCGGCTTGATCGAGCGCTTCCTTCGAAACCTAAGAGAGGGGTGGACCTGGCAGACGAACTTCCAGAGTTTCCTGGAGGCGAAGCGCGTCATGGGCCGGTGGATCGAGAATGACAATTGGAGTGCGAAGGACAGGACCAAAGTCGAAAACAGTGGTGCCCTAGAGTGTTGGGAGATCCAGTTTCCCGAGCAACGTTAAGAGACATTGCCATCGCGTCCGCGCGCACTGCGCCATGGGAGGTAGATGGAGATGCCGCGTCTACAGCGCAAGAGCTTCTATACTCCTGACACCGTCAGGGAGTTTCCGCGCGGGCGCGGGGAACTTGTCTCACTCGATGAAACAGTGATTGGCCACTTTCGTTTCGAGCCTGGCTGGCGCTGGTCGCACGATGTGCGCCCGATCGTGGGAACCGAGTGGTGTCAGGTTCGGCACGTCGGCGTCATCGTGGAGGGCGAGTTTCACGTGCAGCTCGCGGACGGGACGACGATGGACTTCGCGCCAGGGGACGCCTACGAAATCCCCCCGGGACACGACGCATGGGTGAAGGGCGATACCGCGTGCGTCGGTTATGAATGGGCAGGCTCGCGAGTGTATGCCCGAGCCCCTGAGGAGGATGCAGACGGCATCCTCGCCACGCTCCTCTTCACGGATATCGTTGGATCCACAACCATGCTCGAGCGGATCGGCGACAAGGCGTGGAGTGAACTGCTCTTGGCTCACAACGCGATGATCCGTGAGCAGCTCGACCATCACCGGGGTCGCGAGCTCGATACGACGGGAGACGGCTTCCTCGCGATGTTCGACAGTGCTTCACGCGCGGTTCGATGCGGTCTCAGGATCACGCAGGCGGCACATCGTATCGGACTCGCTATTCGCGTTGGATGTCATACCGGGGAGATCGCTCTGGTCGCCGGGAGTGCGCGTGGAGTCGCGGTCCATACGGCGGCTCGGGTGATGGCGACCGCGGATGCCGGGAATGTTCTTGTCTCAAAGACCACGAGAGATCTGCTCGCGACTGCGGACTTTGGCGTCGAGCTGGTTGGGACATTCGAGTTCAAGGGACTTACCGGTCCACGTGAGATCTTCCGAGTGGCGATGTCGCAACCCTGATTCCGCCGGGAAGGTTGCAACACGAGCGTGATTCGTGACGATTTGGCGTCGGTCGCATGCCGTGGCCGCCCAGGGGCCTGGGCGGTGCTACCAGCCGCTCAGGACCGAGCTGTCCTCCACCATCGAGATTATCGGCACCAGTGGGCGTAACCCGGCAGAGCAATCGACGTCGGTTCCATACTCAAGGTGGTCGTATGTTCTCCTCGTTGGCGGATCATTAGCAGCCGACTGCTCTACCGACTGAGCTACCGGGGAACGGGGTCGGAATTTACGGGCCGCGAAGGGGAACGCGATGTGCCCGGGGCCTAGGGCTCCGGAGCCTCCACTTCGATGGGTGCCGAGGGTGGGGCGGAGCTGCCGTCGCTGCGGAAGAGCACCACGACGTAGCGGTACTTGCGGCCCGGTGAGACGTCCCGGTCCACATAGTGATCCCCGCGCTCCCGGGCGATCTCCGAGTTCCCGAGCATGCCGGCGCGCTCGACGCGTGCAAACTCGAAGCCGTCGTCTGGACTGCGCTGCCAGGAGAGCTCAATCCCGCGCTCCTTTCCCTCGGCATGCAGCCCGTAGCCCTTGCTTACGACCTCGAGCGGGTCCGACTCCGCGCTTTCGAGACCATCGGCGTCGAGGGCCACAAGGCTATAACGGACGACCTCGTCCGCTCCAACCTGCCCATCGTCCACGGCGGTTTGGCTCGGTGGCACCGTGGCTACCACCTCCGGCTTCGTGGCGTCAGCCCGCCGGCGCAGCACCCGGTAGCCGGAAACATCGCGCTCCACGTTGGGCGCCCAGTGCAGGACGTTTCGGCCCAGGCTCTGGCTCGCCACCTCAAGCCCCGCCGGTGCCAAGGGGTCTGCCTTTGTCATGGCGCGCACGGGCTCGGTCGCCGGCCCCTGGCCTCCCGCCGCGTTGAACGCGGCCACGCGGTAGTAGAAAACCCGCAGGTCTCCAAGCGACGGATCGACGTACGCCGTGGCAAACCTGCCATCGAGGCGAGCGACCTTCTCGAAGCTGCCGGTGGCCGAGGGGCTCCTCAGTACGACGTAGCCCGCCACGGTGGGATCGTCGACGGGCTGCCAGGCGAGGGCGATCTTGCGCGGGAGCTGACTGTACGCGTGGAGCGCCTCCGGGGCCGACGGCACCGCGGCCGTCGTCGCGCTTGCGACCTCCGACGCTGACGCCGAGAGGTGTCCGGACGCGTCGTAGGCGCGTATGCGGTAGTAGTAAGAGGCACCGTCGCCAAGCCCCGGCGCCAGAGTCTTCTTGCGCGCGAGATCAAACCCCCTGTCGGTGTAGCTCGTCTCGAAGCGGTCGGTGATGACCGCCATGCGTTCGAAGGGCCCGCTTGCGTTGAGCGACCGCTCAATCACGTAGCCCGCGGCCGCAGCCGTTGCGATCGGGTCCCAGGACAACGGCACCTGGCGCAGCTGTTTGGACTGCGCGTGCAGACCCGTCGGCGCAGGCAGGTTCGCAGGAGGCTTCTCGGAGAGGAGGGGGATCGGCGGCTGCGATTTGCCAAGGACCGCTTCCCGTGCGCGTCCGAGGTCGACGGAGCTCGAGCAGCCTGCGAGGGCCACAAAGAGAAGGAGTGCTGCGGCACCCCTCATCGGTGACTCTTGCTCCCGTCGGGCTCGGCGCGCAGCTGCTCCAAGTTCTCGAGCAGCTTCTCGGTGCGGGCGACATAGGCGAGGGCGCGCTCGTTCTCGGGTTCGATGAGGAGAGCCCGGCGCCACTGATCAAGGGCCGCTTGGAGGTCCTCCTCGCGGAAGGCGGTTCGCCCCGACTCAATGAGACCCTCCACCTCGGGCGAGAGCCGCTGGCGCACCGCCGCAAGATGCTTTCGCGCGGCGGCATGATGGGAGTCGGCCTCGAGCGCCCGCAGATCCTGTTGGATGGCCGTAAAGCCATCCCCTTTCTGTTCCGCCGCGAGGGCATTCTGGTAGAAGCCTTCCGCTCGGATCTGTGCCTCGGTGGCGTTCGCACCGGGCCGGTCCGCGCGAGCAATCGTCGCGCCCGGGGCCCCCTTTCCCGCCGCCCGGGGTTCCTCATCGCGCCCCGAGGCGATGTAGGAGAGATAGCCCTGCGCGCTTTCGTTGCCGGGCTCAAGGTCTAGGACGCTGCGAAACTCGCGCTCGGCGCTGGCATAGCGTCCTGCGTTGAAATCCCGTCGTCCGCGGCCAAGCCGTTCGTCGACCTCGCCTCTCAGCGCGGCCTCGAACTCCGCCTGGTTCGTCTCGAGCTCGGGGTCGAACGGGTCGAGCTGTCGGAGGAGAATGAGCTGTGAGCGCGCCTCCGGCAGGTCCCCGCGCGCGAACGCGTTCTTGTAGGCCTCTTGGACGGCGAGCTTGCGCGCGGCGAGGACCCGGGAGAGGTCTTGGACGTGGGCCATGGTTTCCCGGTCGTCGGGCTCGAGCTTCGCGGCGAGGCGGTAGTTGAGGATGGCCTCTGCGAGGCGCTCCTTGCGCTCGAAATAGCGCGCACGCTGCTTGTAGCGCACCACGAGCTGATGGAACTCGTCCTCCACCTCTGCGATGCGCTTTTTTGCGGCCTCGTGCTGCAGGCTGTCGGGCGGAATCTGGCGCCACACCTCAAGCGCGCCGCGGCGGTCGCCCTCACGGTAGAGCTTTTCACCGCGCTCGAGCGGCGTCGTGCAGGAGATGAGCACGAGCCCTGCGAGGAGAGGAGCGAGCCGTTTCACAACGGAGCCGCTTGCTCCTGGGGGCCGTCGAGCTCGACGGCATAGACATGCACGGGCTCGACGCGGCCGGAGAGCTGGCGCTCACCTTCGAATCGGAGTCGGAACGCTCCGCGCACGCGGCGCTGGACGGCCTCCGACACCAGGATCTCCCGAGGTCTGGCGAGCTTCTCGAGGCGGTGAGCCACGTTCACGGCGTCGCCAATGGCAGTGAAGTCCGTGCGCCGATCCGAGCCGATATTGCCGACGACGACAAGACCCGAGTGGATGCCGATTCCGACATCCACTGCGACTTCGCCCTCGCCACCCGGACCTTTCACCGAGAGCTGAACGTTGCGCTCGGCGACCGCGCGCACGATGTCCTCTGCAGCGGCCACAGCGCGGAGTGCGTGGTCGGGCTGCGGCGCGGGCGCGCCAAAGTAAGCCATGACGGAGTCGCCGATGAACTTGTCGATCGTTCCGCCGCGGGCGAGGATGCGATCGGAAACCAGTTGGAAGACGTCGTTCAAGAGGCTCACGACATTGCGCGCCTTCATGCCCTCGGAAAGGCGCGTAAAGCGCCGGATGTCGGCAAAGAGGATCGTGACCTCTCGCTCGGCCCCGGAGAGCTCGTCGCCGTCGGGCGTCTGAAGCAGCTGGTTCAAGACGTAGTCGCTCACATAACGGCCGAAGGCGCTCTGGATCCTCTCCTTTTGCTGGAGGGACTCTCCCATCTCGTTGAACGCGCGGGTGAGCTCACCCACCTCGTCCCGCGAAGTGGGCGGGACGCGGGCCGTGAGATCCCCCTTGGTGAGGCGCTCGACGCCGGCGCGCAGGCGACGGAGCGGCCCGGCAAGGAAAGCCACGAAGACAAGGCCCGAGCCCACCCCGATCACGATGACGCCGGAGGCTACGGCGGCAAGCTGCTTGCGGCTCTCCCGAACCACGGGGTCGACGAGAATCCCGAGGTCGAGCTCGACCTCTGCCTCTCCAATCAAGACCTCCTGAAAAGCGATGGGGGTCGCGGCGAGAAGAAGCTTTCGGGCGTGCACCACGGTCGGAAGACGATGCTGCGAGGAGGCGGCGGCGATCGAGAACCGCGGCCGCTTCTGTCCGCGCTCCTCCGCATCGAGGGAGGCGACGACCTGGCCCTCGCGATCGAGGAGCCGGACGCCGACGACGCCTTGACCGCGGCCCACCTCCTTCACGAGGCCATCGAGGGTGAGATCGTCCCCCGCGAGGAGCGGCTCCTTGGCATTGCCCGCCAGGTTTGCGACGAGGGTNNCGCTCGGCGATCTCGTCCTCGAGGGCAGTGCGCTCGTGCTTGGTCGAGATCAGGGCAAGACCCACGCAGGCCAGGAGCAGGAGCCCGACAACGAGCGCGCTGAATTTCATCTGGAGAGACCGCACGGATCGATCGGACCTCCGGGCGGGGGATGTCGGGACCTGGCCTAGCTCNNGGGGGTATCGGGACCGGGACCTCGCCTACCTCGCGACCTCGGCTCCTCGCTCCAAATCTTTAGAGATGACGGCTGGATAACCCGAGCGCAGCCTACTCGCAGGCCCGTCCCCCCGCAACCAAGGCCGAAAAACCGGGGCCTAGTCGAATCGGATCTCGAGGATCGTGAACTCCCGGGTGCCGCGCGGGACTCGCACGGTGACCGTCTCTTCGAGACCCCTGCCGAGAATGGCTCGGCCCACAGGGGACGAGATGGAGATGAGGCCTACGGACACATCCGACTCGTCCTCGCCGACGAGAGTATAGGTGACCTGCTCCTCGGTCTCGATGTCCACGAGCACCACCGTCGCGCCGAACCGCACTGCATCCGCGGACTGTCCGCTCGGGTCGATCACCTGGGCCCGGGCCAGACGGTCCTCGAGGGTCCGGATGCGGCCCTCGATATGGGACTGGCGGTCCTTCGCGGCGTGGAACTCAGCGTTCTCCGAGATGTCCCCGTGGGAGCGGGCGACCTCGATTTCCTTCACGATGCGCGGCCGCTGCTCGGTCTTGAGCCGCCGTAGCTCCTCTTCGAGCTTCTGGTACCCCGCCCGGGTCATGGGGATCCGGTCCGCCATGGCCAGCCCGCGCTCCTTCGTTAAGAATCGGTCCGTTTGGACGCTCTTGGTAGGTCCCTGAAAACGAAATCCGACGCTCCCTTGGATCCCGACGGAGGGAAGGGGCGCCGGCGCTCTCCACACTATCGACGCTCCCCGGCGAGTGTCAATGAGGCAGGGCCCATGGACGAATCCGAGGCCCCGGGGTCCCCGCCCCTGCTGCAGGACGCCGCCGGAGAGGCCGCGAGGCAGAGGCCCTCGGGGCCTGCCTGGGTCCGCATGGCGCTCGTCTTCTATGGGGTGGTCCTCGCCGTGGCGATCGCCTGGCGGGTGGGGCTCGAGGGCGAGCCGATTCTCTACGCCTCTTCGCGGGCTGCGGAGAGGGGCGTAAAGCTCGGGCCGAACCTCGCAGCCGGATTGGGTGCCGCCGCGCTCGTGATCCTCCTCTCCCGGGAACTCACCCGGCGCACGGCCTCGGGTCAGCTTCTCGCAAGGACCCTGGGTCGCCTGATCGGCTCTCTCACGCTCCGGGAGTGCATCCTTCTCGCGCTGGCCAGCGGCATCGGAGAAGAGGCCTTCTTCCGCGGCGCGCTCCAGCCCCGGGTGGGACTTGTCGCGGCGAGTCTTCTCTTCGGAGCGGCCCACTTCGTCCCGCGCCGTGGGCTTGTCGCGTGGTCCGTATTCTCCGTTGCTGCGGGCTTTCTGCTCGGGGGCCTGTTTGAGTGGACGGGGAACCTCGTGGCTCCCGTCGCCGCTCACGTCGGGATCAACGCCGTGAACCTCCGCCTTCTCAGCCTCGAGTTCGGAGGAAGCGGGGAGGGGGAGCCCTCCCCGATGCCCTAGCGTCGCTCGCGGAACTGCGTCGACTTGTGGGCGGCGAAGAGGTGGCGGAGCCGCCCGCGCTGGTACTTGCCCGTCGAGGTGACCGGGATGTCCTCGCCGAAGACCACGACCTTCGGGGCCTTTGCGAAGGGAAGCCTCTGCCGGCACGCCTCCAGAATCGCGCCCTCGTCGAGCGGCGCGCCGGGCTCGAGCTTGACGTAGGCCCCGACCTCCTCCCCGTACCAGTCGTTCTCGAAGCCCACGGCAAGACCACGAGCGACCCCGGGGATGCGCGAGAGGATCTCATCGATCTCGAAGGGCGAGAGATTCACCCCGCCACGAATGATCAGCTCTTTTAGGCGGCCGGTGATAAAGAAGAACGGGCGGCCCCTCGGGTCGCGCTCGAAGAAGCCCTCATCCCCGCTGCGGAACCAGCCAAAGGCAAAGCTGTGCGCATTCGCATCGGGCCGGCCGTGGTAGCCCTTCATCACGTTGACGCCGCGGAGGACGATCTCTCCCCGCTCGCCCGGGCCGAGGGGTCGCCCTTCGCTGTTATGGATCGCCATCTCGTTGGGCGGAAGCGGAACGCCGATCGACGGGAAGCCGAAGTCCCGCATCCAATGCGCGTGCTCCTCGTCCGAGAGATCAAGGGGGAGAAAGCACGAGTAGCAGGTGGTCTCCGAGAGTCCGTAGCCGTGGACGATGCGCCGGGCGAACCGCTCCTCGAAGCGTCGCGCGAGATCGACGGTAAGCGGGCCGGCGCCGCAGATGAGATGGCGGAGCCTCCCGAGGTCGGCGCGGTGTGCTTCCTCCTCGTCCTCGAGGAGAAACGCAAGGAGGGTGGGGACGACGGAGACGACCTCCACCCCTTCGCCTTTCACAATCGGCCAGAAGTCTTGGGTGCGAAAGCGCCGCCAGAGGACAACGCTCCCCCCCGCCACGCAGGGCGTGACCAACGTCACGACGAGGCCATTCACGTGATGGACGGGGAGCACGCAGCCGAGGCGCGAGCCTTCGTGAAGGGCGTGCCAGCCCGCGATGGCTTCGGCATCGACGAGGAGGTTTTGCTGCGAGAGAACGACCCCTTTGGGCGGCCCCGTCGTGCCCGACGTGTAGACGATGAGCGCATCGTCCTCGGGCTCCGGTAGAGGAAGGGCGGCGAGCGCTCCTTGGGAAGGAGCGCCCTCGCTCAGGGCTGCGAGGTCGAGAACGCGGCGTCCCTCTCTTCCAGCGCGGAGAGAGCGCGCCCGGGCGCCGTACTCAGGCAGGAGGACAATCACCTTTGCCGCAGAGTTCTCGAGCACGAACTCGATGCGCGCATCGTCTTCGCCCATGTTGACGGGGACGACCGTTGCGCCAAGGCGCCACGCCGCAAAGCAGGTGACGGGAGCTTCAGGGTGGTTGTGCATGAGCGTCGCCACGCGGTCGCCGCGTGCAACCCCGGCCTGCGCGAGCGTGTGCGCGCGAGCCGCGACTCGCGCCGCGAACTCTCCGTAGGAGAAGGCGCTCCTGTGCCCTGCCTCGTCGTAGTACACGAGGAAGGGATTCGTTCCGTGGGCGCCGCGCGCCTCGAGGAGCTCCGCGAAGGTCGCAAAGCGAAGTCGATCGACGCACGGCCTTGTCCCCTCGCTCAGGCGCGCCCGGGCGATGCGGGCCTCGATCTCGGACGGGGGCGGGAGGGCGGCGCTCATTCGTCCAACACGGCGATGGCGTCAATCTCGATGGCGGCGCCCAGGGGCAGCCGCGCCGCCTGGACGGTCGAGCGGGCGGGCTTCGGATCCGTGCAGAAGTGGCGAGCGTAGACTTCGTTCATGCGCGCGAAGAGGGCAAGGTCTGCGAGGTAGACGGTCGTCCGCACGACCCGCTCGAGGGAGGATCCCGCGGCCTCGAGAACGGCGCGCAGGTTCTCGATCACGCGGTCCGTTTGCACCTCGATCTCGCCGGAAACGAGCACGCCTGTCGCCGGATCGAGGGGCACCTGGCCCGATGCGAAGACGAATCCTCGGGCGACCACGGCCTGCGAGTAGGGTCCCACCGGGCGCGGCGCGGCCTCCGTTCGCACCTCTTTTCGCTTCGAGACAACCACGGCCCCTCCTAGCGGCGGGCGAGATCGCTTGCCTTGAAGGGATCGGTGAACGTGACGTTCAGCGCGCGCACCCAGGGACGACCGCGCGCGACGAACTCCACGACGTTGACGCACGCGAAATCCTGATCCAGCGCGAGGAAGCGGTGGAGCGGGAGGCCGAGGAAGCCGGTCAGCAGGAACCGGTTCAGCCCCCCGTGCGCCACCACGAGAACGCGCCGCGCCGGTCCTGCGAGAAGCTCGGCGAGGGCATCCTGTGCCCCAGCGACGACGTCGGCCACACTGCGCCCGCACTCGAGCTCGACCTCGCCCGGTTCCCGGGCCGCGAGCTCGCGCGCCAAGGCCAGGTATTTGCGCGCGACATCGCGCAGCGTGCCGCCGGGCTCTGGATGGAGCCGCAGTTCTTCAAGCGCGGGATGCGTTCGCACCTCAAGACCGTGGGGCTCGGCGATGAGCCGGGCGGTCTCAAGACTTCGCTGGAAAGTCGACGAGAACGCAGCCTCGAGGCCAAGCTTCGCCATCGCATTGGCCGTCGCGACGACGTCTTCACGGCCGGCAGGGGTGAGCGAGAGCCCGGGATCCTCCTCGGCGCTCGCCATCGGCGCGTCCAGACGAGGCTCGTACGTCTGGCCGTGACGCATGAGGTAGAGCCGCTTGCCTTCGAGACCGAGGAAGCGCTCGCGCACGAGGTCTCCAGACGGGGGTCGCTAGGCGCGCTCAAGTTCAGTGCTCGGAGGGCTCGTCACCGTCGAGCAGTCGCTCCTCGAGCACGCGCAAGATGTAGCCGAGGAGCAAGAGGTTTGGGAGACGCTGGAGCGTGTTGCCCTGGATGCCCTCGCTCTTGCCGAAGTCCTGGCCATAGGCGTTGAAGAACTCGAGGGTCTCAAGCGGCACATTCTTGGCCAGCATCTCATTGATCTGATCGATCTTGAGGTCGGTGAAAAGATCGGCCAGCTCCCAGGCCAGCTCCGAGCGTGTCATCCGATTCTCCCGCAGCCCGCCGAATCGATCGGCGCGGGTTCGTCACCGTTGGCGATCCACGCTCGCAGCGCTCAAGTGCCGTGAACGGGTTGGTCCTTAAGGCTCTCCGATCGTGCCATCGCTTGGCCGATTTTGTCAACGAAACTCGGCGGTTGCCGTCGTCGGGACGGCGACGCCAGGGCCGTCGCCACCGGGAATCCGGCTCCCCGGGAGGGGAGTTGCCGGCTTGCTGCGCAGAGTTGCGTGCAGCCGAGAAAGACCCTCGCTCTTACAAGGTGACGCGAAGCAGGCCTGGGAGAGGAGCCGGCGGCTTTGGCGCTTGGCCCTCACCTCGCCCGCTTCCGCGCGGAACTCGCGGAGGAGCTTCAGGCACGAAGCGGGTTTCCTGGCCCCCATCGCTCCCCTCGGGCTCCTCGCGGGCCTTCTCGAAGAGCGACTCTCGCACGAAGAGCGGAGCCGCGACCCGCAGCGCGACCGCGATGGCGTCGCTTGGCCGGGCGTCAATCTCCATCCGCTTCCCGTGCGCCTCGACGCGCAAGACCGCGTAGTAGGTGTCCTCGTGGAGCTCGGTGACGACCACCCGCTCGACCCGGCCGCCGAGATCAGCGATCACCTGCTGAAGGAGATCATGGGTGTTGGGCCTTGGCGGACGGATCTGCTGCATCTCCGCGGCGATGGACGACGCCTCCGCAAATCCGATCCAGAGCGCGAGCGTGCGTTCGCCGCCGTCCTCGATCAGCACGAGGACGGGAGAGCCGGTCTGCGGATCGATTGCGAGTCTTGCGACGTGGACGCTCACCTCGTCGCTCGGCGGACCTCCGGATGTAGAGCAACCGAGCGCGAGGAGGAGAAGAAGCGCGCTGCGCAGAGACCGGGCGGCCATGAGGACCTCGCGGCTTGCGCCATCTTAACGCGCGGCGAGGCCGCGGGTCGAAGACGGAAGCGCGTCAGAAGGATCCGGGGGCCTTTTCGGCCCCCGAATCAAGATGGTCGGGGCGACTGGATTCGAACCAGCGACCTCTTCGTCCCGAACGAAGCGCGCTACCAGACTGCGCCACGCCCCGCGAAGTTCGAAGGAGAAGGAGGCGAAGCGGGCAGTATGCCCCCTCCGGCGTTTCGCGCAAACACGGAGTCACCCGCGCCAAGGAGCGCCCGCACCGCTTAAGCCTGCGGCTTGGCCTCCGCGGCTTCGCGCCGCAGCTCTGTGATCGCGGCGGCGTAGTCCGGCGCGCCGAAGACCGCGGTCCCGGCCACGAAAACGTCGGCGCCAGCACTTGCGGCAAGACCGACCGTGCCGGGGCCGATTCCGCCGTCGACTTCAAGACGCACGGGAAGGCCCCGCTCGTCGATCCAGCGCCGCAGCGTTCGGATCTTCGGCAGCATGGTGGAGATGAAGCGCTGTCCGCCAAAGCCGGGGTTCACGGTCATCACCAGCACCTGGTCGACATCGGCAAGGACGAGCTCGACATGGGCCGCGGGCGTGCTCGGGTTCAGCACCACCGAGGCGCGTGCGCCGGCCTCCCGGATCTGCGCCACCGTGCGATGAAGGTGCGGGCAGGTCTCGACGTGAACGCCCACGGTCGCCGCACCGGCCTTCACGAACTCATCGATGTAGCGCTCGGGCTCGACGATCATGAGGTGGACGTCGAGCGGGAGAGAAGTCGAGCGCCGCACCGCCTCGACAACGACGGGACCGAGCGTGAGGTTCGGGACAAAGCGCCCATCCATGACGTCGACATGAATCCAATCCGCGCCCGAGCGCTCGACGGCTTCCACCTCTTGGCCCAGGCGCGCAAAGTCGGCAGAAAGGATGGACGGTGCGATGCGCGGCGCCTCCCGACTCACCGGACGCGCTCGAGACGCGCAGCGAAGAATCCGTCCGTGTCGTCGCGCTGCGGGAGGCAGCGCAGATAGCCGCTCTCCGTCAGGACCGGAGCGAGCCGGGGCGGGAGTTCGGAGATCGGGACCAGACGGAAGCCCGGCTGCTCGGTCAAGAAGGTGCTCACCACCGCCTCGTTCTCCTCGGGCAAGAGCGTGCAGGTACTGTAGACGAGCGCTCCGCCCACCCTCAAGCAGCTCGACGCCTGCGCGAGGATGGCGCCCTGCACGTCGGCGAGCTTCGAGATGTCGGTGGGAGCCACGCGCCAGCGCGCGTCGGGATTGCGGCGCAGGGCGCCGAGACCCGAGCACGGTGCGTCGACAAGCACGCGGTCGAAGGGTCGCTCCTCCACGAGATCGCTCAGGGGCGCGGAGGCGTCGCGCACACGCGTCTGCACGTTCTCAAGGCCAAGGCGCCGCGCATCCCGGCGCAAAAGGCCAAGGCGCCGGGTGTGGCGGTCGAGGGCCAGGACGCAGCCCCCCGGCCCGAGGCGCTCCGCAATCCCCGTCGCCTTCGCGCCAGGCGCCGCGCAGGCATCGAGAACGCGGTCGGCGGGCTGGGGATCGAGCAGCTCGACCACGAGCTGCGAGGACTCGTCTTGCACCGTCATGCGCCCGCTCTGGAAGGCGGGGTCGCGGCCCGGATCGCCGCGCCGGCCGAGCACGATCCCATCGGGCGCGAGCCGACACGCCGTGGCGTTGGGGAAGCGGGTTACGAGCTCGGCGAGAAGGGCGTCGCGGGTCGTCCGCAGGCGATTGGCGCGCACCGTGCGCGGGGGGACCTCGTTCAGCGCCCGGGCGAGGGCGGCGGCCTCTTCGGGCCCAAACACGTCGATCCAGCGCTGCGCGAGCCAGGCAGGCTGCGAGAGCGCGTGGGTGAGGTGTCCGACGGGGTCGGTCGCGAGATCAGGCAGCGCGAGCTGCTGGAACTCCCCGGCAAAGCGACGGAGCACCGCGTTCACGAGACCGCCCGCGCGCTCGGCGCCGAGGGCATGCACGCAGCGCACCGACTCGTCGACCGCCGCCGAAGAGGGAATGCGCTCGGAGAAGACGATCTGATAGGCCCCAAGGCGCAGTCCCGCCACGACGATGGGCTCGAGCTTGTCGAGCTCGCGGTCGAGGACCTTGGAGAGGAGGTAGTCGAGGCGGCCGCGCCAGCGCAGCGTCCCATACACGAGCTCCGTCGCGAGCGCCCGGTCCGGACCCACGAGCGGACTCTGTGCGAGAGCGGCGTGGAGGGCGAGATCGGCATAGGCGCGGGTGCGCTCGACCCGAAGCAGGACACGCAGCGCGAGAAGCCGGGCCTGTGTGGGTGCGCCGCGACGGCGAAATCCACCGCGGCGCGCGGGGCGGCCGCGCCCGGGACGCGCACCGACGGGGCTCTGGCTCCCTCCCCGCACGGCTTAGCTCCCCCCCCGCGTCGCCATCGGAGAAGTGTACCTCACAGCGCAAAGACGGGGCTGCGAATTACGCGTCCGCGCGCTCGGCGCCGAGGACGGCACCGTCGGAGATCGCCCGGCCCCGCAGAAAATCCGCTGTTCCAAGAGGACGGCCGCCGGCGCGCTGCATGCGAAGGGGAGCGAGCCACCCCTCACCGGTCGCGATGCGCAGCGCGGCTTCTCCGCCGAGGCGAACCGTCCCCGGGCGAGCGTCTGCCTTGCCCGAGAGCGCGCGCGCCGCGAGGATGCGCAGCATCTCGCCGCAGAGCGTGGTGCGCGCTCCCGGGTGCGGGGAGAGGGCGCGGACGCGCCGGACGAGGAGCGAGGCCGACTCCCGGAAGTCGAGCCAAGCCTCGCCGGGCTCGAGCTTCGGAGCGAAAGTCGCCCGGGCCTCGTCTTGCGGGGTCCAGCGGATGCTTCCGTCGGCCACGGCCTCGACCGCTTCGGCGATGGCGTCGGCCGCGAGTGCAGCAAGCCGTGCCTCGAGCTCGCCGGCGCTCTCCTCATCGCCGATGGGCGTTGCCCGCGAAAAGGCGACGGGCCCGCCGTCCATCTCTCGCTCCACCCGCATGACCGAGACTCCGGTCTCGCGCATTCCTGCCAGGATGGCGCGGGGAATTGGCGCAGCTCCCCGCAGCTCAGGCAAAAGGCTTGCATGTCCGTTGATGGTGTAGCCGACGGAGGGGAGCTCGCGAACCGCCTTCGGGAGGAACTGACCGAAGGCGACGACGACACCCAAGTCAGGCTTTGCGGTGCGCAGGACCTCCACCGTCTCGCCATCTCCCACGCGCTCGGGACGGAGGAGAGCAATCTCCGAGCGCAGCGCCAGCGCAGCGACGGGAGAGGGCGAAGCCTTAAGACCCCGGCCCCGTGGACGATCGGGCTGGCTCACAACCGCGACCACGGGATGCCGGCCCCCGCGCAACCGCTCCAGCGTGGGCACGGCAAACTCGGGGGTGCCGAAGAAGACGAGGCGAAGCGCCCTAGGCGTCAGAGCGCCCGGCCCGAAGGGGCGCTCGTGCCTTGCCCCTCCTCGCTTTCGCGGCGCAGGGCCTTCTTGCGCTTTTGCACGTAGAGGCTGCGCTTTAGACGGCTGATGCGATCGATGAAGAGGATTCCGTCGAGGTGGTCGATCTCGTGCTGGAAGCAGACCGCCCGCAGCTCCTCGGCCTCCTCCTCGTAGGCATGGCCTTCGAGGTCGAGGCCGCGCACCCGCACGCGCGCCGCGCGCTCCACCTCCGCCTGGAAGTCGGGGACCGAGAGGCAGCCCTCCGTCCAGGTGATCTCTCCCTCGCGCTCCACGATCTCAGGATTCACCACGACGATGGGACTCCGCTCGCTCCCCTCCTCCGTCCACGTCGTATCCATGACGATGAGCCGGAGGGACTCGCCCACCTGCGGCGCGGCAAGGCCGATCCCCGGCTCGTCATACATGACCTCGAGCATGTCCTGGGCAAGCGCGCGGATCTCGTCGGTGATCTTCGCGACTGGCTTCGAGGCTCGTTTGAGCCTCGGATCCGGGAATTGGAGGACGGGACGAAGGGGCATGGCCGCTCGGTCTCATAGCATGTTCATCGGATCGACGTCCACCGTGGTGCGCAGCGACGAG
The DNA here is from genome assembly GCA_003520425.1 of Deltaproteobacteria bacterium. Taxonomy (GTDB): domain Bacteria; phylum Myxococcota_A; class UBA9160; order UBA9160; family UBA9160; genus UBA9160. The sequence continues at coordinate 16,352 of DOUU01000193.1, forward strand.
GGAAGCCTCGTCGACTCGCGCACGAGGGCACGCGCAGCGCGCAGCAAGAGTGCCTCTGACGCCGTGCGAAGGAGGAGCTGGAACCGGTAGCGATCGCGCAGGCGAGAGAGCGGGGCGGGGGCGGGGCCGAGAACCTCGAGCGCATTGCCCTGGGTTTCGCCGGCCTCGCTTCCGTGATGCAGGAGGGCCGCGCGAGCGGCGTCCGCCAGGCGCCGTGCGCCCTCCTCCGCAGGTCCAGCATCCGATCCCGACACGACGGCGACCGCGAGCCGTCCGCACGGCGGATAGCGGAGCGCTGCCCGGTGCGCGATCTCCTCGGCGTAGAAGCGCTCGTAGTCGTGCTGCTGCACCGGACGGATCGCGTAGTGATCGGGCACGAAGCTCTGGATCACGACGCGGCCGGGCGTTTCGCCGCGGCCCGCGCGTCCTGCCACCTGGGTCAGCAGCTGGAAGGTGCGCTCGGCCGCCCGGAAATCCGGCAAGTGGAGCGCGAGGTCCGCGGCCACGACGCCGACGAGGCGGACGCCCGGAAAGTCATGGCCCTTGGCCAGCATCTGCGTTCCCACCACCACGTCCAAGGCGCCCTCGCGAAGATCCCGAAGCAGGGTTTCCGTTGCGCCGCGACGCCGTGCCGTGTCGCGATCGAGGCGCGCCGTCCGAGCCTTGGGGAACTGGGCGCGCACCTCTTCTTCCAGCCGTTCGGTACCGATGCCGAGGAGCGCGGTGTCCGGCGCACCGCAGCCCGAGCATGCCTCGGGCGGCGTGATCGAGTAGCCGCAGTAGTGGCAGCGCAGCTCGTGCTCTCTTGCGTGGTAGACGAGGGAGATTTCGCAGTGCTTGCAGCGCTCGGCATGGCCGCATTCGAAGCAGAAGATGCGCGTCGAGAAGCCCCGGCGGTTGAGGAGAAGGAGCGCCTGGCCCCCCTCTGCGAGGGTTTCGGCGAGCGCGCGGCGAAGCGGCGCGGAGAGGATGAGCTTGCGTCCGCGGGGCGCCGACGCACGCTCCCTCGCGAGGTCCACGATCTCGACGGCGGGAAGAGGCCGGCCCGCAATGCGGTGCGGGAGGACAAGCCGGGTGATCTCGCCGCGCTCCGCGGCAAATCGGCTTTCGAGGGCGGGTGTCGCCGAGCCGAGGACGACCGGGCAGCCCGCGCTCCGGGCGCGCGCAGCCGCGAGGTCCCGGGCGTGGTAGCGGAATCCTTCCTCGTTCTTGTAGGCCGAGTCGTGCTCCTCGTCGATCACGATGAGGCCGAGATTCTCAAGGGGCGCAAAAAGCGCGGACCTGGCACCGAGGGCGATCGGCGTCGCTCCGGCCCGCAGGCGCTGCCATTGGGCCAGCCGCTCCCGCGCCCGAAGGCCGCTGTGGAGGATCGCGAGCGCATCCCCGAAGCGCCCTCGCAGGCGCGCCAAGAGCTGGTGGGTGAGCGTGATCTCGGGAACGAGGACGAGCGCCGTTCGGCCCGCGGAGAGCGCCTCCGCAATGGCGCGCAGGTAGACCTCGGTCTTTCCGCTGCCCGTCACACCGTGGAGGAGAAAGCGCTCGAAGCGGCGGCCGTGCACGGCCTGCGCGATCGGGCGGAGCGCCGCGGCTTGGGCTGCGGTGAGCTCGGGGGGCGCTCCTTCTCCCGCGCCTCCCTTCTCAAGAAGCGAGCCAAGGCTCAAGGGCTCGCACGTCTTCTCCTCCTCGTGCACGAAGCCGCGCGCTCGGAGCGCCCGCACGAGCGCCCGGGCGCCGGGGAAGCGCCGCGAGAGGTCCTCCCAAGGGCTCGCGCCTGACTCTTCGAGGTGTCGCAGCAAGGCCGCCTGCCTCGGCGCACGGGCAAGCCTTGCGGCCTCGGTGCCGCCGTCCACCCCGGGTGCGAGGGCGATCCAGCGCACCGTGCGAGGGGCGAGGGCGGTCGCCCCTTCGCTGCGGCCTCGCACGATCAGGCCGTCGCGCTCGAGCTCGCGAACGAGCGCTTGCTGCCCCTCCCGCGAACGCACGGCGCCGCCCCGGCCCGCGCTCCTCGGCGCGCGGGAGAGGCGCTCGAGGAGGGCCTGCGCCGGGCCGCGCACGGCGCCGCGGAGGAGCGCCTCGCGTCCGCGAGCGGTGAGGGACAGGGTGCGGCGGCCTTGGGCAGCCGATCCGGGAGGGAGCGCCGCCGCGAGCGCGATCCCGACCGGACAGAGGAGCTGGTCTGCCAGCTCGCGCAGCACTGAGAGGAGCTCGGCGGAGATCACGGGCTCGGTATCGACGACCCGAAGGATGGGGCGCAGGCCTCCCGGGCTCCCTTCGGGCGGCGCGTCACGGACCGCGACTACGACGCCTGTCACCCTCCGCGTCTCGAGCGGGACGAGGACTCGCCGCCCCGGCTGCGCATCCGGCGCAAGCGCAGGGGGCGCGAGGTAGTCGAGAGGCGCCTCGAGCGGAAGGGGAAGGGCGACCTGTACGATGCGAACGCCGGAGGCTCCGGGCACGCGAAGGTCGTCTGCGCCTTGTGCGCCTCGCGGCGGAAAGAGCGGCAATGCCATATGCACGGAGAGTATGCGCCAAGGACGCCCGCGTCCCATTTCGCGAATCGAAGTGCGCGAGAGCGCGCGGGGACGCGAGCTCTGCGTCGACGGCACCTTCGCCTCGCTCTGGCGGCCCGGAAAGGTGACCACGGGATCGGTGTGGGACGCGCTTGCCGCGCCCCTGCTTTCGCTTCCCCGAGGTCGGTGCAGAAGCGTCCTCCTCCTCGGTCTTGGTGGAGGGAGCACAGCGCGTGTGGCTCGCGCCCTTCTCCCCCATGCGCGGATCGTCGGAGTCGAGCGCGATCGCCACGTGGTCGGTGCTGCACGCCGACACTTCGAGCTCGATAGCCTCCGCCTCGAGGTGGTCTTGGCCGACGCCCGCGGCTACCTCACGCAGGGGAGGGGGAAGTTCGACGCGGTGCTCGAGGACGTCTTCGTGGGATCGGGCGCTGAGGTTTGCAAACCCGACTGGCTCCCAGAGCCCGGCCTCGCCCTCGCCGCGCAGCGCCTTCGCCCGGGAGGCCTTCTCGCGACGAATAGTCTCGACGAGGTTGCCGCGGCGGCGCGGGCCCTGCGCGCGAACGTCGGCCCTCCGATCTCCATCGAGGTGCGGGGCTACGACAACCGGATCCTCGCGGCGGGACCGGCGGGNNGTGCGCGGCGTCTGCGGGCCGCCGTCGCGGCCCATCCCATCCTCTCCGCGACGCTGCCCGAGCTTCGGTTCCGGACGCTCCGCGGCTAGCGCTCCTCATCCAGGAACTGCGACACGACGTGGTTGAAGCGCTCCGCCGATTCGGCCATCACGAGGTGTCCGCCGTAGGAGATCGTGACGAGCATGGCATTCGGGATCTCATCTGCGAGCTCGCGATGGAACTTTGGGGGGGTGAGGAGATCGTGACGGCCGCACACGACGAGCGTTCGCTGCTCGACGTGGCGGAGCCGATCCCGGGTGTCGTGGGCCAGGCACGCGTCGCACTGGCGGATGAAGAGGTCGTTCGAGAGTGGTGCTCCATCGCGCGTAAAGAAGCTGATCATCGACTCGATGAGGTCGGTCTGCTCGAGGGTCTCGTCCTGCAGGGTCCAGAGAAGCCGCGTTTTCACCAGGGTCTCGATCGGGACACCGAGCCTTGCGAGTTCGCGCCACTCCTCGAGGAGGAGGCGCCGCTTCGCGTCTGGCCGCGCGTAGGTGCCGACGAGAAGTAGCCGGTCGACCCGCTCGGGGTGCCGCAGGACGAGCTCCTGGCAAACCATGCCGCCCATGAAGACCCCAAGCACGTCTGCCTTCGGGATACGGAGAGCGGCCAAGAGCGCCGCGGTGTCGTCGGCCATGTCGGCGGTGCTGAAAGCTCCGCCCGGGTCTTCGCTGCCTGCGACGCCGCGATTGTCGAAGATCACTGTACGCCGGCCCTTTGAGAGCTCGGGAACCTGGAGGGGAAGCCAGCCCCGGCACGAGCCGCCCAGGCCCATCACGAGGAGAAGGGGCGTCCCCGGCGCATCTCCGTGGGCCTCGTAATAGACCTTGCGCCCCGCGACGACGGCATGCGGCATGGGGCGAGTCTATACCCGCCGTGCCCTCGCATGGGCCGCAGGGGGCTGCGCAAGCAGATCTTTCGTCTAGGATGCGCCCCGACGTGGCTAGCCGTCCCATCGAAAGCGCGGGTCTTGGGTCCTTCCTGCTGCGTGCGCTTGCCTGGGCAGGGGTGTCGGCCGCACTGCTTGTGGGCGGGCTCTACGCGCTCGGGGCTCTCCTCATCGCCATCGGCAACCATCGCGCGGGCACCTCTCTCGGGCCGATGCAGATCGCGGCACTCCACGCGATTTTCCTGGCCATCGTTTTGGAGGCTCTTTTCCCGCACTGGATCCTGACCGTCCTCACTTGGCTCGCGCTGGTCCGTTTCGCGCCGCGCCTCGACCGCGCGTGGCGCTCCCTCGTTCCGGGCCTCGCCGCGGTCGCCGCGCTCTGGTTCCCCGTGGTGGGCTTCCTCCTCTATCGGGTTTGGAAGCTTTGGAAGCCGGCTGGCCCAGCCGATGTTGCCAAGACGTGGCTCCTCATGACGGGAGGGGTCGCCGCAGCGCTCCTCCTCCCGCGCCGGCTCGCTCCTCCCCTTGCTCCCGGGAGCTTCGCAGAGCCCGCAGGGAGGAGTACGCTCCCGGGAGAGTGAACACGACCACCAAGCGCCGCCGGGGACGGCCGTCCATCCCGAAGGAGGTGCAGCGACAGCGCCTCATGGATGCCGCCCTCCGCCTGCTTGAGAAGGCGCATTTCGAGAAGACGAGCGTCGCCGACATTGTGCGCGAGGCGCGCATGTCTTCGAGGTCCTTCTACGAACAGTTCAAGTCGAAGGACGATCTCGTCGCCGAGATCGTCGAAGAAAAGGCGCGCTCCTTCTTCGAGCGACTGCAGACCGCCCTTGTGGAGCCGAGCAGCGAAGTCGAACGCATGGCTCGCGTGATGCGCGCCTACCTCGAGCTCTTCCCTCGCGCGGCCGTTGACCTCGAGCGCCTGGGTGGCGAGGCGGGGCAGCGCGTGCGGGACGTGCGGCGCCGCTACGTGCAGCTCGGAACCGATATCGAGTTGCGCTGGATCGAACACCTTTATGAGGAAGGTGTGATCGCCCGCATTCCTCCTCGCGCGACAATCGAGTTCCTCCTGACGGGAATCGAAGGCATGAGCTTCCGCTACTACAGCGAGGGCCGGCGCGAGGAGCTGCTCGCCCTTCAGCCTGTCTTGCTCGGCATTTTTATCCGCGCGATGCAGCCCCCCCGAGAGCGCGGAAAATGAGAAAAAGTCTTTATTTTCAATATATTGTAATATAGAAAAGAACATCTTCTTTTTTTCTTCCCTTCTTTTCTTGAAGCGTGTAGAAGGGCGATGCCCCGCCATGTGGGCGGAGTCCCGCAGGGCGCGGGTCGCTGGGGGATGAAGCGGGCAAATCCGGCGCAAGGCCGGAAGGGGAGGCACTCGATGCGCAAGCTTCAGGTATTTAAGACCGTGGCCGCAGCAGTTGCTGGCGGCTCCTTCGCCGTCGTGATGAGCGGCTGCGGCCTTTTGTCGATCGAATCGTGGGTGAAGATTACCGACAGCACAAACAGCAAGGTTACCATTTCGGGCCTCAATGGCGGGCAGCCCGTCGACCTGAACGTGGTGGGTGGGTTTCTCGGCCTGATTACCGTCAATACCAACTCGCTGCCCGGGCCGCTTAGCGGCCCGATCACAGTCGAGGACGTGCGGATGGAGGCGTCAGCGCCGGCGTTGGCGCCGATTGTCGGATCGATCTGCGTCTGGGAGAACACGAACCCGCCCCCGCAAAATCCGCCCCTGAATACGGGCACGGTGACGCTCAACGTTCTCGCAGGCAACGGCTCTGTAAACGGCCTAGCCCTCGACCTCCTCGCCTCGGCGAACGTTCTGGGTACTTTCCAGTCGCCGGTCGGGATCCCGGTCCCGCCGACCAACCTGCCTCTCACTGGCCTGAATATCACATCGCTCCTCAACGCCGCGAATACGGGGAGCGCCGATGGCCTGTTCACGACGACCGCCACGTTTTCCGGCGGCCCCACGCCGTTCGGCCCATTCATGGCGAATTTCACCCTAAACCTCACGGTGACCAACCAATCGGAACCGCCCTTCGTCGGCGTGACGGACACCACGGGCTGCGGTCAATTCTTCGACACGCAAACGGCTGTGCCGGGCCTCCTGTGGGGCGTGAACTCGAAGTCGGACTACCTGACCGTGGCGAATGGTGACAATCCGCAGCTGCCGGTTGTGATCAACCTGGCCGATGTGTTTGGCAGCGGTGTTCTTCAAGACGGCAAGCAACACGTGCTTCGCATCACGCGGGTCGGGACCTTCGCCGATAGGCTCCAGCTCAAGAACGGAAACCAGACCGCGGTGAGCGGTGTGTTCAGCAAATCGGGCAATGTCGCGGGCACAAACGTCCAAGACCGCATTGGTACGGACGCCCTCGCGCCCGTCAGCGTCACCCCGCTCTCCTCGTTTACGGCCTTCCCGTTCAAAACTCCGCCGGTCATCCAGGGCTTCCACCTCGTGCCGACGGATATCCCGGAAGACTTCCTGATCTCTCCGCTGTCCAACGTCGCAGTGCCCGGGGTCCAGGTCGGGGTGCCGGCTGGTGCGAACTTCCTCATCGTGGCGCCGTTCTCGCCGGACTTGACCTGGGGTGACAACTCCGGGTTCGGGCTCGGCGTCGCGCTCGAGGTCGTGCAGTAGANNGCTGTCGCCTTCAGGGTGTCGAAGACTCCCTTTCCCATATTCGCGCACGCCTCGAAATCGGGGACGCCCATGGGATTGAGGAGGCGCCGCATTTCGTCGAGCGGCGCCGCGTTGGGAAGATCGCGTTTATTGTACTGAACGACGTATGGGATCTTCTCGAGCTCGTAGCCCTGCTCCTTCAGGTTGATCTTCAGGTTGTCGACACTCTCGAGATTGGCCTCCATCCGCTCGATCTGGCTGTCCGCCACGAAGACCACCCCGTCCACGCCCTTCAGGATCAGCTTGCGGCTTGCGTCGTAGAACACCTGCCCGGGGACGGTGTAGAGGTGGAAGCGCGTCTTGAAGCCGCGGATCTGGCCGAGCGCCAAGGGGAGGAAGTCGAAGAAGAGGGTTCGCTCGGTCTCGGTCGCGAGGGAGATCATCTTGCCCTTGAGCTCCGGGCTTGTCTTCGAGTAGATGAACTGCAGGTTCGTGGTCTTCCCGCACAGGCCCGGGCCGTAGTAGACGATCTTGCAGTTGATCTCGCGCGAGGAGTAGTTGATGAACGACATGGTCCCGCGTTACTCGGAGAACAAATTGTCGATATCGTCGTCGGTGATCTCGGCGAAAGGCGATGTGGCGCCGGAGGCCTGGGCCCGCTCCGTCTTCTTCCGGATCTCCTCGAANNATATGTCCGAGCTCCGCCCCGGCCTTCTTGACCCGCAGGCGGACAAGACCGAGCGAGCTCCGCTCGTCGAAGACGACCACGAGGATGATGCGCCCCGCCACCAGCGTGATGTGGAGATTGTCCCGCTGACCCTGGTGGAAATGGATGGGAAACTCCTCCTCGCCGATGATCTTGGCGAGGCCGCCCGTCGCCGCGATGTTGCCCGCGGTAAGTGATGCGAGGCTCGTGCTATCGATGCCACGCATCTCGCCGGCCTCGGCCACAAGCTGGCCGTTCTTGTCGACCAGGAAGATTCCCTTCGCGTTGGCGTCGCGCACGAGGCGCTGGAGCACCGCGAGGATCTTGCGGTGGTCGTCGTCGTACATCACGAGCGGGGTATCGATCATCCGCAATCCGCCTCGTAAGCGCCCGAGATGAAACGGAGTTCACGGTGCACTCTACCCCGCGCCCAAGAGCCAGGGCAAGCGTGCACGTCCGG